>PMOV01000300.1 GCA_003161195.1 Acidobacteriota bacterium | reverse complement strand
GCCCGGGTCGCGTGGCTAATAACTCTGCCCGTTGCCGCCCTTGAATAAATTGCTTAGCGATTGACGGAGAAGAGCTTGGGCATTCGGAAGCTTTTCACTCCAATGCTTCCAAAGATCCGCTCTTAGCGCTTCAAAACGATCAGCTTCTTCAACATGTCCGGCTTGGCGTAGCAGGACAGCAAGTGCAGTCCAGGTTCGCGAAAGGCACGTCGCGCTTTGAAGATCATTTTGTGGATCAGAATTCCAAGCCATCATCTTGTCCAGCAGTTGCCTATAGCTTTCACTTGCTTTGTCCACTTGGCCGGTTTGTGCGTAGTCGTCAGCTCGAGCCCTCAAAGCATCGTAGGCGTCACTCATCGGCTCGACCTTGTCAAATGGGTATTGCTGGGCCGCATGCAACAGTTCGAAAGCTCGATCGAGCCGCTGCTTCGCCTCGTTTTCGCGGCCGAGCCAACGAAGGGCGTAAGAGGAGCCCACCAGCAACGCCGCCTCGTCTCGCTGGGTGCTAGAACTGGTCTTGGCTTCTCGGATACGCGTCAAGGAATGATCGTAAACAGCCAAGGCTTTGCGAACATCGGTGTGTCGGAGAATGTTGCCAACTTCCAATCCGAACACTGCAACGTTGTGCCGGCCCAGATAATCGTCCGCATCCTTGCTTGCGAGATCTTCGGCAATATCCAAAGCCTTTTGAAAATCGCCGAGCGCTTCGCGAGTGCGCTCGAGGGTTGGTTCGGCATCCTGTCGCCCCAAGATCATGCCTTCCAGGTCGTACGCGTTCGCCAGATTGATGAGCAGCGACGCGTGTCCCTCCGCCGCTTCGGTCTTTTCCAGCTCAATGGCCTCACCCGCGGTCTTCAAGGCATTATTTAGATCGCCGGACTGCCATTGCGCAGCACTCAAATAGCTAAGAATCAAGCCACGCAAGTCGTTCGCTCGAGGTCCCTGTAAGGGGATGTTCAAGCCGCGCTGGGAATACAAAATGACCTTGTCGAGTTCTCTCGAGTCGAAATACGCACAGGCGACGTTGGCGTAGAAGTACCTCATGCTGTAAAGATCGCCGAACTTGACGGGACGAGTGTCCATAAATCGCTCAATCAGCGAGGCGGCCTCCGTGGCATGCTTAACCCTTTCGGAACGATCCCCACGAGACTCAGCCAGGGTCATCCGGTCGTGGGCGATGGTTGTAGCGATGAATAGCGCCCGTGGATTACGTGGATCTTTCGCGAGAATAGGGTCTACAAATCTCGCAGCACTGTTGAGGCTGGACTCGGCCTCCGCAAATTGCCCTAAGTTCGGAGATGTGGGGTCCCCCTGCGCATGTGCCACACGCACGTAAGCGTAGGCGATCTCGAGCGCGAGGTCCTTGTCCACCGGAGCTTCGCTGCTGAGCGAGCTCAGGTACTGCAGCGAGTCCGTAACCATTTCCATTCTGACTTGGGTAGAACCCGGCAAACCTCTGATCTTGTTGTCGAGTTGAATGAACTTGTTCGCGAGTTGACGCACTTCCGCGAATCGGCGTTCCGCAACTTTTCGTTCGCTATTGGCCACATAAAGTCCCGCGGAGAGGCTGCCAATCACAAGCACCATCGCGGCGGCGGTGAATGTCACTGCAGTGCGGTTGCGGCGCAGGAATTTGGCGGCGCGATAACCGATGGTGTCGGGGCGGGCACTAATCGGCACGTGCCGAAGAAACCGTTGCAGATCGTCTGCTAGAGCGGTGACAGATGGATAGCGCTCTGCAGGATTCTTCTTCAACGCCTTACAAATGATCGTGTCGAGATCGCCGCGCAGCTGCCTACGGAGTTTTTCCGGGGTCGCTGCCCGCGTTTCGGCCAGCTGCTTGGACTCGGCGGTGAGGGCGAGGGTAGATGGCTGCGACGGTTCGCATTCGAGGATCGCCTTAACCAGCTCAGCCGTGGAGTGCAGTTTCTGACCGGCAGGATGCTGCCCAGTCAAGAGAAGATAAAGCAACACACCGAGAGCATAGACGTCCGTTGCCGTGGTGATCGCCTCGCCCGTCACTTGCTCAGGCGCCGCGAATTGAGGAGTCATAGCTCCCCTACCTTCGACCGTGATTACGGTTGCTGTTGCATTTACGCCTTCTGCGAGCAGCTTAGCGATGCCAAAGTCCAGTAGCTTTACCTGGCCGTCACTGCGGACCAAAACGTTGGAGGGTTTAATGTCACGGTGAACAATCAGGTTAGCGTGTGCATGAGCCACAGCGTTCACTACGTCGAGAAAAATCCGGATACGCGCGTCTACATCGAGCTTTTGCTGGTCGCAATATCGGTCGACTGGGAAACCATCGACATATTCAAGCACAAGATAGGGTTCTCCGGTTGGCGCGACGCCCGCATCGATCAGCTCCGCGATATTGGGATGCGTAAGCTGGCCAAGAATCTGGCCCTCCCGCTTGAAACGCTCGGCGCGTATGCCGCGAGTCAACGGGAACGATAGAAACTTGAGTGCTACTTGACGTTCGAACCGGCCGTCGCTACGTTCGGCCAGCCAGACGCTACCCATTCCACCCTGGCCGATCAGCGATATCAGGCTATATGCGCCTACTTTCTGGTCGAGTAGTGGGATGCCACCCGCGACGCGGACAGGCGCGCTCTCTAGGAAGTGTTCATCGGCAAGCGCGCGGTGCTCTTCCAATAGTTGCAGCAAAGCTTCTGCGAGCTTTGGTTTCTCCAAACGGAACGACTGTAGCCAACCCTTACGTTCGTCCTCGCTCAAGGAGAGCGCATGGTCCAGGTATGGGCTTATCTCTTGCCACTGTTCGGGAGTGAAAGTAGACATTGATGCCAGCCGGCTCGGGTCTACCGTTTCTGCGTGCGTCATTCTTTCCGATCCCTTTTCGTTGTGCAAGCAGAATTCTCCGTCTGCCTTGGTTCTCGTGGTAGCACTCCGCGGTTAGCGAGAATTCAGTTGGCCGGCGACTCGCGTAGCCTTCGTGCCCAAGGCGAGCACGAGTGCGCCGAGTCCGAACAAGAGCAAACTCCCGGGCTCGGGGGTGGGCGTGGTGCCCGTCCCGCTCCCCACGGTGACGACTGGGGCGGGCAAGTCTTGCGCGCTCGCGCCATTCAGGGTAAAGCTCGACGGCGTAAGCGGCGCACCGTTAAGTCCAAGGATCAACAAGGCTCCCGAAGCCGTATCGTCCGAGTAGCAGGTGTCCAAGCCCACATCACATAGGTACATCGCGAACCCATCGGGAATGCCGCCAGCAAATGCATTCGTCGTGGTCATTGCAAAAGACAACGAGGAACCGACGGTGAACTCCTGATCGAAAAAGACCTCGCTGGCGCTGGCATCGGAAAGCGTTACTCCGCCGGTCAAATTGCCGCTGCAGCCCGCGCCGCTCAACAAGGCGCCAAGTGTACAGTCTTGCGTGCCAGCAACCGCGCTGCCCACGCCGAAATTAAAACCGGTGAGGGATACGGTGTTGCTCGAGCCGTCGCTGTCGTTCAGCCCGAACGCCAATATCTGCGTCGTGCCCGACAGCGCCGAAGTGTTCAACGAAACGTCGAATGTATCGGCTCTGCCAACGGGCCCACACACAGCGAGAAGCGCCGCTGCGGCAATGATTGGAAAACTGCGTTTGATGTTCATACCTTTTCTC
The DNA here is from genome assembly GCA_003161195.1 of Acidobacteriota bacterium. GTDB lineage: Bacteria > Acidobacteriota > Terriglobia > Acidiferrales > UBA7541 > Acidiferrum. The sequence goes on along the minus strand of PMOV01000300.1, from coordinate 5,959 downwards.
CTTTTTCGTTTCACGGAGCGAGAATACGAGTCGTGTAAGTGATCGCGCCGTTAGTTGGATCGCTAAACCGCAAACTGAACGTAGCCATTTGTCCCGGATTGAGAATGAGATTCATGGTGATGTAGGGAGAGACCGAAGGTGAGCCGAACGACGTTGTTCCCGTCGCGTTGACCAGCGTCGCATTGGCCAGGTTGTCGAGCACCAGCGAAATCGCGGGGGAAAATACGCCGTGGGAAGTATTGGTGACCGTCACGGTTTGCGCATATTGCCTGGTAACAGGATTCAGAACGATCGGTCCAGGCGTCACCGTGAAAGAGCTGCTGATGTCGACGACGCAATTGCACGAGACGAAGTTGGCGGTTACGGCCTGGGGTGTAAGCATGACAATGGGCGTCGATGCGCCTTGCTGATTACCGACGTTCCCAGACCAACTGCCGAACGCATAGCCCAACGCCGGAATCGCAGTCAGCGAGACAACGGTGCCTTCCGGCTCGTTGTAGCTTCCCGGCGCAGGAGTCGTGGTGCCTGCACCGAAAGGTGAAACTTGAATGGTTAGCTGCTCCGGCGGAGGCGCGATGCCCCCCGGACCGCTGCATTCGCCGACGATGTTCGGATTCCGGGCAATGCACAGCTCGAACGCACCTATGTCAAAGCCACCCATTTCCGGGCGCGGATCGTTGCGTTGATCAGTGCTCAGCGAGGTCGAGGGATCCGCGGCGTTGAATGCGGCGCTGGTTTCGGGAATGGCTAGGGTCGGTGTGTACCCGCCGTTATTCTGCAGCGGGCCGAGTTGTGGATCGCCGGTGGTAACCACACCGTCGCAGCCATTGTTGTTTTGAATTAAATTGCCTGCGCCGTTCACGCCAACGCCGCTGCCGATAATCCAGCACTCATTGGCGGCGTTGGTCAGCTCGCCGTTCACCATCGATCCGTTGTTGAAAATGATGGTGTCGTCGAGATTTAAAATCGTTGATGCATTGGGATCCGTCTGAATCACGACGATACCGCCACCCGACCCAGTGCTCTGATTATTGGCAATGGTCACGTCCGTTACGGTGAGGTGCCCATTGATGTTGAAGATCGCGCCGCCACCGTCGCCACCGTTATCGGCAGCCCCGCCGCCGGAAACACCGCGTGTAACGGTGTTGTTGGTAAATGTGCTGTTGCTTATGCGAACGCCGCCGCTGTCATTGAAGATCGCGCCGCCGAGCCCAGCGCCACCGCCACCGTTTAGATGGTCTGCGTTACCGCCATACGGACCTCCGCCGGCACCCGGATTGCCTGAACCCACCACGTCGCCGTTGGGTCCAGCACCGCCTCCGCCTCCGNNCCAGCGCCCCCGTAACCTCCGGCGCCGCCGTTGCCGCTCGTTACCGTCCCCTGAATTCCGCCTCCGCCGCCGCCACCATCACATCTCGCATTCTGACCATTTCCGCCGAAAGTGACGTCTAGGAAGTCGTTGCCAGTTATAATTCCGCCATCTCCACCGCAGGCGTAGCCGCCAGCAGTACCTGCGGAAAACAAAGTTCCGCCACCTCCGGCGCTCTGGGAACCTGTCCCGCAACACGTTCCTACACCGCCGCTGCCCGCAGAACCTCCCCCTCCTCCCCCTTGTTCCGCATATGAATCCTGGATTTGGCCTGATCCAAAGCCGGAAACGCCGCCACCTCCTCCACCGCTACTTCCGCTCGTGCTGCTTCCACCGTTCCCGCCGAATGCGCGGTTTCCATCGAATGTAGTGTTTTCGACTATGAGAGTTCCGCCGCGAACATAGACTGCTCCACCTGCGCCCATGCCGCCTCCGCCGCCGGCTAAACCCGCGCCGCCCATTACCGCAAAACCCTTGACGTAGGTATTTTGAATTGTGAGGTTGCCTCCGGGACCTACGTTGAAGGCGCGAAAGCAACCAAGGGGCCCTTGAGGTGGAGGAGGCACACACGGCCCTCCCTGCAGGGTGGCCCCGTAGCCCGCAATCGTGATGGTGGAAGTGATGACAGGCGTGGCCGCGGGGCCCATCACATCGTTGACGTCCTCAATTGGTTGCGTGAATTGGAGCACTTGCCCGGGAGGGAGAACGATCACATCGTCGCCTGTACCAGCGACGCACCCGGTGGCGACGTAGTTTGGTGGGGCAGACTGATACGGTAGCCCAATCACCACCAGACCTCCCATGTAGCCATTGATCGCCATGCTGGCCTGCAGATTCGAGGCATACACGGCTTCGGCCAGCGAACACGCCCCGGTGCCTATCCCTTCTTGTAATGTGGTGACGTAAATGGTGGCGGCAGAACTGCGCTGGGCCGAACCGGAGAGCAACAGTGCCAGGGTCAGAGCCATGCCCGCCGCGAATCTCCAATCGTGACGTCGAATGCTCCGAGATTTAACCGAGGAACGAAAGATTGCATTCATGTGCGCTCTCCTATATGACCCCGGGGCCGGACACTACACGCGTGGTGTAGCTGATCGCAGCGTTCGTCGAATTTTCGAACTGCAGGGTGAAGGAAGTGGATTGCCCTGGCGCGAGATTGACATTTGTGCCGATAAAGGGGCTCAAGCGGGGCGTCACGTACGTTGTCACGCCCGACCCGTTGATCAGGGTAACGCCCTCGGTCAAATTCTGAACGACTAGCGAAACCGGGGCCGCAAGCGTATTCGCAGAATTGTTTTTGACCGTGACTGTCTGCGCGTAGTGCTTGGTCACCGGATTGAGAACGATGGGACCGGGCGTGACGGTCAAGGAGTTGGTCACGTCCGCGGCGCACCCGCAGGGAAGGAAGATCGCCTCAAGCGTTAAAGGTGAATTCATCACCCCGCCGACGCTGGAATTTGTTACGAAAAAACTGTCGTTGTAAAACCACTCAGTGAAGTAATAGCCAGGATTTGGCGTGGCCGTCGCAATGATTACGGTGCCCTCGACCTCATCCGTCGTGCCCGCCGCTGGGGAGGTAGTGCCACCGCCCGCTGGGGAGACCTGAATGGTCAGAGGCACCGTGACTGGTGGGGGAGCCTTCGTGAAAACCACGCAGGTAACCTCATTGGGGTTCGAGCGAATCGGCGGCGCGCACGCCTCGAAGGCGCCAATGTCAGAGCCGCCGTCCTGCGGACGGTCTACTCCACGTTGATCGGTCGGTAGAGAAGTTGTTGGATCGGCCGCGTTGAACGCCGAGCTCGAAGTGGAAATCGCCATCGTTGGCGTGATGCCGGGACCGTTCAATTGCAACGGCCCAAGTTGCGGATCGGTCGTGACAGCTACGCCTGGGCATGCACCAAGTGAGCCGCCCGCGCCGTTGCTCAAAATCAGATTTCCGACACCTGTCACAGTTACGCCCCCTGTGACGTAACACTCGTTCGCGCCATTGCCGGCGATGATCGTATCGTCGAGGGTGAAACTCGCGGGCCCACCATCGACATAAACCACCACTCCGGCCCCGGAACCATCGGCTTGATTGCCGCTGATTGTCGAATCGATGATCGTCAGCGACCCGCCGCGCGCAAAAATAGCTCCGCCTGCTGCGCCCCCGTTGTTCGCCTTGCCGCCGTCGTCGCTGCCGCCTTGGCCATCGAATAGCTGGTTGTTCGCGAACGTACTGTTTTCAATGAGGACCGATGCCGTGTCGCCGAAAATGGCACCCCCGAGCGCGCCGCCGCCTCCGCCTGAATCGCTCGTTGTGGAACCGGAGCCCCCGTATGGACCTGCTGATCCGGGTCCAAAAGGGAATCCGGACGTGCCGGTGGCTCCGCCTCCACCTCCGAAACCGCCCGAGCCACCGCTTTCGGTAGAGCCTGCCCCGCCTCCCCCGCCGAACCCGCCGCTGCCACCATAATCGTTGCCACCACCACCGCCTCCGCCGTAATTGCCATTGCCGCCGGAGCTGTGCGACTCGGGCTCGGTAAGCGGAGCCATATATGAGCCGCCGCCACCGCCGCCACCTCCTGGGCAGCTGGCATCATGACCGTTGTTGCCTCCGAACGCCGAGGAGCCTCCAGTTCCACCGCAGAGATATCCGCCGGGCACTTCTGCACCCGGCTCAACCGTTCCACCGCCGCCACCGCCGCCACNNCGCCGCCACCGCCGCCACCGCCAAGCCCGTCTCCTCCATTGCCGCGCGCCCCTCCCCCACCACCTCCACTGGTAGATACATCGATAATAATTGCATTGGTACCAATGTTTCCGTTACCTCCAAGACCGCCCCCGCCACCAGCGGCGACGCCACCCCCAGCTCCGTTGCCGCCGGTCGCGACGTTGGCGTCGAAGGTGCTGTTTTCAACGGTCAGACTTCCGTTTTGGACATAGATAGCGCCACCTGCGCCAAGACCACCGCCGCCGCCTTGAGCACCGTCGCCGCCCTTTGCAGCAAAACCCGTAACCTGAACATTCAGGAGCGTCAGGCTTCCGGTGCCAGAGGAGACCCCGTTGGGAGTTGTGATCGTCGCTGGCCCGACCGCAAATGCCCTGGCATGCCCTGTGCCGGCCCATTGCAGCGTGGCGCCGTAGCCCTGAACAGTGATGTTCGAGTTGATGATCGGCGTCGCCGTGGGCCCGTAAGGATTGTGAGCGTCCCAGCTAGTGTCCATGGTCAGCTGGAACGTGGGAGGAATCGCGCCGGTGGGCAGAATAATCGTGTCGTTGCCGCTGCCAATCTCACATCCGGTCGTAATAAAGTGATCAGGAATCGTGTAATCGATCGCGATTCCGTGCACGCCATCCAGTGTGTCGTGTAGCGTCGCAGAGTAGATGGCTTCCTTCAGTGAGCAACCGCCCGTGGTGCTCACTTTGTCCGTCAGTGTCGTCACGAAAATGGTATTCGCGGCGCTCCGCTGCCCGGAGGCTAGAACGGCGAGAAGACTTGCGGCCAGCGTCGCCCAGCGTGTAAACCGTCGCCGAAGGTGCGTATTGCAGCTTCCAAGGGAGGGCAAGCAGCTCCGTCGATTGTTTTCGCAGCTAGGTTTTGCGAGATTCATAATTCGATCCCCTTGGGTAGTATTCCAGGCGGCATCACTCAAGTGGTTCCGGTTCCAAGTCGTAATTCCGAACACACGAATAGCGGTTTCACGGCAAAGCAGCCGCTCACAAATTCACGTTTCGGGACCGATCCAGCACACCCAAGCGGGAGACATAGGTCTAGGGCGTCTAATCGAATAATCGGAAATGCGAGGCAAAAGACGACAGGGGAGACAATTAAATTTGGCCAAAACTCTCTAGCTGGCGGCCAATGCAGAGCCCGGGACCGGTGCTGCCGGGACCTCAGGGATACGTAAATTGTATTGATGTAAGTAGTTACGGTGGAAAATGTCCGTGGCGGCTCAGATTTCCAAATTCGCGCGGATGCTGCGGTGTAAATAGATCCGGGCCTTCTCCCACTGCCGCTGCACCGTGCGCTCCGAAGTGCCTCTCAGAGATGCAATTTCGGCGAACGTCAAACCGCAAAAAAACTTCAGGTCCACCAGTTCGGCAAGTGGTGGCTCAGTTTTTGCGAGTTCATCCAGTGCGTCGCTAATGCGATTCAGGTCGCGGTCGATCGGAACATCCTCAATTTCTGTCTCCGCGGAAGTCAGTTTGAATTGTCCACCGCGTTTCTGGGCTTGTCGCCTTCGGACGTGGTCGATGATCAATCCGCGCATCACCCGCGCGGCGTACCCCATAAATCGAGCGCGGTCGGGAAACGAGACTCCCTCTCGCCCCGCCATCTCGATATAGGCCTGATGCAGGATAGTGGTGGCGCCTAGGCTAATAGAGGATCCTTGCCGGGCCAACTCACGCTTAGCAGTCTGGTGTAACTCAGAATAGAGCGCGCCGAACAGCGCGTCAGCCGCCGAAGTGTCTCCTCGCTCGGCGGCTTCGAAAAGTGAGGATAAGGCCGGCTCCCGTTCCACGCGAGTATCCCCTCCAGCACAGAGTTTTAGCAGCCTTCTTTAGAAAGAATTGCTCGTCTCTACCTCAGGGGTCACATCAAAAGCG
>PMOV01000081.1 GCA_003161195.1 Acidobacteriota bacterium | reverse complement strand
TGAGTGGCGAGTCACCGGCCGAGGCGCACAGACTGAAGTCTGGGCCACTGAAGATGGGCGTACGAGAGCCAGGACACCAAAAGCTGGCTTGGGTTAGACAAAGGCGCACAGGCTGAAGCCTGTGCTACAGCCGAAGAAAGCTTGCTTGGCGGTTGTTGGATGAGACTGCCGATTTACGCATGGGTTGGACGGGACGCATGACGCGGACACTGGAGCAAACTACGCAGGAAGTGCTGGAGTTGGCGGCGAACCATTTCAAGGTGGCGCCGGGTACGCTGGCGCCTGGCGACGATTTTTTTCGCAAGCTGGGGATCAACAGTTTGCAGGCGCTGGAACTGCTCTCGCGCCTCGAGAATCATTTTTCGATTGAGCTGCCGGATTATGAGATGCAGGGCGTGAGCGATTTTCAGACGCTGGCCGAACGGATACAATCCCGCCTGTAAATGCTGGATCTTTCGCAATATTCATCCATAGGAGCGGCGCTGCGGGAAGCGATGCAGGCGTTTGCGGGCGAAGTGTGCCTGATTGAGGCGGACCGCGAGCGCGAGAATCACCGGCTGACGTATCGGGAGTTTGCGGAACGCGCTGCGGCGCTGGCGAAAGCGCTGCAAGATGGCGGGTTTGGCGCAGGGGAGCGGGCGTCGATCATCATGACGAATCAGTCCAAGTGGCTGATTTCCGCGTATGCGATTTTTAATTGCGGCGGCGTGCTGGTGCCGCTGGATTACAAGCTGACGGCGGAGCAGCAGTGGGGATTGCTGCGGCATTCCGGGGCGGCGATGCTGATCACGGAGTATGCGATCTGGCGGCAACTGGCGGCGGCTGCGGAGGGGCGCGCGGCGTGCGGGGATTTGCGATTGGTGCTGGTGACGGAGACGCCGGCGAAGGCGGAGTTGGCGGGGGCGTTGCGTTGGGAGGAATATCGCGCGGACGGGACGCCGGCGTTTGTGGGGCGTGAACGCGGGGATCTGGCGAGTATCGTGTATTCCTCGGGGACTGGGGGGCAGCCGAAGGGCTGCATGATGACGCACGAGAATTATCTCGAGCAGTGCGTGGCGCTGACTTCGCTGTATCCGTTTTGGCCGGGCGTGCGGTACTTGAGTATTTTGCCGACGAACCACGCGATTGATTTTATGGTGGGATTTTTTGGGCCGTTTGTGTGCGGGGCGGCGGTGGTGCATTTGCGCACGCTGCGACCGGAGTTCGTGCGGGAGGCGTTTGCGAAGTACAAGATTACTTATGTGAGTTTGGTGCCGCTGGTGTTGAAGAATTTGCAGAAGGGATTACTCGCGCGGTTTGCAGAGTTGTCTGGCGGGAAGCGGCGGGTGTTTGATTTGCTGGTGGAGGTGAATAAGTGGCTGACAAAGAGGCGACCGCGGCCTGGGCTTAGCCGGCGGCTCTTGCCGCAGGTGCATAGCGCGTTTGGCGGAGAGTTGCTGACGATTATAGTGGGCGGAGCGTTTACGGAGCCGCAGACGCTGCAATTTTTTTATGATCTGGGGATTCCGGTGGCGAACGGGTATGGATTGACGGAGGCGGGGACGGCGATCACCGTCAATGATTTAAAACCGTTTCGCGCGGACACCGTGGGGAAGCCGCTGCCGGGGATGGAAGTGCGCATCGTGAATGCGGACAGCGCAGGGATTGGCGAAGTGCACGTGCGCAGCAAGACGGTGATGGCGGGGTATTTGAACGAGCCAGAGCTGACCGCGAACACGATTGTGGATGGATGGTTGCGAACGGGCGACCTGGGGCATTTCGATGCGCAGGGGCATTTGCATCTGGCGGGGCGGAAGAAAAATATGATCGTGACGGAAGAGGGGAAAAATATTTATCCGGAGGACATTGAGGGGGCGTTCGAAAGTTTGCCGGTGAAGGAATTGTGCGTGTTTGCGGCGGATTATATCTGGCCGCGCGGGTCGATGGTGGGAGAGCAATTGGTGCTGGTGGTGCATCTGGAAGCGGGACAGAATTTTACGGACGAGTTGCGGCAGCAGATGGTGGAGCGAAATAACCGGCTGCTGAATTACAAACGCGTGCATGGGCTGGTGCTGGTGGCGGAGGATTTTCCGCGGAATGCGTCGCAGAAAGTCTTGCGGGAGAAATTAAGAGAGCAGCTGGCGACGCTGGAGCGTGCGTCGGCGGTCCAGCCGTTGTAAGCTGCGCGCTAATCTTGGGGACGGGAAAGCAGCCGAGCGCATGGAACGATTTATTGCCATCGTGAATCCCGCGGCGGGAGGGGGGCGCGCGGCGAAGCTGGCTGGGCCGAAGCTGGCGGAACTGCGCGCGCGAGGATTGTCGATTGACGTGATTGCGTCGGCGGCCGCGGGGCATGCCGCGCAACTGGCGCGCGAGGCGTATGCGCAGGGTTACCGAAAATTTCTGGCGGTGGGGGGCGACGGGACCGCGCATGAAATTTTGAATGGGATCTTTGCGGAAGGGCCGCCGGCGCGGCGGGTAAGCCTGGGGTTTCTGCCGTTCGGGACGGGTAATTCGTTTTTGCGCGATTTTTCGAAGGATGGGGCGGCGGCCTCGGTCAGCGCGTTGCTGGAAGGGCGCTCGCGTGCGGTGGATTTGCTGCGGCTGACGCACACGAAGGGGCAGATTTATTCGTTCAACCTGGTAAGCGTGGGATTCGCCGCCGATGTGGCGGCGTACGCAAACCGGCATCTGAAACCGCTGGGGCACTTCGGTTACCTGCTGGGAATTTTCGTGAAATTGGCGCAACTGCGGCGGCGGGCGTTTCCCCTGCGCAGCGACGAAGAGACGGAGTGGGACGGACGGCGCTGCCTGTTTCTTAGCCTCAACAACAGTAAATTTACCGGCGGGACGATGCTGGTGGCGCCGGAAGCCGACCCCGCGGATGGATTGATTGAGTTCGTGAGGTGGGGGCCGATTGGCCGATTGAAATTGCTGTGGCTGCTGCCGCGGCTGTACGACGGGAGCCACACGAAGCATCCGCTGGCGTCGCGCAAGGCGGTGCGCCGGGTAGAATTTAATTTTGGCGAAGCGGTGGACGTGACGATTGACGGCGAGGTGTTTACGCTGGAGCCGCGTGTGCTGGAAATTCTGCCGGGAGCAGTGGACGTCTGCATATGAAGGGCGTTTGGGAAACGGTACGCAGCGCGCTGCTGTGGGCGCTCACCTTGCTGCATTTCTGGATTAGCGTGCCGGTGCTGATTTTTTTGGCGATTTTTCTCGATCCGCGAAAGCATGACTGGCTGCAACGCGGATTGTGCCGGCGCATCGCGCGGTTTTCGGGAGCGCATATCGAGGTGCGGCGCGCGCCCGGCTTCGATGCGCAGCGCACATGTTTTTTCATGTGCAATCACGTGAACCTCTTCGACCCGTTTCTTTTGTACAACGCGATTCCGCAGTACGTGCGCGGGTGGGAGCTGGAATCGCACTTCACGATTCCGGTGTATGGCTGGTTGATGAAGCGATTTGGGAATGTGCCGGTACCGGACGTGCGGCGGCCCTCCGATTTGAAGCGCTTGTGGCGGCAGACGCAGGCGGCGCTGGATAGCGGTACGAGTTTAATTATTTTTCCGGAAGGCAAGCGGACGCGCGACGGGAGTCTGAGTGAATTTGAAGATGGGGGCTTTCGCCTGGCGCAGCAACTCGGGGTGCCCATCGTGCCGGTGACGCTGGCGGGATCGTTCGAACACTTTCGCACCGGACACTGGATGCTGCGCCCGGGCGTGGTGACGATTGTGTTGCACGACACGATTGAGACGGCGATGATGACAAAGGAAGACGTGCCGGCGTTGCGGGAACGGGTGCGGGAGATTGTGGCGTCGGGTTTCGAGATGCGGTGAGGGCGTGAGCGGTTGCGGCAGGGCGTTTCGGCGGCGTTACTGGGCGAGTTTGATGCCGGGGATGGTGCGGCCGGCGCGAGTTTCCTGCCAGGTGTGGAAAATTCTGTGAATGACGGTGATGGTGGAGATGACCGCGATGACCCACAGGACCGGGCCCATGCGATTGAACAAGCCGCCGATGATGAGGAGCACGAGGCGTTCGGGACGTTCCATGAAGCCGACCTTGCAAAGCGGGATCAGCGACTCGGCGCGGGCGCGGGCGTAGCTGACCATCACCGAGCCGGCGGTGGCGACGGCGGCAAGCACCACGTAGGGCGTGCGGCCGCTTACCGAGTAATACACCAGTAGGCCCATGTACAGGGCCATGTCCGCGTAACGGTCCAGCGTGGAGTCGTAGAATGCGCCGAAGGCGGTAACGCGTTTCTGCCGCCGCGCGACCTGCCCGTCCAGCATATCCAGAAAGCCGGCAAAGAAAATAATCAGCGCACCGGTGCGAAAATTTCCCACGGCGAAGTTGGCGGCCGCCGCGAAGTTCACGAGCAAGCCGAGAAAAGTCAGAAAATTGGGGTTGATGCCGGTGGCGGCAATCCAGCCGACGATTCTGTCCAGCAGCCATTTGCCGCCGGTTCCGATGCCTCCGGTGAATGTCGCCATAGTGTTTGACTTATTGTCTCAAAGGCCCTGATATTCGCGAAATCGGCGCGTTGGGCTGGCTGGCGCGGGCATTGCGAATGTTCCCGGGCATCCTACAACAGGCGTAAAGAAGCGGGCAACATGAGTGAAGAAACGGACAATATGCGGGCAGACCCACAGGAGAATGGCGCACGCCAAAGACCGGTATGGCACGCCGAGAATTGCTGCGCGAATGCTGGGCATTCGTCATTTGGTCTTGACGCCCCCGGATTCTCAGCCTACAGTCCCAGTCGTTCGCGAGGCCGTCACTCCTCGTACGTCAGCGGGACATAGATGCCACTTGATAGGCGATCCTTCTTAGTCAGCGCGGCCGCGGGGTTGGGCACTGCGTGGATTGGCACGAATTGGTCCGCGGTTTTGGCCGCCAGCCGCGATGCGCGCGCCGCCGCGGCCTCTGATGCGCCGGCGAGATTTGTGTTTTTCACGCCGGAAGAAGCCACCGCAGTGGCAGCTATCGCTGCGCGCCTGATTCCCACGGATGATTCGCCCGGCGCAACGGAAGCTGGGGCGGTTTATTTCATTGACCGGGTGTTGTCCAGCGTTTCCGCGGATATGCAGCCCGTGTATCGCGAGGGCTTGCCGGAGTTTCAGAAAGAGTTTGGCGCGATGTTCCCGAGCGCCGGGAAATTTTCCGCCGCGACGACGGAGCAGCAGGACCAGTTTCTGCACAGCGTTTGTGACGCGGGCGCGCAATCGCGCCGCCGCAACCGCCCAACGAACGGGCAGCTTTCCTTTTGCGAAACGGTGCGCATCCACACCGTGGCGGCGTTTCTGATCGATCCGGACTCGGAGTACGCCGGCAACCGCAGCGGCGTCGGATGGCAACTGATCGGCCGCGAACCGGCGCACGCTTTTCAGTCGCCATTCGGTTTCTACGACAAGGATTATCCCGGCTGGAGCCCCGCGCCAGGCGGCGAAAAAACCAAATGAGCGTCGACACGCCGAAATTCCGCACCTCCGACGAAGTGGATTTCGTCATCATCGGTTCGGGCGCCGCGGGCGGAATTCTCGCCAAAGAACTCGGCGGGCATGGATTTCAAGTGGTGGTGCTCGAACAGGGCCCGTACCTGACGGAAGCCGATTTTGTACACGACGAAATAAAAGTGCTGCAGGAAGACCTGCTCACCAATCATCCGCGGTTGCAGCCGACCACGTTTCGCAAGACGCCCGCGGACAGGGCCAAGCACCAGCGCGCGCTGGTTTATGGCCGGCTGGTGGGCGGGACGAGCGTGCATTTTACGGCGAATTTCTGGCGACTGCACGAGATCGATTTTATCGAGCGCAGCAAGATTGGCGCGATTCCCGGCGCCAATTTCGTCGATTGGCCGATTACCTACAACGACCTGGAACCGTACTACACGAAAGTGGAGTGGGAGATTGGCGTTTCCGGACTGGCGGGGGCGAGTCCCTTTGATCCGCCGCGCTCGAAGCCGTATCCGATGCCGCCACTGCCGGTGAAATCGTCCGGAGTGATTTTTGAGCGCGCCGCGCGGAAGCTCGGGTGGAATCCTTTTCCCGCGCCGATGGCCATTCTTTCCGAGGCGCGACCAGGGCGCAGCGCGTGCGTGAATTGCGGCTTTTGCCTGGCGTTTGGCTGTGAGGTGGGAGCGAAATCCAGTTCGCTGGCGACAGCAGTGCGTATGGCGGAAAAAACGGGCCACTGCGAGATTCGCCCGAATTCTTACGTGCACCGCATTGAGCTTGACGA
>PMOV01000214.1 GCA_003161195.1 Acidobacteriota bacterium | reverse complement strand
CCCGTGAAAATCGCCAATCACTTCCGTCGCCAGCTTCATCTTCAAATCCATCGGATGCATTCCGCCAGACGCCACTTGCTGCTTCAGCCCAGCAATCTCCTCTGGCCGCCGGTCAGTCAGCAATTCGTAGTACGGCCACATCAACTCGTCCGGAATGGACATCAACTTCCCAAACATCTCATCGGGCGCCTCGGTGATCCCCACGTAATTCCCCAAACTCTTCGACATTTTCCGGGACCCGTCGAGTCCCACCAGAATCGGCATGGTCAGCGCCACTTCGGAGGGCAGCCCATACTCCTTCTGTATATCGCGGTGCACCAACAAATTAAACTTCTGCTCGGTTGCGCCGATTTCCACGTCCGACTTCAGCGCCACGGCGTCATACGCCGTCAATAGCGGATATAGCAGCTCATGCACCGAAATCGGCTGATTGCTCGCCAGCCGCGAACGAAAATCCTCGCGCTCCAACATCCGCGCCAGCCGGTAGTGTCCGCAAAGCCGAACGACGTCGTAACTCGATAGCTTGTCCAGCCACTCGCTGTTGTACCGCACCTCGGTTTTCCGCGGATCCAGCAGCTTGAACACCTGCGCCAGGTAAGTCTTCGCGTTGGCATCTACTTCTTCTCGACTCAAGGGAGGTCGCGTTTCCGATCGCCCGGTCGGATCGCCGATCATCGCGGAAAAATCGCCAATCAAAAAAATCGCGGTGTGGCCCAAATCCTGAAACTGTTTCAACTTGCGAATCACCACCGTGTGGCCCAAATGAATATCCGGCGCCGTCGGATCCACTCCCAGATACACGCGCAGCGGCTTCCCCGTCTTCAGCGAGTTTTCCAGCTTGGCCTTCAGGTCGGCTTCCGGAATAATCTCCGCCACGCCTTTTTTCAGGTAGGCGAGTTGCTCCTCTACGGGCTTGAAGTGTTGCGCGGCAGTCTCGGTCATGGGATTTTTATGTCTCGGTGCGCGTCACACGCCGGCCGGTAATTTTGAATTTTCCCGCGAGCACCAGTGTAACGGCTTCGCTATAAATCCGATGCTCTTCCCGCAAAATTCTCTGCGACAACGAAGCCTCCGTATCGTCGTCGCGCACCGGCACCGCCGCCTGCAGAATAATCGGCCCGGCATCCAGATTCTCATCCACAAAATGCACCGTGCAGCCCGCAAACTTCGCCCCATACTCGAGTGCCTGCTTCTGCGACTCCAGCCCAGGAAACGCGGGCAGCAGCGACGGATGAATGTTCAAAATGCGGTTTGGAAACGCGGCCACAAAATAGGGCGAAAGCAGCCGCATGTACCCCGCCAGGCACACCAGTTCCACTCGATGTTCCTGCAATAGCGCTACAACTTGCCGATCGAAAGCTTCCCGTTCCAGTCCTTTCGACGGAATCACCCGCGCAGCAATATTCCGCGCCCGTGCCCGCTCGATCCCCGGCGCGCCTTCGCGATTGCTCACCACCACGGAAATTTCCGCATCCGGGATGCGCCCGGCGTCAACGCTATCCGCCAGCGCCTCAAAATTCGAGCCCCGTCCGCTCAACAGTACGCCGAGCCGCTTGGTCATAAGCCAAGAAAATTAGCATATCTGCTCGCGCCGTCATAACCTCAGAGCCACAAGGTCAGCGGCGCAATTGCGGACACAGGCAGGTGGGGGATTTTTCGGAATGTCGTCGGCACCAAACGGACTCAGCATGACAGCCACAAACGAGTCGCGCGACGACCCATGGACCATCGCCGCCGTCGCCATGCTCGCCTTCATGCTCGCGGACGTCGGCCACGAAGTCCTTGGCCACGGCATCGGCTACGTCCTCGGCGGCGGCCATTCCTGGCTGTCCACCACCACGCGCATCGTCGGCGATACGCGCCTCCCTGATCCAGGGTGGCGCATCCTCGATCTTGGCGGGCCCGCCGGCAACCTTCTCTTTGCCGCGTTCGGTTGGCTCGGCCAACGCCTCATTCGCGGCTCCGCACCGCGCATCCGCCTGCTCTGCTTACTGGTGCTCGCCTTCAGCCTTTACTGGGCTTTTGGCTACATGATCTACTGCGGCGTCTTGGGCCACGGCGATTGGTTTGCCCTGATTGATGGCGCAAAAGCGGAGTGGCTCTGGCGCGTCGCGCTTTGCGCCGTCGGGATAGTTCTCTATCGCGCGACAATCTTCCTAATTGCTGCCGATTTGCACTGGCTTGTCTCCGCCAATGAGCTTTCGTCTGCGTCCCGCGTCCGCCGCCTCACCTCCGTGTCCTATCTCGCGGGCGGCGTAATCGCCTGTCTTGGCGCCATGCTTGATCCACACGGCCCCATCGAAATTCTCAACTCTGGCGCCGCCAGCAGCTTCTTCGCCGCTCTCGGCCTCCTTCGAGCGCCGCGCTTCTTTCCCCGCGCGCCCGAACACACGGTAAACTCCGCAGCCCGGATAACCCGCAGCGTCCCCTGGATCGCCGTCACCACGGTCATTGCCATTCTTTACATCGTGGTCCTCGGCCGCGGCATAAGGTTCGCTTTTTAGCCTGGCCTGTGCGGCCGGCCACCGCCGCCGCACCCACTCCACCCCTCGCCCGCATCCATCCTCTTAGCATCTCGCCCCGCGCATCAGCATCACGTCTCCTGAAGCGCTGCGAACTTCAGCTGACCGGGAGGTCTCATGCGCATGAATGCACCTCGTTGCCTTTTCTTCTCTGTATTTCTTCTCTTCGCCGTTGGTGCCTCTGCACAGCAGCCTGGACCGCCCGTCGCGCCCACTTCCGCACCGCCCGCCTCTCCCGGCATCGTGCTCGACGTTGTCGTCACCGCAAAATCCGGCGTACCCGAAAGCGGCCTGCAACAACAGGATTTCACCCTCCTCGACAACAAAGTGCCCCAGCCGCTTACCCAATTTCAGGCCGTCGATGGCCGCCTGGCGCCCATCGAAGTGCTCTTAGTCATCGACGCCGTCAACGCCTCCTACGAAAACATCGCTTACGAACGCGACCAGCTCGATAAATTTCTCCGTGCCGATAACGGCCGCCTCGCTCACCAGGCCTCTCTCGTCATCTTGACCGACACCGGCGTCCAGGTGCAGGAAGCTGCTTCCAGCGACGGCAACGCGATGAGTGCGCTTCTCGAGAAAGACCTCATTGCCCTCCGCACGCTCCGTCGCTCCGCTGGCTTTTATGGCGCAGCAGAACGCTTCGAGCTTTCCGTAAACGCCCTGCGCGATCTGATCAAGCGCGCCGCGCCGCAGTCCGGCCGCACAATCATGGTGTGGATCTCCCCCGGCTGGCCGCTACTCTCCGGCCCCAACGTCCAGCTTGACGGGAAAGAACGAGAGCATCTTTTCTCGGAGATTGTCGCGCTGTCTACCGCCTTGCGCCAATCGCGCATCACACTTTACAGCGTGGATCCTCTGGGCACCGCGGACATTGGTACGCGCACTTTCTATTGGCAGGATTTCGTCAAAGGCGTCACCACGCCGAATCAGGTACAGGTAGGGAACTTGGCGCTGCCGGTGCTCGCCACCCAGAGCGGCGGCGCGGCACTAAACTCCAGCAACGACATCACAGCACAGTTGCAGAAGTGCATGGCGGACCTGGGAAGTTATTACCAGATGGCCTTTCAACCCAGCGCCGGCGCCCAGCCTCGCGAATATCACCACCTCGAGGTTCACATAGCCAAGCCCGGGCTCAGCGCGCGTACATTGCAGGGCTACTACTCGCAACCGTAGAGCGTTTCCCAGGACTCCGTGCCGAAAACATCGGTTGTTGCGCCCCGTCGCGCTTAGCCAATCGACGGTCAATCAAGAACCCATGTCGCCAGTCCAACCGCTACTCCTCTTCGACGAGCGCAAATTCCACACGCTTGCGGATGGGATCGATGCGCTCCGCACGCACTCGCACCGGGTCGCCCAGATGCCACGAGCGCTGCGCCGGAGGCTTCGCACCGCGGCCTTTGCGCGATGGACCGGAGCGTTCGCGGTACTCGCCGCCGCCGGACATCGCCACGATCGAGTGATCGAATTCACGGTACGTGCAACGCGTGCCGGCCGCTTCCTCAAGGGCCGCCATCGGCAGCAGCCCTTCCACGAACACTTCCGCCAGTTCCACGAAGCAGCCGAATTTCTGCACCGAAATGATCAGCCCCGCATATTCCTCTCCAAGGTGCTGCTCCATGAACTGCGCCGTCTTCCAGTCCATCAGTTCGCGTTCCGCGCCTGCCGCACGCCGTTCCGCTTCGGAGCTTTCCGTGCCAATCTCGCGCAACTGAATTTCTGTATAGCGCACCGCCTCGGCACCCAACGGCGGACGTGTCACTTTTTCCGGCAGCGCCTGCCGCGAAAATTCCTGCGTGGGCGTGTGCCCGCTGTTGCCGGTTGCGGATTTGCTGTCCGGATTTTCCAGCGCCCACTTCAAAATCCTATGAATGATCAGGTCCGGATATCGCCGGATGGGCGACGTGAAATGCGTGTATTCGTCAAAGCCCAAGGCAAAATGTCCAAGCGGATCGGCCGCATACCGCGCTTGTTTCAAGGACCGCAGCATCAAGTAAGACAGGATGCGCTCCTCCGGCTTGCCCATGATTTTCTTCACCAGCCGCTGGTAATGCTGCGGCGTGATAGCCACTTCCGCCCCCGCCAGGCTGACTTTCATTTCGCGTTCGCGTCCGTAGCCTTTCGCGTCGTGGCCCCGCGACCCACGCCCGCCGGACGGTTTACGCCCGGCGCGCGTCGGCGCCGGAACGCTGCCGTGCCGCACGGTAATTTCCCTGCGGTGCAAATCTTCCACCCCCAGCGAGTAGCCAAACGCCCGCGCCAGTTCTTCAAACTCCAGCACCTTCCGCGCATCCGGCTTTTCGTGCACCCGGTGTAGCGCCGGAATCGCCCGGTGCAGCAGGTAACCGTCCACCAC
>PMOV01000295.1 GCA_003161195.1 Acidobacteriota bacterium | reverse complement strand
GGCTATAATCACGCCCACTTATGGCACTCAGTTCGGGTACAAAACTAGGCCCTTACGAAATTCAATCGCCGCTGGGGGCCGGCGGCATGGGCGAAGTCTATCGCGCTCGGGACACGCGGCTCGGCCGCGAAGTCGCCATTAAAGTTCTGCCCGAAGCGCTGGCAAAGGACGCGGATCGCTTGCGCCGTTTTCAGGTGGAAGCGCAAGCCGTTGCCGCGCTGAATCATCCCAACATTCTCTCCATTCACGACTTCGGCGAATACCAAGGTGCCCCGTTCCTCGTCAGCGAACTGCTGGAAGGGCAATCACTGCGCGAAGCGCTCGAAGCCGGACCCCTGTCGGCGCGGCGCGCCACCGAGTATGCCCTCGGCATCGCGCAAGGACTCACCGCGGCGCATAACAAGGGCATCGTTCATCGCGACCTGAAGCCAGAGAACGTCTTTATAACCAACGATGGCCGCGTCAAGGTTCTCGATTTCGGCTTGGCCAAGCTGGTCCTCCCGGAGGACAGCCACGACAACGCCGCCACCCAGGCCAGCCCTGCAACCTTGCCCGGCATGGTCATGGGCACCGTCGGCTACATGTCCCCGGAGCAGGTGAAAGGCGGCGCCAGCGACGCGCGCTCCGATATTTTCAGTTTCGGCGTAGTGCTATACGAAATGCTTACCGGAAAACGCGCCTTCAAGCGCGAAACGTCGGCTGAAACCATGACCGCCATTCTCCGCGAAGAGCCNNCCGCTGCCTCGAAAAGAATGCCGAGCGGCGATTTCAATCCGCCAGCGATCTGGCTTTCGCCATCGAATCGCTCAGCGGAACGTCGCCCGTGAAGAGTGGGCCGCAACCTGAGCTGCAACCACAGCCACCGCCCCCGAATACCACGCTCGCGCGGGCGTGGCTTCCCTGGGTAGCGGCCTTTGCTGCCGCGTTGCTGCTCGCCGCTGCCTGGTTCGTCTGGCATTCCGCTTCCGCCCGCCCAATGCTCAAGTACACCCGGCTCACCTACCAGCAGGGCTATATCTCCAACGCCCGTTTTGCCCGCGATGGCCAGACCGTCGTCTACAGCGCCCAGTGGAACAATGATCCTCTGCAGATTTTCACCGTGCGCAAAGAGTTTCCGCAATCCTCCAAAGTGGACCTGCCCAGCGCCGTTCTTCTCGCCCTCTCCCCCAGCGGACCGATGGAAATCGACGTCGATCCGGTCTACAACGCGTGGTTCGTGACGGGCACCATGGCCGAAGCCCAGATGGTCGGCGGCACTCCCCGCGCGCAAGAGAAAAATGTCCTGGCGGCAGACTACGCGCCGGACGGAATCACCCTGGCCTTAGTGCACGAGATCGACCGGAAAGTGCAACTCGAATATCCCGCGGGCAAAGTGCTTTATACCGGCTCCGGCTACATGGATTACCTTCGCGTCTCCCACTCGGGTAAAGAGGTCGCCTTCCTCGAGCATCCTATTTACGGCGATGATCGCGGATGGGTTTCCGTCGTCGATGACGCCGGCCACCACCGTCAGTTGACACAGGAATTCTCCACCGTCCAGGGGCTGGCATGGTCGGCTAAGGGCAACGAGATTTGGTTCACCGCCAGCGACATGGGCGCGGATCGTCAGATCTACGCTGTGACCCTCGCGGGAAAGGTGCGATCGGTTCTTACCAATCCGCTCGGCACGCGCATCCTGGACATCGCTCCGGACGGCCGCGTGCTCCTTCTCAACGAACGGCAGCAATCCGACATTGCCGGTATTGACCCGGCAACCGGAAAGGAGCGTCGCGGGCTCGAGTGGTTTGACGGCTCGGCCATCGCAGACATAACGCCTGACGGTAAGGCCATTACATTTCTCGAATGGGGCGGGCCCGCCGGGCCGCTCTATATCGATGGCTACCGCAAGATGGATGGCTCCGCGCCTGTAGCGCTGGGACCTGGTGGAGGCGGAAAGTTTTCCCCCGATGGCGCCATCGTGGCTACCGAGCTTCCCTCTCGGCCGCCGCAGGTTGCTTTGAACCCCGTGGGCGCGGGAGAGAGCCGTCGACTATCGCTCGGCGATATCACAAATCTTCGCGTCGGCCTCGCCTGGTTTCCGGACGGCAAGCACTTGTTGCTGACCGGCGCACCGGAGGGTCAGCCTACTCGCACCTTCGTCATGGACACCGAAGGCGGCAAGCCGCAAGCATTAGGCCCGGCAGGTTTTCTTGGCGTTGCCGTCGCGGGCGACGGCAACCGCGTCGCGGGACGCAATGCTGCGGAGGAGTACGTAGTCTTCGATCGGCAAACAGAAAAGGTACAAACAATTTCGGGAATTCAGCCCCAGGATCAGATCCAGCGGTGGACAGATGACGGGCAAGCCTTGATCGTGTATTCCACCACCGCCTGGGCGGCGCACGTCTACCGCGTCGAGGTGGCCACCGGCAAGCGCACCTTATTGCAAACCATCGAATTGAGCGAAAAAACCGGATCGCGCATGCAGATCCGCCTGGCTTATGCGGAACGCAGCAAGACCTACGCCTATAGCACGACCAGAGATTTGGGAATTCTGTACGTGGTGGAGGGCTTGCAATAAGCACCCAGCGTCGCCTCCTCCGCGCAAAAATAGCTCTTCCCTGAAAATAGCGCCCAGCATCAGCGCCGTAGGCGCGGCATAAGTTAGCCCAGGCGCCAGGCTTGGGTGGCGTGTAGGGAGGCGACGCAAGCGCCGTAGGCGCGACACATTTCGGCTCCCGCGTTCCTCTCAATCACACGCGTCCTGGTGGCGTCCCACGGCATGCGGCTCTGCGTTATCCCTTGCCTTGATCGTCGCCATTTTACCGTTCCGTGTGCCCAAACCGCTCCACATACCCCGGCGCCGCCATGCTCGCATTGCACCGCGCATCTCGTTCCGGATCCCCGGCCACCATCCGCAACGGAATCACTCCCGCCCACACGTTCAACGCATAGTCCTCCGCGTCATCCTCCACCGGCCCCACGCGCACCTTCGCGGACACCTCCGTCAGCCCCAGCCGCAAAATGCTCGTCGCCTTCAACTCTTTCTCATTCGGCTGCCGCGCTTCCTCCCATCTCCCAGGCAGAATCTTCTCCGTAAACGCCCGCAACGCCGCCAATTTTTCCCCCGGCCCATCCATCAGCGTCGCCGTCCCCAGCGCCACCACCGACCGGTAATTCATCGAATGATTGAACACCGACCGCGCCAGCACCAACCCATCCACCAGCGTCACCGTAACGCACACCGGAAGCCCGCTGCTCAAATTCCGCAACATTCTGCTGGCCGCCGATCCATGAAAATAAATCTCCTCCCCCACCCGCGCAAACATCGTCGGAATCACATACGGCTGCCCCTCCACCCTAAATCCCACGTGGCACACCAGCCCCTCATCCAATATCCCGTAAATCACCGCGCGCTCATGCGACGCACGATGCGGCTCGCGCACCACCCGCGTTCGCCCCGTAGGCGCAATCAGCTCCTTCAAAGCAACACCTCATCAAGGGAACCCAGCAGTAGGGGAACGCAGCGCAAAGTTAATAGCCGGCGCCACCTCGGCGATGAGTCACCACCAACCGCCCCCATCCTACCACGCCCTCCACCATGTAAAAATTTCTCTATAATTCTACTTGACAATCTCGCCAAAGTCTGAGACACTTTCTCCGTAGAGAAGTACGCCCAAGCACCACAGTGCCTCTTCAAGCAAACCGAATCAAAGCAGCACCTTAGCTCAGTCCATCGTATAGAAATGCTCGATTCCGGCTCGCATTTCCGGAGGTCCCAAAAAATATTTTCATTCTCCCCATAGTCCCAAAGCCAAAGCGGGCCACCGGTAGCACAGGCTTTCAGCCTGTGCGCTTCTCGGTCGCGTAGCTCAGACTTTTCCGGCGCGCTCCTGCTCCAGGCAACCACAACAAACTGATGGGTTTAACCCTGGGAACGCCGATCTCCGCATCGGCGCCTTTGCCGTCCGTATGCCCAAGTCCATGGAACGATGCACGCAGGAATCGAGGGGGTAACTACTCCACCAGCAAACCAAGCCAATAACCCAAGCAGAATGAACACTTACATATCTGCATCCAAACAAAGGACTTCAACTCCCGCAGAATCAACACTTACGCAAAACCCAAGGGGGTGACACCCGTCCAGCCCGTCACTCAAAACGCAGAAACTTCCGCATCACGATCAGGTGACAAGCCATCATGACGGAAATCTCCGCAGGCAGACTCTCCGTTCCCGTCTCCTCATACCCCAGATGCCGGTAATACGGCGGCAGCTCCCCACGCAGGTTCACCACGCGCAATTCTGCCTGCGTACACTGGTTCGCGCGAAAGTACTCTTCCGCGGCGTCCATCAGCACCCGGCTAAGCCCGCTCTTCTGCCGCTCCGGCGTCACCGCCAGCAACCCGATGAAACCGCTATCTTCGCGCAGCTCTGCATACACACACCCAAGCGGAATCCTATCCTGTTCCAGTAGCAGAAACGTGCCGCGCTCGAGCCGCCGCCAAACTTCTTCAGGGCTGATGCGATCCCCGCCAAGAAAGAAGCGTTCCACCTCGAATGCTTCATTGATCATCTCCGTCAGCACCGCCACATCGTCCTGCGTGGCGTGCCGTATCACCTGCGATTCGCGGCCCCTGCGGGAATCGTTGCCGGCATCGGTGCTAGCACCCTTGCTCGGTGGCGTCGTGGACATGGCGACTACTTCCTGTGCGTGGTATTCAGTATTGCGTCAGGGATAATCAGGCGCTCGACAGGTCGATTGCCGATAATGTGCCGCTCGATGATCTCGTCCACGTCCGCCGCAGTGACGTGCCCGTACCACACCGCTTCGGGATACACCACCACCGTAGGACCGAGCTCGCACTGATCCAGGCACCCGCACTTGTTGGCGCGCACCTGCGCGTTGGGAATGCCGCGCTGCGCCAGCTTGGTCTTAAACAGCCGCTGCAGTTCGCCCGCGCCTGTAGGGTCGCACGAACCACGCGGATGCTCGGCTTCCCGCTGATTCATGCAAACGAAAATGTGTTTTTCAAATTTGGCCATGCTACAGATTCACCCGCACTGGCATTCTATACGCCTGCTCGAAGTCGCAGCCCATGCATTGGCCATAAGCAGGCCGCGAACGCGCGCGAGCCGCGGATCTCCATGTATCGCCCACGCGTCGGTCAGCGAAGGATCTAGTAGCCAGCGGACACCGCGTGCCCGTCGAACTTCGCCGCGGATCCCAGTTCTTCCTCGATGCGCAGCAGCTGGTTGTATTTGGCGATACGGTCGGTACGGCTCGCAGAGCCGGTCTTGATCTGTCCAGCGGCAGTAGCCACGGCCAAATCCGCGATGAAGGTATCTTCGGTTTCGCCGGAACGGTGCGAAATGATGGAGTGGTAGCCCGCTTTGCGCGCCATTTCGATGGCGTCGATGGTTTCCGTGACGCTGCCGATTTGATTCAGCTTGATCAGGATGGCGTTGGCGATGCCTTCCTTGATCCCGCGCTCGAGGCGCGTGGTGTTGGTAACGAAAAGGTCGTCGCCAACCAGTTGGATTTTTTTCTTCGCGGATTTGCCGGCCACTTTTTCCGTAAGCGATTTCCAGCCGGCCCAGTCGTCTTCCGCCATGCCGTCTTCGATGGAGACAATGGGGTATTTTTCCGTCCACGCGCTCCAGTAAGCAGCCATCTGTTCCGAAGTGTGCGTGGACTTGTCCGACTTCTTGAAGACGTAGCGGTTGCTCGCTTTGTCAAAGAACTCGCTGGCGGCCGGGTCGAGCGCGATGCTCACTTGTTCCCCTGCTTTGTAGCCCGCTGCGCCGATGGCTTCCAGCACGATTTGAATGGCTTCTTCGTTGGATTTGCAGCTGGGCGCGAAGCCCCCTTCATCGCCAACGGCGGTCGAGTAGCCGCGCTTTTTCAGGGCGGCTTTCAGGGCGTGGAAAATCTCCACACCCCAGCGCAGCGCTTCGGCAAAATTCGGCGCGCCTATTGGCATAACCATGAATTCCTGAAAATCCACGGAGCTATCCGCGTGTGCGCCGCCGTTGAGAATGTTCATCATGGGGACCGGCAGCAGCGTGGCGGAAGAATCGGAGGAGTAGCGAGCCAGGTATTTATAAAGCGGCTGCTTCAGCGCCACGGCGGCGGCGCGCGCGGCACCCATGGAGACGGCCAGGATGGCGTTAGCCCCCAGGCGGGATTTGGTGGGCGTGCCGTCCAGCGAGATCATGGCGTGATCGAGGGCGCGCTGGTCGGCGGCATCAAGCCCGACGACAGCTTTAGCAAGCTCGCCGTTGGCGTTGGCCACCGCTTTTAACGTGCCCTTGCCGAGATACTTGGATTTGTCGGCGTCGCGCAACTCGAGGGCTTCGTGTTCGCCGGTGGAGGCTCCGCTAGGCACGGCGCCGCG
The DNA here is from genome assembly GCA_003161195.1 of Acidobacteriota bacterium. Classification (GTDB taxonomy): domain Bacteria; phylum Acidobacteriota; class Terriglobia; order Acidiferrales; family UBA7541; genus Acidiferrum. The sequence goes on along the minus strand of PMOV01000295.1, from coordinate 11,078 downwards.
GCCAAGCGCGCCACCCTCTAGAACTACGTCCACTTCAACCGTGGGATTCCCCCGGGAATCAATAATCTGCCGCGCGTGCACACGAACTATTCTTGTGGACATGTCTCTCTATAGCTCCTGCCGGATGGCGAACTGCACATTGTATCAGACCCTCGCCTACACTCTCCCGGCTCGATGGTTATGAGTAGAACGGCGGCCATCCTGGCGCAGGGCCGTCAACTGCCCGTAGCCCTCTTCAACGCGGTACCCCTTGGCCGTGAGTAACTTCAAGCAATCAGCATGCAGTTGCGTTCCGTGGACTTCCAGAAAAATTGCCGGATGCAGGTCCTCGATCGTGCGCTCGGCCCCTTGCAAAACGTCCAGCTCCGCGCCCTCCACATCGATCTTGAGAACGTCCGGAGGGCGCAAGGGTTTGTCGCCATAAATACAAGCGTCCACACTGGTGACCGGCACCGCCAATTCTCCTTTTTCCGGATCCAGCCGCGCCATGGAGGCCGCCCAGTTCGCCGCGGAAAATTTCGCCGTCCCCGGCGTTTTGCCCACCGCCTCCGCTATAACCTCGCAATTTTGCAGTTGATTCAGCGCCACATGGCGGCGCAAATACTCGAGATTGCGCGGCAATGGCTCGAACGCATACACCGCGCCGGATGGTCCGGCCCGCATGCTGGATAGCAGCGTGTAAATTCCCACGTTGGCCCCGATGTCGTAAATCACCGACCCCTGGGTCACCGCCTCCGCCAGCGCCCCAACGCGCGCCACCTCATACGTTCCCACCCAGTAGGCATTCGGCCCCGCTCCTTTGATCCACTTTTTTCCGCGTAAGGGTCCGCGCAAGATGCGCACTTCCGTCTGCGGCGGAATCAGCGCCAGCGGCCAACGTGCCATTCTGCGCAACAACATGCCTGCGGATTTCATCCGGGAGGGCGCGCCACTCCGTGAGTAATTTCCCTGCATCAGCTCATCGCGCGCAGTATAGCATCGCTGCACCACCACAGAGGCGCGACGCTCCGTCCGGGCTGTCGTCAACTAGCTGCCTTCCGGCAGGTATTTGTACATTTGCATTTATCTCTGGCATCGACGATCCCAAGTAGCCCTTGAACGATCCCGCAAATTGCAACACGGTGAGGCCGTGCTGTCGGTAGTTCCTTATGGCGAACTAGCGAACGAGTCGGAAAAAGCCAGCACCGCTCTCGCGCCTTGGAAAATCTAGCTGGGATGCCGTCTCTACCGCCGGTGTTGCCGCTGCCGGAGGAAGCGGCGGTCGTGCACGGGCAGATTCGCAGCCATCTGGAATCACGCGGCGAGATGATTGGCCGCAAACCTTTATGGATCGCAGCGCACGCTAAAGCCGCCGACCTCATCCTGGTGACGAACAACGAGCGCGAATTCCGGCGCGTTTTCGGTGTACATCTGCAGGACTGGACAACGCGGCACTCCTGAGCGCAGAGCGAGGGCTAAGCCGACTCTGGCTCTTCGATTAGCGACTCCTGGCGGATGACCACCACGATGCCGGATTCGGTTACGTGGAAGCGCTTTTTGTCGGCTTCCGTGTCGTAGCCGATCTCCGTGTGTTCGGGCAGGCTGACGTGGCGGTCGATGATGGCGCGACGTATGCGCGAGTGGCGGCCGATGTTCACGTGATTGTAGATGATGGAGTCGGAGACTTCGCAGTAGCTGTTGACGCGCACGTTGTAGCCGAGCACCGAGCCCTGCACGCGGCCGCCCGAAATCACGCAGCCGCCCGCAACGATCGAGTCCGTGGCCACGCCCATGCGTTCCGGGTCGGCGAACACAAATTTCGCGGGCGGCCATTGCTGCTGCCAGGTGCGCAGCGGCCAGTCCTGGTCATACAAATTGAACACCGGCGACACGCTCACGAGATCCATGTTGGCCTCGTAGTAGGCGTCGAGCGTGCCGACATCCCGCCAGTACAAAGCGTCCTTGCGGTTTTCATCCACGAAATTGTAGGCAAAGACGCGATGCTTCGAGATGATGCGCGGGATGATGTCCTTACCGAAGTCGTGGTGCGACTTGGGATCCTCGGAATCGGCGAGCAGAATCGGAATGAGCAACTGCGTATTGAAAATATAGATGCCCATGGAGGCGTTGCAGAATCCCGGGCGGTGCGGCGACTCCTTCGGATGTTCGGGCTTTTCCTCGAAGCCCTGGATGCGCCAGCTCTTGTCCGTCTCGATGACGCCGAATTGCCGCGCGCATTGCATAGCGGGAAACTCAATGGTGGCCACGGTGACGTCGGCTTGCGAATCGATATGCTGCTGCAGCATGCGGCTGTAATTCATCTTGTAGATGTGGTCGCCGCTGAGGATGAAGGTGTATTTGGAGCGCTCGCTGCCGATGGAATAGATGTTCTGGTACACCGCGTCCGCGGTGCCCTGATACCACTCTTTCGAGACGCGCATCTGCGGCGTCAGCACTTCGATGTAGTCGCCAAGTCCGGCGAGCGGGGACCAACCGGCGCGGATGTGCCGATTGAGGCTGAGCGCTTTGTATTGCGTGAGGACAAATACGCGCCGCAAGTCTGAATTGATGCAGTTGGAAAGCGTGATATCGATGATGCGGTAAAGCGCGCCGAAGGGCACGGCGGGCTTGGCGCGATCGCGCGTGAGCGGAGCTAACCGTTCGCCTTGTCCTCCCGCAAGCAAGACCCCGATGGCATCGCGCATGTCCGGCATCGAACGCTCCCAAGCCACGAAAAGAAGGCGGGTGGATTCTAGCAGTACCAAGCGAAAAGGCAATCAAGGAAAACCCGCAGGGCGGGCACCGGGGCAGCGCGCTTGAATCGCGATTAACCACATCAGTACTCCGCTATACCAGTAGTTACGTATAGGACTGGGTCGGCGCCTTTCCGGGGGCATATGAAAGAGTGCTTGACTTCTATCCCTGCAATTGATTAGAAGGTGCCAAGCCTTTTCATTCTTCCTTATGACGCTGCCCGGGGAGTAGCGACCATTTGCAGCGCTTTACATGCGATACTTGTAGACAGGGACGGCGTCCGCTAGGTACTGAGACGCCGCAAGAAACCAATCCGAACCGGATTGGGGGTGAATTTTAAAGTGGCTGAAGTAATTATCCAGGAGAGTGAGTCTCTGGAAAATGCCTTGCGCCGATTCAAACGCAAAGTGCAACAGGAAGACATCATCAAGGAAATCAAGAAGCACAGCTTCTATATGAAACCCGGCGAGAAGCGCCGGGCCAAGGAAGCGCTTTCGCGGAAGCGACTGCGCAAGAAGCAGCGGCGCGAAGCGGATTAAAATCCGTTTGGCGACGCGGCTCGGCGCCGCACTTCCGAGAATCAGACCCCGGTCAGGTAAGACGTTTGGGTAGTTTCGAGCTAGAACGAGCCCAATGGCCCACGGGACCCAGCCCGGTTCCAGAAGCTGCTGGTATACCCATGGATTTGGAGCAGTTGGCCAAAAAACGCGTCCCTTGCCCGTGGTTTCGGTCAGGGGGATAGCGGCAATGGAATATCACGATCGAGTGCTGAAGTGCTCGGAGTGTGGCGCTGAGTTCGTATTTACCGGCGGCGAGCAGATGTTTTTCGCCGACAAAGGATTCAAGAACGAACCGAAGCGTTGCAAGGGCTGCAAGGCCAAGCGCGCGGAGGGCGGCGGCGGGGGGGCCTCTCCCGTGCGCTCAGAAACCAAGACCAGCTGCTCACAGTGTGGCAAGGAGACCACGGTCCCCTTCCGTCCAACACAGGGACGACCGGTGTTCTGCCGCGAGTGCTTTCAACAGCGGCGGGCTATGGGTGCACCGTAGAGACCTCTATTTGCTAGAGTTAGTCACCTTAGAATAGGTCGCCGTTTTACCCCCACGACGGCGACTCTGATTTCCTACACTTAAAATCCACGCGCGGCGCCGGCCCGCAGCGACAGGCGCGGAGTCTACTCGAAAGGTAGAGATCGCGTTGCCGCGGCCGCGGTGTCCGAAAGATCCGCCACTGCTCCGCGACTGGCCCGTCAGCTCCAACACTTCCATACCGATTAAGTCCCTAAACCGAATTAAATCTCACCATCCCTACGACTTTTTTCGCAACCTCGGGTTAGCATGCGGCAACTGGGAGTGTCACTCGACGGTCTGCGCTTCATTTAGCCCACGATTCCGAGTATCGCTGCCGGTGAACGGCGAGGGGATTTTCAAACGCCGTTGCTCAAAAACGACCATCTGGGAGGACGCTCATGAAACGACTCATCGGCATGTTGGTGAGTGCGGCAGCGCTAGTGGTGTTGGCACCGGGGGTCCGCGCACAGGACCAACTCGTACCCGCCGGGACGCTGTTGCAATGCACCATAAACGAACCAAATTTTTCCTCGAAGACCGCGGCCATCGGCGACCCCGTATTGTGCCACTTGCGCACCACCACGGAGTTCGGCCGTCCCATGTTTCCGCGCGGCAGCATGCTAGGCGGGCACCTCGAAGCCGACAAGGACCCGGGCCATTTCGTCGGCAAGGGCTACCTGAAGATCACCTTTGACCGCGTGATTCTGCCGAACGGCGACCTTCCGGTCCCGGCAAAAGTGATTGCGGCGCGTGGCTACAAAGTGGATAAACAGGGCGCCATCGATGGCAAAGGCCACGCCACCCGGGACGTGGTGGAGTGGCTGTTTCCTCCGCTGTGGCCGTGGAAAGTGCTCAGCCTGCCAGCACGAGGACCGTATCCTGCGCTGAAAGGCGAGGAGCCGATCCAACTGCGCTTGATGGACGACATCGTGATCCCGCGTTCGTTGGCGGTGTTGCACCCGGATCGTCCGCCGTACGCCGACCAGAGCAGCTACCGTCCTGACGGGACGGTGCACGCCATGCAGCTTGCGGCCGCGCAAACGCAACTGCTACCGCGAACCACAACTCAGCCAGCCGCCTTGATGGCCACGCCTGCAACGCTGCTAACGCCAACGACACCGTCGCCCAGCGCTCCTGCAGGCAGCCAACGCTACACTATGCTGGTGTTAAACACGAACCAGGTGATCGCCGTGGCGCAGTTTCATCGCGAAGGCGACTTGCTGATCATCACGGACGCGCAGGGGGTCACGGGGTCGCTGGATATCAACACCGTGGACTTCCGCCGGACGTCCGAGATGACCAACGACGTGCGGTCCACGGAGCCATCGTCGCCGGCGGTGAACCTGACGCGTCAGTGGAATTAGCCGCGCCGGTTGAATGGATCGCGCAAGCGATACGCAATTGAAACAGCCGTGAAGGTCGTTTTCCCCAAGTGCAGCGGAAGGCGCGCAACCCCTCTGTGCGCCTTCACTGCAAAAAGCGGCAGTTGGGTAAGCGCTGCCGGACAAATAACGCTACTCTCGCGCAAATCATTCTTCAAAATCGGGCGGCCGGAGCCGGAACCGCGTAGCTCTTGAATCTTTTCCCCAGGCCTCAAGCCGACCTGTGCGAACAGGGCCTTCATTTCATCCCCCAATTTGCGCGACGGGACGGCTTCCGTTTTATTAGCGTCGCGCGGAATTTCCCGGGCTTCCTCTTCCGCGCAGCGCCCGCGGCGCTTGTTGCAGCGTTGCGGCCGCGCTTCCGCATCTTGTCTACTTTTTTGAAGGTTCTGCCCCGTTGAACAGATTTGGCTTCTAAGAAAGTCCCAGATGGTCCATCCGGTAGCGGCCTTTACTGATCACCTGGTCGTCGTCAATCCACACATCGCAATTCCGCGTTAGCACATCCACGTGCGTCTTAGACTTCCAGTTGGCGTGCGTCTGGCTGCCGTAAGGGTCGCCGAAGGCCAGGTGGACGCCGGGGAATTTCTCGTCCTGCAGGAGCACGCCGATCATCCGGCTTAGACCGAGATTCGTGCCAAAGGCTAGTTCGCCGACGCGGTCGCTGTTTTCGTCAGTGTGGCAATACTCCCAGAATTCCTGCTGCAAATCTTTGCGCGCGCATTCGGCCTTTACCAGGCGGGCGCCTTCGATGGTCAGCACCAGCGGTGTGCCTTGAAGGTCGCCGTACTTGCCATTGAAATGGTCGCCGGCGGTGGCATCGCAGACGAACGTGCCGTCGACCGTCGCCGGTGTCGTAAAGACTTCGCCGGCCGGAAGGTTCGACCAATAGCGCGGGCTGATGAGGCCGCTGGTCTTCACCCAATCGAGTCCGCGATCGAAATGCGCAGCAATGTGGGTGCCGGCTTCGGTCTTGACCGTAAGTGTTTCGGCGCGCAGCATGCGTTCGCGGAGCTTGTCGCTCAGTTCGTCCACTTTCAGATAATCAGCGCGCATGCCTTGCTGCATGATCTCCGGGGTCACACCGACCATGTGCGCATAGCGGATCTGGCGACGCTCGACGACTTGCACGATGGCCATGCGCGCGCCCAGTTCGCCGGGTTGCGGGGTCATACACAGGATGCCCACATCGGCGGTCTCCAAGGCCTCTAAAACTTCTGCAGGGGCTTCGCGGATGGGGCGTGGGCCAAAATCTTCCAGCAGGAAGGCCTCGGCGCACGCGTGGCGGTTGTGGAGGGCTTCCGCCAGGCTGGCGGCGACAGGCTTCGAGATGGCGTCGGCGATGAGCGTCACTTTTTCGCCGGGGCGGACCGCGAGACACGTTTCTACGGCGTTTTTTGCGCCGGGCATCAGTTCCGCGGGTGCTGAGCCGAAGGGCATACCAACACTAGTTTAACGAGAAATTGCGAAATTTTGTACAGGCCGGGAGACAAAAGATTCACGGCGGTCAGCACAGAAAAATTGATAACGCGGCTAGGCAGGCTGCGGGAGATCGTTAGCTGCCCAGATCGTAGGAAGTGCTCAACGCCGCAATGCGCTGCTGCGAAGTTTCCATCATGCATTGCGACCACACCGTGGGGCTGATAGTGCCGCCCTCATATTGAAATTTCACGGAATCGCAATGCAGGTCGCGATAGTTGAGCCAGGCGCGCTGCGCTGCGAGCAGGCGGTCGAGCGCCGCTTGATGGTGGGCGATTTGCGCCGCGTCATTGTGGCGCTGCGCTTCCATGAGCAGGAATTTCATGGCGGCTACCACGTGATTGTAGGTGGCGTTCAAGTGCGCGTCGGTGCTCACGTACAGGGCCGAAAAGCATTCGTTGGCGGCGCCGGGAGTCTTGGCCGCGGCGCACGGTTGCAGCGCGGCGGAGTCGGTAGCGAGAGCGGGCGGCTTGTCTGAAGCCAGCGTGATGGATTGCGCTAGAACCAGGAACAGCAGAAAGAGGGCCTTCGGCATGATTCGCTCCGCGGGAGGCATTCCGGGATGGGCCGGGGATAAATGGACCGGCTATGCGAAGAGTAACATACCTTCTACAGAATATACTGCTGAATGTGAGTCCTCTGAAGATAACAAAGGGAGCGCAACAAAGGGAGCGCTGCGGACTCACGCAGCGAACTTGTTGAAGGCTTTCGTTGGACAGCTACTGTTACTTCTTGCCTTTTTTGGGCGCTACGCGGAAGGCCGGCACCTGCCCGCCGCCGCTGGTCACATTCGCCAGACCAGTCGCGCTGAGGCGCGTCAAGAAACCGCTCAATTTGCCGCGATAGAGATACGGAGCGAAATCCACCAGGACATCCTTCTCTTCCACCGTGCCGTTGTTGGCGATGTGCGGGAAGCATTCGCGGCGAATGGGGATGCGCTCCTGCACGATCCAGGCGCCGCGTTTCTGGGACAGCGCGCGCTCGAGCACGGCATCCCAGGCCGCCTCATTCGTTTCCCAACCCAGGGTGACGCCGGTGCCCCCGTATTCGTCGGCGGGTTTCAATACCAAATTGTTGCGTTGCGCGCGAATGAACGGCAGCAGTTCGATCGGCTCGCCGTAGTGCCCGGTTTTTACGTCGGCCACCACGCGCGTCCAGGGGATATGGTTGCGGATGATGGCGCGCTCGTCGATGGAGAAAAGCCCGGAGTTGCGTTCGTCCGTAAGCACGGCGAAAAATGATTTTACGTGCGGAATTTTGCAGCGCAGCGTGTTCGAGACGCACACCGCGTTGGCGGCATAAGCCTTCACCAGCGCTTCGCACTCCGCGGAGCGCGCGACGATGTCATTGATCAGCACGCGCCGGTACACCAGCTCGATTTTTACCTTGTGCGCCGTGAGGTGCTTGCCGTCGAAGACCAGGTCGCGCGGGTCGGCGAGAATCGTGGGCACGCCGAGCTTTTTGAAACGCTCCTGCAAAATCTCAAACTCGCTCCACGTGGGCACCTCTTTCCAGTCCACAATGGCGATCTGCGGCCGCTTGCTGGTGCCGCCCCAATCGACATAGCTCATCACCAGCGCGTCCAGCAATTTGGCGCTGAGCGGGTAACTATGCACCTCAAACTTCGCGGCGAATTTTTCCATCACCGGCAAGCTGCGGAATAATTCGGCCAGCGTTTCGGAATAGCCCGCGCCCGCTGGAGATTCGGCGTTGTATTCGGCGAATTTCAGCGAATCGGGCAGCAGAAAAGCGTCGAGCCGCGAAGCCGTGCTGGCGCGGCCGTAGCCGCCGGAAAGGCGAGTCAGCCGCTCTTCTTCCGGGCGCAAATGAAACTGTGCGAAGAGCGATTTATCCGCGAGCGCGGCGGTAACCACGCGTTCGCCCAGCTCGGCAATGGTCTCGGAGACTTCGCGTACCCGCTGCTCATCGGCGGGCGAAAGAAAAAACGGCCGCAAGAACGGGCAGTGCACGCGGTCGCCAAAGGTCATCTTTGCGGCGCGCAATTCCTCGAGAAACTTGTGGGGAAAGTCCGGCGACTTGGCGAGGAAGTTCCGCAGCAAATCGTTCCACGCGGCTGCGGGGTCCGCAGTGCGCGTGGCGGGTTTCGTGGAAGCCGTCATGCCTGCTGCATTTCCGTGGACTGTGTCGTTNNACGCGGAACCTGCGGCGGCCGGCACAGCGTGGCCCGGCGCGCCGGTAAACCCGCTGCTCATGCCAATCTTCAGCATTTCTTCCCAGCGCGGCCAGGGACCTGAAGCCGCGCCATGCAGCGCGCGATCAATCACCAGACGCGCCATCTTCTCCACCACGTGGGCAAAATAAAATTCCGTGATGCGGTCGCGCTCGAAATCCGGTGCCGGATTCAGAAAATCGATGGCGTAAGGTATGCCGTCTTTCACCGCGAACTCGATGGTGTTCATCTCGTAGCCCAGTGCCTGGTTGATGATCTGCGCATCCTTCACCACGCGCGCGCCCAGCTCTGCGGATAAATACGCGTGGTCCACGTGATACTTCCGCTCTTTGGGGTCGTAGCGCACCGGCGTAATGTCGCTCTTGCCAAACGTAAAACAGCGCACATATTCATTGAAATCGATGAATTCCTGCAGGGTCATCGGATAGGGTGAAGTTTTGTCGTACGCCGCCAGCAACTCCTCGCGATCGTTCACCTTGTAGACGTGTTTCCAACCGCCGCCGGAGTACGGCTTCAAAATCGCCGGGCGCCCCACATAATCGAGCAACCCATCCCAATTTACCGGATATTCCAGGTTGTGCAGCGATTCCGCCGTCAGATCCAGATCCGCCGGATAACCCTTTTGCGGCAACAGCACGGTCTTCGGAATCGCGATGCCTAACTTGCTGGCCACGGCATAATTAAAAAATTTGTCGTCCGCCGTCCACCAGAAGGGATTGTTGATGACGTACGTCCCTTGCAGCGCGGCATGCTTCAAATATCCGCGGTAGTATTCCACCTCGTGCGAGATGCGGTCCACGATCACGCTATAGCGCGCTGCTTCGCCCATGCGCGTCCCGCCCAGCTTCACAAACTCCGCCGAAACGCCGTCCTTGGCGCCCAGTTCATTCACGCGCGCGATAAACGCCGGCGGAAAGCTGTACTCGCGGCCGCAAAGTAAGCCAACGATTTTCATGGTCGCCCCCCGGAGTGCTTCAATAGTTTTGCAGCACGCGGCTCAATAAAAGGTCGCGCCGCGATGAATAAACGGCTAACTTACGCCATGCGCCGACGACGCCTGCCCGTGCCCGCGCGTCTCCGCCACAATGTTCCGCACCACGGCTTTCAAATCGCCGGTCTCTTTGAACACCCGCAACTGTCGCTCCGCGCTGGTACCGTCGCGCATAATTACATTCACGTATTCCACCGCGCTGCGGCTGCCCAGATCGTCCACCACATCGTCGACAAATTCGAGCAGTTCGGGGATCAGCTCCCGCATGCCCACTTCCGCTTCCTTGCCAAAATCGATCAGCTTGCCTTCAATGCCGTAGCGCGCGGCACGCCACTTATTTTCTTCGATCAGCGCGCGGCGGTAGAGCCGGAAGCTCATATTCCCTTTATACAAGCGGTGCAGCTTCACCACGATGGCCTGCGTCAGCGCCGCGATAGCCACCGCCTCCTCCACTTTGGTGGTCACGTCGCACATGCGAAACTCCAGCGTGCCAAACGTCGGATGCGGCCGCACATCCCACCAGATTTTTTTCCCGTTGTCGATGCAGTTCAGCCGGATCAGCAAATTCACGAAATTTTCGTACGCGCTCCACGATTCAAACTGTTCCGGCACGCCCGTGCGTGGAAAGCGCCGGAACACCGTGGTGCGAAACGATTTCAGCCCCGTGTTGCGTCCCATCCAGAACGGCGAACTGGTCGACAGCGCCAAGAGGTGCGGCAGGAAATAGCGCACCATGTTCATCATGTCGATGGTCGTCTGCTTATCTGGCATGGCCACGTGCACGTGCATGCCGAAAATCAGCAACGAGCGCGCCAGTTGTTGCAGCTCTTCCACGATGTGCTCGTAGCGCTCGCCGGGAGAGATCACTTGATCGATCCAGCTTGAAAAAGGATGCGTCCCCGCCGCCGCCACGTGCAACCCGGCGCGATCCGCCGCGGCCACCAGTTCCCCGCGCGTGCGGTGCATCTCGTGCAGCAACTCCTGCACGTTTTCGCAGATATTCGTGCCCGTCTCCACGATGGACTGGTGCATCTCCAGCTTCACCTGGTCGGCAATGCCCGGCGAAGCCGCGGACACCAGGTGCATCACGTGCGAACGCAATTCGCACGTCACAGGGTCAATAATCTGAAACTCTTCTTCGACGCCGATGGTAAAACGGTGAGCCATAGCCGGCCCTCCGGGGCTTAGCTGGAGCGGGACAGCGAGGAAGAATCATACTCCCGTACCGTGAAAA
>PMOV01000238.1:13405-16504 GCA_003161195.1 Acidobacteriota bacterium | reverse complement strand
GGCGGCAAAAGCGGCGGAGGGGGGGCGGGCGGTGCAGGCGGGGGAGCAGGCCGCATCGGCGTTCGCGGGCCCGGAGAAAAAAAGCTGGAAACCGATCGCCGCCGTATCCGCGACCGCGTCAGCAAAATCAAGTCCAGCATTGAGGACGTGCGCAAACAGCGCGCCCTGCGCCGCGAAGCGCGCAACGCGGTCCCGCTCGGAACCATTGCCCTGGTCGGCTACACCAACGCCGGAAAGTCCACGCTGTTCAACGCGCTCAGCAAAGCCGAGGTGCTGGTCTCGTCGCGTATGTTCGCCACGCTCGATCCCACNNCTGATCCTGCACGTCAGCGACGTTTCCAATCCCCATCACGCCGCCCTGGATGCCGAAGTCTGCAAAATCCTCGAAGAACTAGGTGTCTCGGACCGTCCCGTCCTCCGCGTTCTAAACAAGATTGATCGCCTCACTCCCGCCGAACGTAAAGAGCTGGCTCGCTCGACGAGCGAGCATGGCATCGTGGCGCTCGATGACGATTCCGACGAACCGAGCCACGCCAACGGCAAACGCCGCAACCCGAGCGGCCGAAGCGCCTGCGCAATCGACGATAACGCCCCGGTCCTGGTCTCGGGCCTAACCGGCGAGGGCATCGACGAACTGCTCCGCCGCATCGACCTAGCCATGCCGGTCGATCCCACAGTGGCCGTTTCCCTGCGCATGCCCCTAACGGAGGGCCGCAAGCTCGCCCTGATCCACGCCATGGGCAAAGTCCTGCGCTCGGAAGTCGATGATAAGAATATGTTTCTGGACGCGGAGGTCCCCGAATCCATCGTGCGCCGCCTGCGCCTGGCGGACTACAAATTCGCGGGAACATTTCCCGTCCCTGCAGCGTAAATAACGATAGAGCGCCCAAATGCGCGCTGCGTGGAATTTGAACTTGTTGGTTTCGTTGTTGGTTTTCATTGAATTGAGGAGACGCCAAAATGCTCGCCGTGATCCTCTGGTGCTTCTTGTTTTGCTTCTGCTGGCCGATCGCCCTGCTGGCGCTGGTTCTGTATCCCATCGTGTGGCTGCTCACGCTGCCGTTCCGTATCGTCGGCATTGCGGTACACGGCGTCTTCGCTTTGCTCACCGCGATGTTCATGCTCCCTGTTCGCCTGCTCCGCGGTCCTCGCCTGATCTAACGCCGCTACGCGGCGTCGACTTCCGCGACGAAACGCGGTTCAGGCCATTTCGCGTTACCATGAGCGCTGCCGGTGTTTTTCGCCCCGCGCAGCGAGGAACCTCTCTTGAGAACGCCCAGGAAAATATTCACGCGCAAATTCGCGGTTATTGCGGCGCTTGCGCTGCTGCCCGCCACGGCCGCGGCGCAAAAATCGCGGCTCACGCCCGAGCAGGTTGCCGCGGAGGTGCGCGACTATCGCATGAACAATGAAGACCGCATCATGCGCGAACTCACGGATTTTCTGGCCATTCCGAATATCGCGTCAGACACCGTCAACATTCAAAAAAATGCCGATCACCTGGTGCAACTGCTGGAAGCGCGCGGCATTGAGACACATTTGTTGACCATTAAGGACCGCGGTCCGGTGGTCTTCGGAAAACTCACATCGCCGGAAGCGACGCGCACGATTATTTTTTACGCGCACTATGACGGCCAGCCCGTCGATCCCGCCGCGTGGAGCGATGGCGGCAAACCGTTCGAGCCGGTGCTGCGCGACAAAGCCATCGAAGCCGGCGGACATCGCATCGCAAATCCGGAGAACACGCCAACGCATCCGGCGATCTATCAGGACGACTGGCGGATTTATGCGCGTTCGGCGGCGGACGATAAATCGCCGATTATCGCGTTGCTGGCCGCGCTGGATGCTTTACGCGCGAAAAATATTCCGCTGGCGGTGAATCTGAAAGTGCTGCTGGATGGCGAGGAAGAAGCAGGTTCGCCAAATCTGGAGCGCACGCTGCTGCTGCACCGCAATCTGTTGGACGCGGACGTGCTCATCACCGGCGATGGACCGGTACACCAGAGCGGGCGGCCGCTGGTATTTTTCGGCAATCGCGGCGTGCTGGGATTCGACATTACGGTATATGGCGCGGTGCGCGCGCTGCACAGCGGCCATTACGGCAACTGGGCGCCGAATCCCGCGCTGGAACTGGCGCGTTTGCTAGCGTCGATGAAGGATGCGGATGGACGGGTGTTGATTCCGAATTTTTATGATGACGTGGTGCCGCTCGGCCCGGTGGAACAAAAGGCGCTGGAGGCCATGCCGGATAACGACGCGCAACTGGCGCATGACTTGCAGTTTGCCAAGCCCGACGGGGGTGGAAAGAAGCTGATCGAGTTGCTGCAATGGCCGTCGCTGAATATTCGCGGCATGCGTAGCGCGTACGTTGGCGAGCAGGCGCAGAATGTGGTGCCGGAAAAAGCGGAAGCGTCGCTCGATGTGCGTTTGGTGAAGGGCGAGGATCCGGACGCCAAGTACGCGCAGATTCTGGAGTACATCCGCAAACAGGATTTTTTTATCACCGAGGCGGAGCCGACCGCGGAAGAACGGCTCGCGCATGACCATGTGGCCCGCGTCACCAAGGGTGAATTCAACTACCGCGCCTCGCGCACGTCGATGGCGCTGCCCATTTCCGAGGAACTGGTCAGCGTGGTGCAAGGCGCGACGAATCACCAGGCGGTGATTGCGCCCGGGCTGGGCGGCAGCGTGCCGATGTATATCTTCGAAAATTTAGGCATGCCGTGGATCGGCGTGCCCATCGTGAATTACGACGATCACCAGCACAGCAGCGACGAAAACCTGCGCCTGGGCCACCTGTGGCGCGGCATCGAAATCTACGCCGCCATCCTGGCAGATTTGCAGTGACGTTTAGAGCGCGAGGAAATTTTGCAGGAGCTGCTTGCCTGACGAGGTTAGGACAGATTCGGGGTGGAATTGTACGCCTTCGATTTTGTGGCGCTTGTGGCGCAGGCCCATGATGATGCCGTCGTCGGTTTCCGCGGTAATGGTTAAATCCTTCGGGAGAGATTTTTTTTCGACGATCAGAGAATGATAGCGCGTGGCGGTAAAGGGATCGTCGAGGTCGTCGAAGACGCCTTTGCCGTCGTGGTGGATGGC
>PMOV01000238.1:0-13315 GCA_003161195.1 Acidobacteriota bacterium | reverse complement strand
GTGAAGGAGTCGTAGTTGTCGAGGAGGAGGATCATCAGTGCCCCGCGGAGCGCAAGCCGGTTCGCGAAAACAAAATGCCAATGACTAAGGACCAGAAAACAACGGCAAAAAAGGTGGCAAGTATCTTGCGCCTTGCCAAGCCGGGGCGCAGCGTGCCGTGCCGCTACAAACCTTCCGCTAATTCCAGGGCTTTGCGCAGGGCGCCGGATTTGTTGACGCTTTCCTGAAATTCGCCGCGCGGGCTGGAATCCGCTACTACGCCGCCGCCGGCCTGCATATAGGCTACGCCATTTTTGATGAGCATGGTGCGGAGGGCGATGCAGGAGTCTAGATTGCCGGCGAAATCGAGGTACAGGACGCCGCCGGAGTAGATGCCGCGGCGGGTGCGTTCGAGTTCTTCGATGATTTCCATGGCGCGAACTTTGGGCGCGCCGGAGACGGTGCCTGCGGGAAAGCAGGCCATCAGGGCGTCGAAACAGTCCACGTCTCTGCGCAGGCGGCCGCGCAGGCTGGAGACGAGATGCATGACGTGGGAGAAGCGCTCGACGGCCATGAGCTGTTCGACTTTTACGGTGCCGTAGTCGCAGACGCGGCCGAGGTCGTTGCGTCCGAGGTCTACGAGCATGATGTGCTCGGCGCGCTCTTTTTCGCTGGCGAGCATTTCCTTCTCGAAACGTAAATCTTCGGCTTCGTCTTTGCCGCGGGGCAGAGTGCCGGCAATAGGGCGATAGAAAACGTCGCGACCCTGCACCTTGACGAGCATCTCCGGCGAGCTGCCGACCACCGCGACGTCGTTCATCTGGAGATAGAACAAATACGGCGAGGGATTTACGGCGCGCAGCTGGCGATAGATAGAGAAGGGCGTGGCGCGAGTTTTGGCGGAAAAGCGCTGGCTGATGACCACCTGAAAAATGTCGCCGGCGCGGATGTATTGCTTGGCCTTGCGGACGGCGGCGAAATATTCCCGCGGCGCAAAATTGGAGGCGACTTTAAGTTTCTTTTGTTTGCCGCGCGCGGTGCGTTTGGCGAGCGAATGTTCCGCGGGCGCGGGTGCATCGAGGAGCGCGCGCGTGCGGGCGATTTCTTTCACAGCGGCGTTGTACTTGGCGCGCAGACTGCCTTTGCCTTCAGTAAAAACGTTGCGCACGACCCACAACCGGTGCTGCACGTGATCGAAGGCCAGAATGCCGTGATAGAACATGAGCTGCGCGTCGTAAAGGCCGATGTCGTCGCGCAGGCGTTTGGGCAAGCGCTCGATCAGGCGAACCATGTCGTAAGAAAAATAGCCGATGGCGCCGGCCACGAGCGGCGGCAAACCAGTAAGGCGCACGGGGCGAAAGCGCTGGATGCGCTGGCGAAGAAAGGTGACGGGGTCGCGTTCTTCCCAGATGAGGCGGTCGTGGCTCTCGAGGACGCAGGCGCCGTTGGCGTAGCGAAAGATTTCTTCGGGGTTGGCGCCGGCGAAGGTGTAGCGGGCGATTTTCTCGCCGCCTTCGACGCTTTCGAGCAAAAAGGAATAGCGCGCGCCCTGTGCGATACGCAGGTAGGCGCTGACGGGCGTCAGCAAATCGGCGGAGAAAATATCGTAGACGGGGATGAGGTTGCCTTGCTTGGCGAGGCGTTGAAATTCGGCGAAATCGGGCTGAATCATGCGCGGCCCCGCGATTTTTTCGCCGATGAAGACGAGGTGCCGCGGACGTGGGAGCGCTCCCCGGCTTGCAGAGCGCGGAGCACAACGGCGCGCATCTGTTTTTCCGGCGCCGGCGTGCGCGTGAAGAGTTCCCACTGGGCAGCGCCCTGCGCTACGAACATTTCGACACCGGAAACAGCGGTGATGCCCTGCAATGCAGCAATCTGCAAAAGTCTGGTCCTCAATGGGCGATAAATCAGGTCCATAACGACGCGACAGTGTAACTCGCGGGAGTCGAGCGGGGAAAGTGAGGCGTGGGGATGCATGCCGACGGGCGTGGCGTTGAGGATGGCGTCGAAGGTTTCTGTGCGCAAGGCGTGGCGAGGAATGGCCGCTCCGCCGCAAGCTCTGGCAAGTTCGCGGGCCGCGGCGTGGCGCCGCGCGCAGATTACGACGTGGGCGCCGGCCCGCGCCAAGGCGAACGCTGCCGCGCGGCCCGCGCCGCCCGCGCCGAAGATCAGCACGCGGCTATCGCGCAGCTTCATGCGCGGTTCGAGGGAGCGCAAGACGCCCAGGTAATCGGTGTTGTAGCCGTGTAGCGAGCCGTCGGGCTTGACGAGCACAGTGTTGACCGCGCCGATATCGGCGGCGAGCGGGTCGCAGGTTTTCAGATGGCGCAGAATGGTTTGCTTGTGAGGTAGCGTGACACTGAAGCCGCGCAGGCCGATCTCGCCGATGGCGGCTAGAAAATCGGGAAGCGCGTGGACCAGAAACGGCAGGAAGGCCGCGTTCAAGCCGCGCGCGATATAACCGGTGTTGTGCATAAGCGGCGAGAGGGAATGCGCGATGGGGTCGCCGATCACGCCGTAGACTTTGCTGGCGCGATTGAGCAAATGCGCGCGATACAGCTCTTTCATCTCGCGCAGTGACACCTGCCCTGGCGCGGTGGCTTCGGCGAACGGCGCATAGGCGAGGGCGCTGCCCGCGCGGAGCGCCAATATGCGCAGCGGAAGTCCAACTTCGCCCATCGGCACGGCAACGATATTTTCTGCGCGGCGGGCGTAACGCAGCAAGCGTAGTCCGTCGGCGAGCGTTTTGGCGTGTGCGGCGATTTTTATGGCGGCGGGGGAATCCCGTGGCTGCCGCGTGGCGCGCTGCGCTGCGGAAAGGTCCGGCAATTTCGCCGGAGTTTTAACGAAATCGTGGAGCGACAAGAGAATTGCCGGGGGCACAGCAGCGTCCTGCGCGGCGCGCAGCGATTTGCCGGGCAGGCGTCGCACGGTTTCGATTTCCAGGTCGCACCACTGGCAGCCCGCATCGCGGGCGGCCGCGAGCCAGGACAGTTCAGATTGCGCGTCGCCGTGGAGGCGACCGCCACCCTCGATGCGGCGACAAGTGGCGATGAAAGTGGCGCGCGAGAAGCGGCGGTTGAGCGAACGGCCTTTCCCCAGCCAGTTGAGGAACGCGGTGCGCTGTTGATCGTTCTTGAGCCAGTCGAGGCGCAACTCGACCGTGGGGGTCTGGCGCAAGGCCAGGAGCAACTGGCGGCGCATGGCGGGGGCGTCCTCGGCGGCGACCACGGCGCACAGCCGGCCGAGACCCGCCCCCCAGAACTTCCCTCTGCTGGCCGCGCTTTTCATTGGCGTTTCATGCTCCGAGTCTGTCCTAATCTCTCGTAAAACATTGAAAACAAAGATGCTAGTCTACCGTATCAAAAGTGTAAAGCGGGTCGCGAGGTTTCGTTGACGTAGTTCTACTACCCCTGTTACTTTCGCTAGGCACGGTCTCCGCACGGCCCCTGAGGGGCGACTTTCGAAGGAGTTTCGCATTATGCGCGCAAAGTTAATCGTTTTGTCGCTGACGATGTTCGTTTTCGCAGGCAGCGCCACGGCGCAGAGCCAGCCGCAGTTCGGCGGGGCTTCCGCCGGGGCCGATTATACGGCGGCTAACTGCTCGGGGTTCATCTCCGACCAGAAAGTGCCGGATGAGATTCGGCTGATTTCCGGCGAGCAGGCTGAGTATAAGGTGGTTTTCGCGCGAGGCGACAAGGTGTATGTGAACCGCGGGCAGGATCAAGGCGTGCGCGTGGGCGACCGCTTCATGGTGGTGCGCCACGAGCGAGATCAGTTGACGGAGAACGTGAACTGGTTCAAGTTGCAAAACAAGTTGCTGAAACAGATGGGAACGTCGTACATCGATGCGGGGCAGGTGCGCATTGTGAACGTGCAACCCAAGGTGTCCATTGGGGAAGTGATTTTCTCTTGCGATTACATGCAGCGCGGGGACATTCTGCGTCCCTACGTGGAGCGGCCGCAGCCGCCGTACAAGGATGCGGCGGCGTTTGATCATTTCGCGCCGGTAAGCGGGAAGCCGGTGGGAATGGTGGTGTCCGGGCGGGACGACGCCGACGAATACGGGCAGGACAGTTCGGTGTACATCAACCTGGGCGCGGCGCAGGGCGTGAAAGTGGGCGACTATGTGCGCATGTTCCGGCATCAGGGCGAGCCCGGGGAGACGGTGCCGCAAACGAAGGGATACCAGTATTTCCTGGTGGGATTCGGCAGCGCGCCGGCCAAGTATACGTGGAAGGATTTGCCGCGCGAGTTGCTGGGCGAAGGGATCGTGTTGAACGTGAGCCGGAATTCTTCGACGGTACTGGTGACGTTCAGTTCGGTGGAGATTTTTGGCGGAGATTACGTGGAAATCGAGTAGTTTTTCACGACAATTTGTGCCGTTTGGCCCGCGGAGCATATGCGCTGCGGGTTTTTTTTTGCCGGGATAAACGTCTCGATGGGTTGACGTCCTGCCAAGCTGGGGCGCAGCGTGCCGCGCCCTTACAAACGCAAGAAGACTAAAGCGGGATGGCGTCCTGGGGCTTTTTGCGGGATTCGAGCATGCGGAGTTTGCGGCGTTGCTTGATGCGATCGTCGACCTTGGCCCAGAAGCGCGAGAAGTATTGCGCGGCAGAGACCAAGGCGCTGACGACCACCAGCCACAGCAGAATTTTGGAGATGGGCTGCAAGGAAGGATGACGCGCGCCGGCGATCAGGACCGCTACGGCGCAAACCTGCAGGACCATTTTTGTTTTGCCGAGAACGCTGGCTTCGATGGTGAAGCCTTCGGCGGAAGCGATGTTGCGCAGCCCGAGGACGGTGAACTCGCGCCCGATGATGATGACCACCATCCAGCCGGGGACCAGGTGCATGTCCACGAGGGAGACGAAGGCCGCGGAGATGAGCAGTTTATCCGCGATGGGGTCCAGCAAGATGCCGAGCGTGGTGACTTCGGAGCGGCGACGGGCGAGGAAACCGTCGGCCCAATCGGTGGCCGCAGCGGTGAGCAGGATGAGCACACCCCAGAATTCGAAGTGCATGGTAAAACCCCAAAGCTCAATGGTGGGACTGCGCGTGAGGAGCACGACGATCAGAACGGGCACGAAAAAGATGCGCAAGAGCGTCAGTGCGTTAGGGAGATTCATGCGATGGGAAGGTTCATGGGCGCCACACGGCGGGGACAGCGCCACCGGCAAGTGCGAAAAAGCACCGCCAAGTGACTATAGACCGGAGGTACGTGGAGGTCAACGATTGGTGTGGGAGGTTGTCTTGGAATCGCGGGGATGCTGCGAGAGAGGTACTCACCTCTAAACAAAGGATTTCCTTGTAGCTAGCGCCGGAAGGCGGAGCAGCAAAACTGCGGGCGGGTCATCTGTGCAAATATGCAAAGCGGGATTTGTGTTGCGGAATTGTCATATTTCGCCGAAGATTCGCGTGTTTTTTCTGTATGTTACTCATTTTGTGTGTTTTATCGCGGAATATTCGGATGCGCCATTTAAGGGTTCGGGGCGCCAGAGATGCGGACATGGAAGGGCGGCATGCGGTTTCCACAATGTTTTCCACAGAGTACTCGTTGCAGCCTCGACCGCGAGTTAGTGCGGACTAACTTGCGTCCTGTGAGCTTTTTGCGGCCGATATCGAGTTGATTACGAGGTAGAGGTGGTAGATGAGAGCTGGCCCCGGGGCGGGTCAGGCCTGGGTGAAGGCGGCCAGTTCCGCCAGCTTGGCACGGGCTTCGCCGGAGTAGATGGCGTCGCCGGCGATGGCTGCGGCGCGGCGAAAATCTTCGGCTAGGCCTGCGGCTACCAAGGCGGCAGCGGCGTTTACGATGACGATGTTACGCGCCGGGGCGATCATCGCAGGCTCGCTGTTGGAGGCGGCGAAGATGGACCCGATGATGCGGGCGTTCTCTTGCGGCGAACCGCCGGGGATTTTTTCGAGTGGCGCGGCGGGTACACCGAAGGTGTCGGGCGTCACGGTGTAACGACGGATTTTTCCGGCGCGCACTTCGGCGATCGCGCTTTCACCGGCGAGGGAAATTTCGTCCAGGCCGCCGGCACCGTGAACCACGAAGGCGCGTTCGACGCCCAACTGAGCCAGCGCTTCCGCGACGGTCTCAAGCACTTGAAGGGAAAATACGCCGAGGAGCTGTGCACGTGCGCCGGCAGGATTCGTGAGCGGGCCGAGGAGATTGAAGATGGTGCGCACGCCAATCTGTTTGCGGGCGGCGGCGGCGTGACGGGCGGCGGAGTGCGCGGCGGGCGCGAAGAGAAAGCCGATGCCGATTTCGCGGATAGCGCGGCCGGCGTGTTCGAGCGGGATATCGATGCGCACGCCGAGGGCTTCGAGGACGTCGGCGGAGCCGCTGCGCGAGGAGGAGGAGCGATTGCCGTGTTTGGCAACGCGAGCACCGGCGGCTGCGGCTACGATGGCGGCGGCGGTGGAGATGTTGAAGGTGTCGGCGCCGTCGCCGCCTGTGCCGCAGGTGTCCACGAGGTGTCCGGGAGGGGCGCTGCCTGCGGGAAAGACGGGCGCGCCGCGCCGGCGCATGGCTAGCGCGAAGCCGAGAAGTTCTTCCGCGCGGATGGCGCGAGCGTTGAGCGCGAGGAGTAGGCGCACGATTTCCGGGGTGGCGAGTTCGCCGTTGAGTAACTGTTGCATCAGCGCGTCGGCCTGTTCGCGCGTGAGGAACTGCCCGGATTCGAGGAGCGCTATGGCGGAAGCGGTCAGACGATGCTCCTGGTTTGCGGCATGGAACGGCGCAACCTTGCCCCCTCTCGGGGTTTACGAGTAAACTTCTCAGTCCGGTAGCAGCAAAATTCTAGCACTGATGGAAGCGCGATGAAGATTCACGAGTATCAGGCGAAGGCGATTCTTGCTCGCTACGGCGTTACCACCCCGCGCGGGGAGGTGGCGTTTACCAAGGAAGAGGCGCGCGAAGGGGCGGCACGGCTGAAGTCCCCCGTTGTGGTGGTGAAGGCGCAGATTCATGCCGGGGGACGCGGAAAGGCTGGCGGCGTGAAGCTGGCGCACTCGCCCGATGAGGCGGCGGAGATTGCCAGCCACATGTTGGGCATGAATCTGGTGACCATCCAGACGGGACCGACCGGGCGCATTGTAAAGCGGCTGCTCATCGAGGAAGGTTTGAATATCAAGCGGGAGTTGTATTTGAGCCTGCTGGTGGATCGCGCCTCGGGCAAGGTGATTTTTATGGGGAGCGCGGCGGGCGGGATGGAAATTGAAGAGGTGGCCAAGGATCATCCGGAAGCCATTTTGCAGGAAACGATCAACCCGGTGGTGGGTCTCCAGGCGTATCAGGCGCGCAAGATTGCCTTCGGGCTGGGCTTGCCCGGGGAAGTCGCGGCACTGGCAGTGCCGTTTCTGCAATCGCTGTATCGCGCCTTTCTCGATACGGATGCGTCCATGCTCGAGATTAATCCCGTGGTGGTGACCGGCGACGGACGGCTGGTGGCGCTGGACGCGAAGATGACGCTGGACGACAATGCGCTATTCCGCCACAAGGAATTGCGCGAACTGCGCGACCTCGACGAGGAAGATCCGCTGGAAGTGGAAGCCTCGAAATATGGCCTGAACTACATCAAGCTCGACGGCAGCGTGGCCTGCATGGTGAATGGCGCCGGACTGGCCATGGCCACCATGGACATCATCAAGTATGCCGGTGGCTCTCCGGCAAATTTTCTGGATGTGGGCGGCGGAGCTTCCGCGGATCAGGTGAAGAACGCGTTTCGCATTTTGATGAGCGACCCGAGCGTGCGGGCGGTGTTCATCAATATTTTTGGCGGCATTTTGCGCTGCGACGTGCTGGCCACGGGCGTGGTTGCCGCCGCGAAGGACCTGCAGCTGAAGGTGCCCGTGGTGGTGCGTATGGAAGGCACCAACGTGGAAGTGGGGCAGAAAATCCTGCGCGACAGCCAACTGAATTTCACCATCGCGGCCGACATGAAGGACGGGGCAAAAAAAGTAGTGGCCCTGGCCGGGGGTGCGCGATGAGCGTGCTGGTGAATGCAGAGACGCGGGTGCTCGTGCAGGGGTTCACCGGCCGCGAAGGGACGTTTCACGCGCAGCAGATGATCGAGTACGGCACGCACGTCGCGGGCGGCGTCACGCCCGGCAAAGGCGGCAGCAAGCATCTCGAGCGACCGGTGTTCAACACCGTGGCCGATGCGGTAAAGGCCACGGGCGCCAACGCCAGCGTGATTTTCGTGCCGCCGCCGTACGCCGCGGACGCCATCCTGGAGGCTGCCGACTCGCAACTGCCGCTGGTGATTTGCATCACCGAAGGCATTCCCGTGCTGGATATGGTTCGCGTGGCAGCTGCGGTGGATTTCAAGAAGACACGTTTGATCGGGCCGAATTGCCCGGGAATCATTTCTCCCGGTAAATGCAAAATCGGCATCATGCCCGGGCGCATTCACAAGCAAGGACACGTCGGCGTCGTGAGCCGCAGCGGCACGCTGACCTACGAGGCAGTGGACCAGTTGACACGGCTCGGCATCGGGCAATCCACGTGCATCGGCATCGGCGGTGATCCGATCATCGGAACATCGTTCCTGGACGCCATCAAGCTCTTCAACGAGGATCCGGACACGCACGCCATCATTTTGATCGGCGAAATCGGCGGTAACGCGGAAGAACGCGCCGCGGAGTTCATCAAGGCCAGCGTAAAGAAGCCTGTAGTGGGCTTTATCGCCGGGCAGACGGCCCCGCCGGGCCGGCGCATGGGCCACGCCGGCGCCATCATCAGCGGCGGCCAGGGTACCGCCAAGGACAAATACGCCGCCATGTCCGCTGCTGGAATCAGGTGCGTGGAAACACCCGCCGATCTCGGCTCCACGATACAAGCCGCAATGAAAGTTTGATACTGCGCGATAGTCTTAGAGCGGCTGCCGTCGCACGCGGCCGCGGCATCGTCGCGCCTCGCGCGCAGAATTCAGTTGTCCCAGGGAGGAATTGTTCTCGTGTCCATCGAACGCACATTTGCCATCATCAAACCGGACGCCGTGGCTGCCGGTCAACAAGGCGAAATACTCGCGCGCATCCACAAACACGGTTTCAAAATCGTGGCCATCAAAACCATGAGCCTGACCAAGGAAGAAGCCGGCGGCTTTTACGCAGTGCATAAAGCGCGTCCCTTCTTCGGCGAACTAACCGATTTCATGTCTTCTGGAAAAATTATCGCCCTGGTTCTCGAAGCCGAAGGCGCCATCGCGAAGTGGCGCGACGCTATGGGCGCCACAGACCCCAAGAAAGCCGCGCCCGGCACCATCCGCTGCGATCTCGGCACCAGCATCGGCAACAACTGCACGCACGGTTCCGACGCTGCGGAAACCGCCGCCTTTGAAATTTCTTACTTTTTTGCCGGCCTGGATTTGATTTAGCTGCGTCCAACGAACGAGAGGTTTACCCATGCTCACTGTCGCATCGCTTCGCTTGCTGGCTTCGGCCAGTCTGTTGATCGCCGCTGTTCTGCCGTTGGCCAGCGCGCAGACCGCGAAGTTCGGGCCGCATTTCTGGGACCAGCCGCTCGATCCCACCGTCTTTGAGCAGCGCGTTACCGACCGCCTGGCGCGCGCACAAACGGCCATCGACCAGATGCTCGCCGTCACCGGCCCGCGCACCGTGGAAAACACGCTGGCGCCATACGACAATGCCGTTGAGCAACTCGATTCCGCCGGCAATCAATCCAACTTGTTGCAAGTCGTCAGCCCGGACGCCGCCATTCGCGACCGCGCGCAGGTCATGTTGCAAAAAGCCGCCGCCGCCGGCACCGCCCTCTCGCTCAACCCCGCCGTCTATAAAGCGCTATCGGCGATGGACGTCTCGCACGCCGACCCGGCCACGCAATATTACGTGAAGCGCACGTTGCTGGAATTTCGCCTCTCCGGCGTGGATAAAGACGACGCCACGCGCGCGAAAATCCGCGCGCTCAGCGACGATATCACCAAGCTCTCTTCGCAATTCGGCCGCAACATTCAGGAATCGCAACTCAAGGTCGTGGTGAAGGATGCCGCGGAACTCGCCGGCCTGCCCGCCGACTTCATCAGCCGCCACAAGCCCGCCGCCGACGGCAGCATCACGCTCACCAGCGATTCTCCGGATGTAACGCCCGTCCTGAAGTTCGCCACCAATCGCGACCTGCGCCACCGCATTTTTCTGGCTTACAACAACCGCGCTTATCCGCAGAATTTGCAAGTCCTCGTCGATCTGCTGAAAAAGCGCGAAGAACTCGCCAGCCTGCTCGGCTACAAGCACTGGGCGGACATGAATGCCGTCGATAAAATGGCCGTCAACGCGCCAAATATCAGCCGGTTCATTGACCAGATCGACGCCGCGTCCAAGCCGGTCGCCGACCGCGAATACCAGATGCTACTGAGCTTGGCGCAAAAGGAGCAACCTGGCCTGACCGCCATCTCCATGCAAGACCGCAGCTTTTATTTCGAGCAACTGCGCAAGACGGCGTTCGATTTCGATTCGCAGTCCGCGCGCCCGTATTTCCCGTACGATCGCGTGCAGCAGGGTATTCTCGACGTCGCCTCCAAGCTGTTCAACGTCACTTTCCGCCCCGCGAAAGACGCCGTGGTGTGGGATCCTTCCGTCGATGCGCTCGACGTTTTCGATGGCCAACGCCAACTCGGCCGCATTTATCTCGACATGCACCCGCGCCCCGGGAAAGATCAGTGGTTCAGCTCCGATCCCATTCTCGACGGCAAGCGTGGCCAGCAGTTGCCGGAAGTCGCGTTAATCTGCAATTTCGCCGGCGGCAAACCGGGCGATCCCGGCTTGATGGAGTATGGCGACGTCACCACGTTCTTTCACGAGTTCGGCCACCTGATGCACTGGATTTTCCAGGGCCAGCAGCAATGGGCGGGCTTTGGCGGCAACCTCGAAAGCGATTTCGTGGAAGCGCCTTCGCAAATGCTGGAAGAGTGGATGCACGATCCCAAAGTGCTGGCCACCTTCGCGCGCCATTATCAGACCAACGAACCCATTCCCGCGGACCTTGTGCGTCGCGCCAATCGTGCGGACGCGTTCGGCCGCGGCCTGTGGGCGCGCATTCAGCTCCTGTACACCACCGTTTCCTTCGATCTACACAACAGCACGCCGGATCCCGCGCACGTCGAAGCGATTTTCCCCACGGAGATCAAACGCTTCCTGCCGTACACGCCCGTCGAAGGCGATCATCAATTCGCTTCCTTCGGCCATCTGACCGGGTATTCTTCCGCCTACTACACCTATTTGTGGGACAAGGTGATCGCGCAGGATTTTTACAGCCAGTTCGATCATGACAATCTGCTCGCGCCCGATGTCGCGCGCCGCTACCGCACCACCGTCCTGGAGAAGACTGGCGCCATGCCCGCCAACGATCTGGTCACCAATTTCCTCGGCCGCCCACAATCCATCGACGCGTTCGTGGCCTGGATGAATCAGGAATTTAAGTAGTTTTGCCACGCACGCTGCTGCCCGGCGCGCATATATGGTGAGCTGAAGGTTACTGTCACGTGGCGGCTAGTTTGTTTTTTCTGCTAGTTTAATTCGAAGGCTGCTCTTTTACCGTCGGACCAATTGCCTTCCAGTCCTCGCCGTCAAACTGAATCAAAAACAAATCCTTGATCGGCTGGTAATCGGAAGCGCTGGTCTTTACGCGGATGCCCGGCCGCAACATCCCCAGCGATAGATCCAGACTCGCCGCCTGCTTCATCACATTCCCGCGCGTCAGGTTATCGCCGCATTTCCGCAGCACTTCCACGAGCACCTGTGCTCGCTCGTATCCCGCCACGGTGAGTTGATCGCGGGGTTTCGCTTCACGATCGTATCTCTTCATCCACAAAAGAAATTCCCGTACTGCCGGATCATCCACCGCTTCCGGTCGCCACCAGCCTTTCGAGCGCGCGTTGCAGAGGATGCCCTTGGCCGCCGCGAGGCCCGCAGGATCCAGAAACGCGGTGATCGACAGCGACGCGTTGGGGATAAATTGCACCGGGCGCCAGTCCATGGCATTCGCTGCGCGAATCGCCTCCGTCGCGCGCCGCCCCACGGACATATTCAGAAACACATCGGCACCGGATTTCTTCAACTCCGCGATCTGCGCCTCGAGCGACGTGTCGCCATCCGCGTACGTCACTTCCTTGACGATCATGCTGGCAGCTTTGTCGCCCAAGCCGTCATAAATTCCCTCGCGATACTCCCTCCCGGTGTCGTCATCCGCGTACAGCAGCGCAATTTTTCCCTCCGGTTTGTTCTGCAAAATCCATTTTGCGTACACTGCGCCTTCCATGTGAAACGTCGCAAAAAATCCCATGGTCCAGGGAAAATGCTGCGGGTCGTCAAATGCCGCGGCGCTCGATTGCACAAAAAGCTGCGGCACTTTCTGCTCATTCAGATATCCACGCATCTCCAGATTCGGCTCCGTCCCAAACGAGCTGAACATCAGCAACACGCCGTCTTGTTCCACCAGCTTCTTTGTCAGTTCGGCGGATTTTCCCGGCGTCGAGGCGCTGTCTTCCGTGAGAAATACAATTTTGCGTCCGTTGATGCCGCCGCCGTCGTTGATCATCGCGAAATACCCGCCCTCGGCTCTGGCCACCGCCGCATATTCCTTCGCCGCGCCGCTATACGGCGATACGTTGCCGATTTTGATCTGCGTATCCGAAGCTCCATTGTCATAAGCCTTCTGCGACGCTGCGGAGCACGCCAGCGCGGCACCGAGCGCCACACTTACCGCGAATCGCCCAATCGGCATACGCGGAAATAACCGCAGCGTTAGAACTAGCAGTATCGCGGAAAATGCGGTCACCGTTTCCACCTCGTGCGGCCCGTTCGCCCGGCCACGTATTCGCGGCTGGCTTCTTGTTCGGTCGCGCCGCTCATCGTTCTTCAGCCGATGCCCCGCCAGCGCACTTAAATTACAATCATCCTCATGGATCCGCAACGCGAACTCGGCCGCACGCTGTTACTCGTTGGCGCCGCTCTCGTAGTAGCGGGCGCTCTCCTGTATTTCTCCACTCGGCTCCCATTCCGCCTGGGCAAACTCCCCGGAGACATCGTCCATCGCACTCCACACACCACCTTCTACTTCCCCATCGTCACGTGTCTCGTCTTGAGCGCCGCTCTCTCCCTGCTTTTCTGGCTCATCAACCACTTCCGCCGCTAACCGTCCACCAGCAGCACAGGCGTTCCTGCCTGCGCAGTTTTGCAGTCGGGGCGAGGATGCCCAGGCCATCAGCCAGCGCAAATTCACCTGCGTATGGATTAGAATTGTTTGTTGTTTATCAACGCGCAGTCGATTCGCCTGGGTCGCAATGCTAACAAGCAAACCCAGCCTCGCGCGCAC
>PMOV01000069.1 GCA_003161195.1 Acidobacteriota bacterium | reverse complement strand
TTCCATAAAACAATCTCTTAAAACCCGGCAAGATTCATGCATCTCGCAAGCCCCATTCTCAACACCCTTCCGGCTTTCTCACGCCTCATTTGCCGGCTTCGCCACCGCCGCCGTCCACCACCCGCCACGCGTCACCCATCGCGGAATCACCAGAATAAATTCCAGCACCAGCCGCGGCATGCGTTTCAAATCGTCCACCAGCGATCCGCGCCCCTTCCCCACGATCAACGCCCCGCGCCGCATCGCATAAACATTGAAGAGCGTCGAGAACGCCGTAAAGATCACCGACGCCGTAATACTCGGCACCAGCTTCTGCGTCCCGCGGAGCCAGTGCACCAGCAATTCCAGGGAATGCCCCGTCAGCGGCAATGCCAGCATGGCCGCCAGCGACCCCGCCCACGCCGGCTCCGCATCGCTAAATCCCTCCGTTAACGCCCCATAAAATCCCGAAGTAATTCCGCGATAGACCAGTTCCGTGCCCATGGCCGCCAGCCCTGCACGCCATCCCGCCGTCAAATTCACAAAAAAGAAAATCAGCGCCCGGAACAGCGAACTCAGCACGGCGGACTTCCAGTTCCACCGCGCAATCAAATATTTTCCCGGTTCCCGCACAAATCGCAGCAGCACTTCTCCGACACTGACGCCTGTTTTCCCGGACACTCCGGCCTCATACGTACATTCCCAGTCCGCGCGCGCTCGCAGTACGGGCACTACACACTGCGCTTCTGCAAGCCGCGGGCCAGCGGCCAAAAAAGCGCCATTAGTCTTCGGTATCCCAACACTTTGCGTCACTGGTTAGCTCCTTTACCCTGAGCGGGCGAAGCACGCGAGGGGTCGCTCCACCATGCTGTCTACCGCTGCGTCCTTCGGGCGGACGGCACTCATGGCGCCTAAATTGCCAGTGACCGGTTACGAAACTAAGCGCATCCTTTCAACATTCCGTCAATCTTCTGTAACACCGTTATGCTTACGATACAAAAAGTGCACCATACCGCTATCCGCGCCTCACGCCGCCCTCAATTTTCTTGCCTCGGACTTTGCGCCTTCGCTCTCACCCTCTGCCTCCTGCTGCCGCTCTTCTCCCGGCCGTCCGCTCCCGATTCTTCCGCCGCCCGGTTGCCCATCGCCGAAACTCTCGCCTGGGTCTCCCGCTCTTCCCCCGATTTAAAACAGTTCGATTACGACATGACCATCCGCATCCGCCTGCTGTTCTTCTGGATCTCCAAAGACGATGTCGGCGGTGGTTACATCCGTCGCGGTGTGGCCAAAGACGATTCCCGCCTCGAACTCTTCCAGGTCCTCTTCGGTTCCGATCCCGCGAAGTGCCCCAAGCAAATCAACCGTTGGGGCGCCGGCACGGAAGCCGAATGGCACGCTAGTCCCCTTCTCCCGGCCGCCGGAGCCTCCGTTCCGAGCGATGTCAGCGCCAGCGCCTTTTTCGGCTTCATGAAATCCTCCAAAGGAAAATCCGTCTCCGAAATGCAAGCCGAACTAAAAAAGGAAAAAGATCAGGGCGAACACGCTTTCATCGGTATCCTCAGCCGCGTAGAACCAGGCCATACCTTCTCACTCGTCGTCCCACTCAACTCCAACCAGGATTTCGACCTCCACCAGTATGGCGCCGCTGAGCCGCTCATGCTCGATAAGCTGCGCATCTCGGAAAAGTCCCCGAAGACTCTCGCCGATTCCGCGCACTGCCCGCGTTCCGGCGAATTCCTGGGCACCCTCGCCGAGTTGCTGGACGCGGCCGTCAATTCCGCAGCCCCGCAAAGTGGCGGCATTTCTTCGGCGCCGCCGGAAGCAAAGTCTCTCTGCTACGTCCACGACGCGCAGGTCAACACCCTAACCCTTGCGCACGTCGAACCCGTAAAATCGCTGCAAGCCAAAATCAACTCCGCAAAAGGCGGCCTCCTCGCCGACAACACTTTCAACAATCTCCTGCAGCTCGACTTCGTCACCACCCATCAACTCACCGGCAAGAAGGTCTACTTCACTCTCGTCGTCGGCACCCAAGGCCAACTCCGCGCCGTCCCCGTCCAAATCCGTTGCGAACCCAACTGGTGGTTCCAAGTCGTCCTAAATTTGCAACCCACCACCTCCCACCTAACCACCGCCTCCAACTAGCCCGCGCGACATCCCGTTGGACTGGTTGAAGCGGCCGTAAAATATTCATTCAAAGCCACATAAGCCAACCCATAGCACGGTTCATAAACTTCATCGAGCACTCCCAGTGAACCCTAACTCCTTTAGTTTGATAACCATATAGCCAGCCTTCCCAAAGCACCTATATAAACCCTTAAGATTGATAACGATACAAATTGCTATCAACGCAACTCCTTTAGTTTGATAACGATATGAAATACCCATAGGTATACCCATCCTTCCTCAAATCTTTTATCAGCAGCGCAGGGCGAGACAAAGGTGCGCACGTCGGCGGCACAAGTCTTTCGCAATTTCGTAGGGGTTGAGGCTAAACTTGAACTTCCCCGCCAGAGCATACTTGGCCAGATTTTACTCGGGAAGATGGGCCAGACCTTACTTGGCCAGACCTTAGTTGGGAGGATGCACGGTGAAGTCGGTTTCGATCATTGGATTGGGAAAATTGGGTTCGCCCATGGCGGCGTGTTTTGCGGCGCGCGGATTTCGTGTGCATGGCGTGGATCTGGACGCCACGAAAGTCGCCGCGATCAACCGCGGCGAAGCGCCGGTGCATGAGCCAGGGCTCGCGGAGCTGATCCGCGAGGGCGCCGCGAATCTG
>PMOV01000185.1 GCA_003161195.1 Acidobacteriota bacterium | reverse complement strand
ATCATGGCGAAGGCGGAGCGGAGTGTCAAGTGGAAGGGGAGGACAGGCGAACCGCGAACAATCGACGTTAGTCGGCGACAGCCAGCGCTCGGGGGGCTTCGACGGACTCGGCGAGATTGCGTCGGACCGGGCCAAGGACAAACGCGGGCACCTGGCGCTCGGGAACCAACGAGAGATTAGCGGTTTTGCGGGAGAACTCGGTGCGACGGTCGAGCTTCAAGCCGGCTTCGCGAAGGAATTCGGCGGAAAAGCCCATGTCTTCGGCGCGGTCGACGCCCCAGAACCAGAGCTTTTCTTCGTGGCGCTGCAGGAAGTCCAGAGATTCCTCGAGCTTTTTCATGGCGCGGTCAAAGCTGCCGGCCAAGAAGAAGACGGTGAGGGTCCAGGCGTGACGGGGATAGGTGGCTTGAATGCGAACACAATACTTTCCGGCCTGATTGCGTTCCATACTGCAGCGGTAATCGTTACGAGCAGCGGACGCGCGAGCGCGCATGATGGGATTACTCCAATTGAAGATGCAGTTGACAAACCCCAGCGGCTAAACTGCTCCCTAAGGGGCCACTGAGGTAGAGAACAAGCGTACTTGGCGGGAATGCGGAACGCAAGTATCCCAACCGAATTACATTAAATCTATATATATCAGTGGTTTACGCTAACTAAGATCGACGCCGGACTTGATTTTGTCCTGGTAGATTTTGAGCTTGCCGTCCTTCTTCAGGCGCTGGTCCAAGGCGTCGCGGAAGGCATCAAAAGCCACCGAGCGCTTGTTTTGGAGCACAGCTTGGGTCAAATCCTTGAGCTGTTTCTCGTAGTCGGCCTGGTTGGGCTCCTCTTTGGAGACGACCTGATAGACAACGCGGTTGGAGCCAAGCGAGAGCGGGGCGGAGACGTCGCCCGGCTTGAGGTCAAAGGCCGCGATGAGCTGCTTGCCGCTGCCCACACTGGGAATGGAGCCATCACGGGCGATAGGATCGCTGGTTTTGGGATCCAGACCCAGCGATTTAGCCACGGCGTCGAACTTTTCGCCGGCGCGGACGCGGCGGCTCAGCTCTTCGGAGTTGACGATGGCCAGTTGCAGAGCTTTTTCCTTCTGCAGATCGCTGACGACCTTGTCGCGGACTTCCTCGAGCGTAGCCGGGTGCGCGGGTTGGATATCTTTAACGCTTAGAACCACATAGCCGCGATCCGTGTGAATTGGCAGGCTAAGCTCGCCCGGGTTGAGCCGGAAGATGGCATCTTTGATCTCCTTGGAATTGCCGAGCTCGAGTAGTTGGTCCGTGGCGGCTACCGGGCGCGTTTCGGAAATAACGAGGTGGAACTGTTTAGCCAAGTCGTCGAGCGAAGTCTTGGGCGACTGGCGGACTTCGTTGGATATCTGGTCGGCGGTATCGCTAGCCTCCTTATCGGCGGTGCCAAGCATGAGCGGAGCACGAATGGAGTCCTTGACTTCCTCAAAGGGCTTGGTGTGCGCGTCCTCTTTTTCAAGGACTTTGATGATGTGGAATCCGTATTGTGTCTTCACCAGGTCGGAAATCTGACCCTTCTGGAGGCTGAAAGCGGTCTTTTCAAACTCTGGGACGGTCTGGCCTTGGACGATGAAGCCCAGATCTCCGCCTTTGTCCTTGCTGCCAGGGTCTTCGGAATACTTTTTTGCCAGATCGGTGAAATTGGCGCCTTTTTTCGCCTGCGCGAGGATGTCTTCGGCCTTTTTGCGAATTTCCTCGACTTCGGCGTCGGTCTTACCGACGGTGTTCAACAGGATGTGTTGAACGTGGACGCGGCTGGGAACCTGGTACTGCGCGATGTTCTCCTGGTAGCGCGCTTTCAGTTGGTCGTCAGTAATGTGCACATTCTGGCGGAGTTGGTTGACGTCCACTAGGCCGTAGCGCACCACGCGGCGCTCCGGCAGCTGATACTTGGCGCGATTTTTCTCAAACTCAGCCTTGACCTCGGCATCCGTAGGGGTGATTTTCAGCTGCAGATCCTCTGGGCGGATGAGCACGTAGTCCAGCTTGACCTTTTCGTTGCGGTCGCGGAACTCTTCCTGGAGCTCCTGCGGGCTGGCGCTGATGCCATCGGTGACCAGCTGGCGAAATTTTTCCTCGAGCAGGCCCTGACGAATCAGCTCTTCAAAGACCGGGACGGTCAGTTGAAAGCGTGCGGAAACCTCCTGCGTGTAGCGGTCGATGCCCACGAAGCTGTCGCCATTGAAGGCGGTGGGAAGAAATTGCTTGATGCGCGCGGCGCGTTCCTGGTCGGAGACGGTGATGTTCAGGCGTTTGGCTTCGTAATCGAGCTCCTTTTGAAAAACGAGTTGCTTGAGGATCTGCTGGGCGTACAGACCTTCGAGTTGCTTGGGAACCTGGTTGCGCTGCTCGATCTGGTCGAGTTGCTGGCGGACGTCAGCCATGGTGACCGATTCATCCCCGACCTTGGCGACGGTGTCGGTGCCGGCCGCGTCGGAGGTGCCGGGGCCTTGAGGAATAAGATAGAGGAGCATGCCGCCGGCGAGCAGCGCGACGACAAAGCCGAAGAGGATGCGTTTCCCGATGGTTGATTCGCTAGCCATTACAGAAGTCTCCTGACGTATACGGACAAACACAGCATTATAAGAGATAGAGGTGTGGGCCTCAAATGGAATCGGGGCCTCCCGGCGGCTGGCTAAACCTTAGGGCTGGCTAACCCTGGGGCGGGAGTGGACATCGCAGTGGGCGTGGGCGTGGCGGCTGGGGACGCAGGATAACATGACCAATTTCAGGAACGCAGTGCCGGGACGGCAAGGACCAGCTCAAAAACGAAAGTGGGGCGTCCCAGCGCTGGCACTGCTGAGTTTAGTGGCTCTGGGGCCGTGGACGACGAACTCGCGGGCACACGCGTCAGCCGCACAGAACACACAGGTGACGTTCTACCGGGATGTTCTGCCCATTTTGCAGGAGCATTGCCAGGAGTGTCACCGAGGGGGCGGCACGGGGCCGATGGCGCTCGAGACGTACGCGCAGACCAAGGCGCTCGCGGCGGTAATAGTGAACGCTACGCAGAGCAAAGCGATGCCGCCGTGGTTCGCCGAGCAGGGAATCGGCAGATTTTCGAACGATCCCTCGCTGACCGAAGCGCAGATCGCCGCGCTGGCGGCTTGGAGCAAAGCTGGGGCAGCGGCGGGGAGTCCAGCAGACGCGCCGGCGAAACGCGTGTGGGCGGAAAGCTGGACGATTCCGCAGCCGGACCTGGTGCTCAAGATGCCGCACGCGGTGGCGCTGCCAGCGCACGGGGACATCGACTACACGTACGAAATCGTGCCGACGGGATTTACCGAAGGCCGCTGGGTACAAATGGTAGAGGTGTTGCCGGAGGCGCGCGGCAACGTGCATCACGCGGTGGTGTATGTGCGGCCTCCGGGTTCTCAATGGCTCGCCCACGCGCCGGTTGGCACGCCGTTCACAGCGGCGATGCTGACGGAACCGGCGGACCCCGCGGGGGCCATGTGGACGGACAACGACATTCTGTTGGTGTATGCGCCGGGGAGTTCGCCGGACAGGTGGCCGGCGACGATGGCGAAGTACATTCCGGCGGGCAGCGACCTGGTGTTCCAGATGCACTACACATCGAATGGCAAGGCGACGCACGACCAGACGCGCGTGGGCTTGCGCTTTGCGAAAACGGCGCCGTCGCAGCGCGTGCTGACGCTGCAACTGACGAACGACCATTTTGTGATTCCGCCGGGCGCACCGGATTACCGCGTGGAGGCACGCGGGACGCTGCCGAATGAGGCGACGCTGCTGAGCTTTTTCCCGCACATGCATCTGCGAGGGAAGCGGTTTGAGTACAACATCGTGCGGCGTGGGGAAGGCGGTGCGGTAAGTTTCGACCTGCTGTTGCGCGTGCGTTATCACTTTCACTGGCAGATGAGTTACCGGTTGGCAGAGCCTTTACGGCTACCGGCGGGGACGGAACTGCAGGCGGTGGCCTGGTTCGATAACTCGAGAGAGAATCCGCACAATCCAGATCCCGAGGCTGCGGTGCGCTGGGGCGAGCAAACGTATGACGAGATGATGGTGGGATTTTTTGATGTGGCCGTGGCGGCGGGTTTGGATAAGAAGAATTTTTTTGTGCGGCATTGAGCTTGCGCGGATCGCGACGCCGTGGAACCGCGGCCCGGGTTCCCTAAGCCGCACAAGTACGGAATGGAGCGCGGTTTTCCGCCCTTGCGGAACGCCCCAAGGTCGTCCTTGGACGGCGGCGACGACCAGTGTGCGCATCAGGTATTTGCAATTTGACTACGGAGGGCGCGGGGATGCCGTCGCGGCGCGATGCGCTGTGTTAATTTCGGGGTTGACGCGCAAACTGCGCTAACCCACGTGACCGTACAGGCTCCCATCGCGCCAAAACGACCGCCCGCGCCACCGCCGGCCCAACAAAAAATGCCGCGCATGGATGTGTATTGGGAAGCGGTTACCTACAAGACCGTGATCCTTTATTTGCTGCTGCTGCTGGCGATCGTCGGCGCGGTGCTGGTAATCCTCAGGCCAGACTGGTATTCCGTTACGCTGAAAAAAGTCACGAACGCGATGAGCAACTCGGACGTGGACCCGGCGACGTTCACGCAGACGCAAGCCAAGTTTGTGAATTTGACGGGCAAGGTGCAGGTGAAGAAGGTGGACTCCGTGCAGTGGGTGGACGCGGATTATCGCACGTCGCTCGATAAGGGCGATTTGGTGCAGACGGCGTCCGATGCCGCGGCGCGCATTACGTTCGCGGACGGCACGACGTATACCGTGAAGGCTGACACGTTGGTGACGGTAGAAGAGAATTTAATTGGCAGCAACAAGCCTACGAGCGTGGCCGTGCGTATCAGCACGGGGTCGGTGGATTTGGCCACGCCGAACTGGGCGTCGCCGGACTCGAAAGCCGCGGTGAGCATGGAAGACACCACGGCATCGCTGAGCCAGAACAGCCGGGCGTCCGTAAAGGACGATCCGAAGAACAACGAGCATGAGATTGTGGTGGCCAGTGGCGCGGCCGAAGTGCAGCGCGGCCTGGAGAGGGTGGAATTGACGCAGTATGAGCGCGTGAGCTTCCCGACCGGCGGGCCGATGCAGAAGACCAACGTGCTGGCGCCGCCGTCGCTGGTGGAGCCGCTGAATCTGGCGCCGATTATTTCGGAGAATCCGAAGACCTCTCCGGTGCGCTTTGAGTGGAAGGCCGTGGAAGATGCGGTGT
Organism: Acidobacteriota bacterium; assembly: GCA_003161195.1. GTDB lineage: Bacteria > Acidobacteriota > Terriglobia > Acidiferrales > UBA7541 > Acidiferrum. Next base: position 3,692 of record PMOV01000185.1, on the reverse strand, counting down.
CGTATACCGTGCGCATCAGTTCCACCACGATGTTTACGAAAATTGTGAAGGAAGCGCACAGCACGTCGACGAGCGCGGAGATTGCCGGCCTGGATGCGGGCGACTATTTCTGGAACGTGACGGCCAGCAACGCGAAAAAAGAAACCAGCGAGACCAGCGAGACGTTCAAGTTCACCATCGTGGCGCAAGGCAAAGCGCAAGAAATGATGCTGCAGATCGACGGCACGCAGATGCACGGGCGCGTGGCGGAGATTGTGGGGCGCACGGAGCCGGGGGCGGCGTTGATCGTGAACGGGCAGCCGGTGCCGAATATTTCCGCGGACGGGACGTTTCGCTATTTCACGGAGCCGCTCGATCCGGGCGAGCACACCATCGTGGTGATCGGGCAGAACCGACGGGGCGGCACGGCGAAGCAGCCGATCTCCATCGTGGTGCCGAAGTGACGGTTGGCGCGGGCGGCACCCGGTAAGCTGAAATACGCGGGAAAACAGCGTTATTCGCGCGAACTTTGCGCTGCGCGTGCAGTGCGCGGATAATGAGGACGGCGGACCGCGACGATTTGCGTTGTATCGGATGGCCGGGGCCGCCTGCGGGCGAGCGAAGAAACTGTTTCTTCGCCGAGGGACAGGGGAATGAACAAGAACGGTTACAACATGCGGTCGGTATTCAGTTTGTTTTCGTCCGACCTGGCCATCGATCTGGGAACGGCGAACACGCTGGTATTTGCACACGGAAAGGGCGTGGTGGTGAACGAGCCGTCGATCGTGGCGATCAACAAGGCGACCGGCGAAGTGGTGGCCGTGGGGCGCGAGGCGAAAGACATGCTGGGGCGCACGCCGGGGAACGTGGTGGCCATCAAACCGATGAAGGACGGCGTGATCGCGGATTTTAAAGTCACGGAAAAGATGTTGACGCATTTTATTCAGAAGGCGCACAACCGCCGCGTGCTCGTGCATCCGCGCATTGTGATCGGCGTGCCGAGCGAGATTACTCCCGTGGAGAAGCGCGCCGTGCAGGACTCCGCCTATCGCGCGCGGGCCAGCGAAGTGTACTTGGTGGAACAAGCCATGGCGGCGGCGATTGGCGCGGGGCTGCCGATTGACGAGCCCTCCGGCAACATGGTGGTGGACATCGGCGGCGGTACGACCGATATCGCGGTGATTTCCATGAGCGGCATCGTGTATTCGCGTTCGGTGCGCGTGGCCGGCAACGAGATGGACGAGGCGGTGATGCAGTATCTGAAGCGCAAATACAATTTGCTGGTCGGCGAACGCACCGCCGAGCAGATCAAGATGGAGATCGGGTCGGCGTACCCGCTCGAAAAGCCGCTGACCATGGAAGTGAAAGGGCGCAACCTGATCGAAGGCGTGCCGCGCACCGTGACCATCGACGACAGCGAGATTCGCGAATCGCTGAGCGAGTGCGTCGCGACAATTTTGAACGCCGTGCGCGTGGCGCTGGAGCGGACGCCGCCCGAACTTTCGGCGGACATCAGCGACCGCGGCATCGTGCTCACGGGCGGCGGAGCGCTGCTGAAAAATCTGGACAAGCGCATCCGCGAGGAGACCGGGCTGCCGGTTTCGATCGCCGATGATCCGCTGGCGTCGGTCGTATTGGGCACTGGCAAGATGCTCAGTGACTTTAAGTTGCTGCGGCAAGTTTGCATCGATTGATCAGAGCGACGTTCGATGACCGCGCGGTCGGCTGGCGGGTTGGCGGTACCGCACAGAAATTTTCACGAGAAGCGAAGTGGTGGCGGAAAACCATCGTCCGTCGCCTGGGCAAAGCAAATATTTAGAATGAATCGTGAATAACTCATGGTCGGCGTTCCCTCTCGACACAAATCGCTCTTCCTGCTCGGCGCAATGATTCTGCTGCAGGTGATGATGCTGGCGTACCAGATTCGCCGCGATTCGCAAGGCCGGCTGCTCCGCGTGTGGACGGTGGGGGCCATTTCGCCGTTCGAGCGCGCGGGGTCCTATGGCATTGGCGGCGTGAAGGACACCTGGGGCCATTATTTCGCGCTGCAAAACACCTCACGGGACAACGAACAATTGCGTCACGAGAACGACGTGCTGAAGCTGCAGGTGATGCAGCTGCAGAGCCGCGTCTCTGAAGCGGAACGACTGGAGCGGCTGCTGAATTTTCGCCAAGCGCAGCAACAGGTGCCGATGCTCGGCGCGCGGGTGATCGGCTGGGGCGCTGATAGCGGCACGCGCACGATTTACATCGACCGTGGCGAACACGACGGCGTGCACCGAAATATGGGCGTGATCACGCCGGACGGAATCGTCGGCAAAGTGATCGAATCGTTCGCCAACACCTCCGAAGTGCTGCTGATCACTGACAAGGATGGCGGCGCCGGCGCCATGCTGGCGGATTCGCGCATTCAAAGCCCTGTGGGAGGAACCGGCGAGCCACTACTGGAAATGAAGTATGTGGCCAACGACGACGACGTAAAAGTGGGCGAACTGGCGGTTACCAGCGGCATGGACCGCATCTTTCCGCGCGATCTCCCCGTGGGCACGGTGTCGGAGGTAAAACCCGGCAATCCGTTTAAATGGATCCGTCTGCAGCCGGCGGCCAATCTGGAGCGTCTCGAAGAAGTAATCGTGCTGACTACGCTGCAGCCGCTGGACCTCAAAAAAGACACCGTGGCGCCGGACGCCAACCGCACGGCCATCGACGACCCCGCTGCACAAATCAAACCTGCTTCGCCGGCGTTGCCTTCCACCAAGCCCGGCACGCAAAAACCCGGCACTGAGAAACCGGCCGCGGATAAACCCAAAGCGCCAACGGCGAATCGATGAACGAAACCTACGACCTGCGCAGCGAAGCCGAATCGCATATCGAAGTACACAAGTTTCATGCCGGCGCCATCGTTTTCACGCTGGTGATTATTTTTTTCTTGCAGGCGTTTCTGCCGCAGTATTTTCACAGTCTGGCCATCCTGGATTTACCGCTGCTGGTGACCATTTATTTTGGCTTGAGCCGGCGCAATCCTTCGACGGGACTGCTCCTGGGTATGGCCATCGGCCTGATTCAAGACAGCCTCAGCGGCCCCACGGTGCCTTTCGGCCTTTACGGCATCGCCAAAACCATCGTCGGCTATCTCGCCTCTTCCATCGGTGCGCGCCTGGACACTGAGCATCCCGCGGCACGTTTTGCGCTGACCATTCTCTTCTTCGGTGTGCATCAGGGCATTCTGGTGCTGGAGCGGCGCATTCTGCTGGCGCAGCCGGAGGTGTGGTTCTCCCTTCACCTGGCCATTGCCGCGCTGATCAATGCCGTAGTCGGCGTATTCCTCTTCACCTTGCTCGACCGTCTCCGCAAACCTTCGTAAAACATTTTTTGCGACAACCTGCCTTCTATTGCGTCGATAAAAATTGCCGCACGTCGCCGTAGTTGCTGGAAAACGGCAGCGAGAGTTTCTCGCGCGTCAGGCAAGCGGCCAGGCGGTCCGGCAACGGCGGAGCGACGCCGATGGCACGCTGCACCACATCCGCAAATTTTGCGGGATGCGCGGTGGACAACACCAATCCCTGCGCCGGCTCGGGGTGTTCGCGCTTGTAAGCTTCCCAGCCCAGTATGCCCACGGCCGTGTGCGGGTCGGCGATATACCGATAGCGCTCGTACACCATTTTCATGGCGGCCAGCGTTTCTTCGTCCGTGGCGCCGTGGCCCCAGATTTC
>PMOV01000356.1:5313-15588 GCA_003161195.1 Acidobacteriota bacterium | reverse complement strand
TAGTCCATCTGAATCACCCGCACCGCGAAGCGCGAGTTCACCGGCACATCAATCCCGCCACCCAGCCGGCTGGCAAACGCGAACGAAGCATCCCCGACGCCCGCAACTCCGCCACCGGCATGCGCTGCGCCCAGCAAAAGCTGCGCAAAGGGCTGCGGCCGGTGCTTGCCATGCATCCACGGCTGCGGAACGCGGTAGCGCGCGCCCGCCAGATAAGAAGACAACGTCAGCGAGTTACCCGCCGTCGGCGCGCCGCTAGTCGCCTCCGCGCTGAAATCGGTCACCAGCGACCAGCGCCCGCGAAAATTCCACGAACCAGAAACTCCTCCGCCATTCAAACCGAAGCAACCGCACTGCCCGGGGCCCGCGTTCGCATGCACCCAGTGATACGCCGCCGCCGCGTCTCCGCTGTACCCTTCCTGCGCGCACGCCAGCGAAGCGCCCGCCAGTGAGAAAATCATCGCCACTAAAATCGCTCGCATTACGTATGCTCCTCGAAACCGCATTAATTCGACGGCACCGAAACCGTGGATGACACATTGCTGATCACCGCGTCTTCATACGACCCGCCCGTGGACGCCGTGACGTACAAATACGCCACCGGCGGCGGTGTCACCGGCCCGGACATGATTTGCACCCCGTCCAAAGTCACCGTCATCTGCCCTTGTACCAGCGACAGCGTGTAGTTGTGCGTAATGGACGGCCCCACCGCCACCAGCGTGGGTATATTCGTGTCCACGTTGAACCACGGTTTCTCAAACAACGCCGTTTCCCCGCGCCCCACGCCGATATACGGCACCGGCGGATCCCCCGCGTTGTGATACGTGTCGAACGCGAAGATCGTGCCGGGAATTCCTTCGGCGCCCAACCCCATGCCGGTCGCGCCCAGGCTGGTCGGCGTGGCTCCCAAAGAAGGATCGCCGAGCACCACCGCAAACCCGTCGGCGGGCGTCGCGCTGGGATTGCTGAGCGTGACGGTAAAGCTGAGTTGAATGTCGCCGGTGGAAATTAAATTGGGCCAGATAATTTCGCCGTGCTGATTATTTGTGGCCGAGGTCAACTGGAAGCTGCAGCCGCTTTCGGCCACCGCATTGCCCAGCGCCGACCACGTCGTATCGCACAGGTCGCCTACCGCCTGCAACGGGCCAACAAAGAGTCCCGCGGAGCTGCTGGTCACCGATGCGGTGGTCCCGTTGCTCACCACCGCATAGAAAACCGTGCCGGACTGCGTGGCCACGGTGTTATCGACAGTGTACGTCGCACTGGTCGCTCCGCTGATCGCCGTAAAAACCGCGCTCCCCGGCGCCGCCATGTACCACTGATACGTCAGCGGCAAACTCGAGACCGCCGTCACCTCGTACGTCGCCGATGCGCCAACATCAACGTACTGCGTCACCGGCTGTCCCGTAATCTGCAACAAAATCCCGTTGCCCACCGCAAGCGTGGCGGGCTCCGAAACCGCCTGCCCGTATCCGTTGGAAACAATTACGTAGTACTTGTCCTGATCGTTGCCCGCTGTCGTGGCCGTAGCCGGCAGCGTGTAGGACGCCGAAGTCGCGCCGCTGAGCGCCGTGCCTGCGGTGTGCCCCGCGGGAATCACGTACCACTGATACGTAAGCGTCGCCGTGCCCGTGGCCACCACCGTGAACGTCGGCGTGCTGCCCGCCGTCACGCTCTGCCCGAGCGGCTGCGTCACGATAATCGGCGAAACATTTCCCGCCGTGACGCTCAGCGCGGCAATGCTGCTGGTCAGCGGGCTGCCCGCGCACGAATCCGTCACCGTCGCGTAATACTGCGTGCCGTCGTACGACAGATCCACCGGTGGCGTGGTATACGAGCTGCTCGTCGCGCCCGCAATCGCCACTCCGCTCGTGCCCCCAGACGGAATTTGGTACCACTGGTAAGTGAACGGACTCAGGCCTTGTGCGGAAACCGAAAACAGCGCCGTCTGCGTCGGGTGAATCGTAAGGCTGCTGGGATTCGACGTAATCGTTGAACCCACCGCTACGACGGCCAAGCTGGAAGTTACGCTCGATACCCCGTTCGTTACCGTAACGCTGTAATTGCCCGCGTTGGCCGCTGCCGCCATCGAAACGGTGTAGGTGGCACCGGTCGCTCCAGGAATCGCCGTCCCGTTGAAATTCCATTGATAGCTGGTGGCATACGAAGCCGTCACCGAAAGCAATATCGCGCCCCCGGTACACGCATGCTGGCTCGTCGGCTGCACAGTAATCGCGGGCGCCGCGATCGTAATCGTGGTGGTCACGAAAACCGAGGGCTCATCCACGCTGGTAGCCGTAATGGTGTAAGTGCCCGCGATCGTCGGTGCGGTCCACACATTGCCGCTGAACGTTCCGGCCGTGGCGCTCCACGTAATTCCATTGGTCGTTCCGCCGCTGGCCGTGGCGCTAAAGGTAATCGCACCCGGTGCCACCGTCTGCGCCGCCGGCGAAATCGGCGTAATCGCCACGCTCTCGGGGGTCACCAGGCACGTCGTGGACACCACATTTCCGTGCGCGTCCGTAACCGTCAGCGTGTAAGTCTTCGCTCCCGTCAATAATGGCGTCGGATACGAGCCGCCGCTCACTGCCGACGCCGTGATGTCCGAACTGCCAACGCCCATCGAGCCGATCACCGCCGTGCCGCCGGAAAACGTCGGAACCAGGTTCACCGTCGAGTTGTACGGCGGCGTAGCGTTGCTGGGAACCAAGCTGCCCGCCACCGGTGGCGGCAAGTTTTTCACCGTAAGCGTCGCGGGCGTGCTGGTCATCGACCCGGCGAGGTTGGATACCGTCACCGTGAATACCGCCCCGCTGTCATTCAATGCCGTCGCGGGCGTGGTGTACGTCGAGCTCGTGGCGCCGCTGATGGCCACCCCGTTTTTATACCACTGGTACGTAAGCGGCCCCGTGCCGCTCGCGGAGACGCTGAACGTAGCCGTCTGCCCCACCGTCACCGTTTGGCTCACCGGTTGGCTGACGGCAAACGGCGTCACCGCCTTCGAGCCTTCAAATCCTCCCGCGCAGCCCGCAAGGTTTAGCAGTATCAGCGCCAGCGCCACCGCAGCGCACAGGGTGAGCATGGTTCGATATTCCGAGAGGGGACGAACCGGTCGCATGGTAAGGAACTCCTAATCTAACTATAGGCAGCCGATTAGGTTCCGCCAGTGCAACAGCAAGGGCCTTTGTTGAGTTAACTGATAGTGTTTTAGCGTCTTTTTAGTACTGCTTTCCCCGGGAACGCCTACGCCCTTCCATCCCGCGAACTGTGCGGGATGAATCTCCGTATTGGCGTGTTTGCCTTTCCGGGGAGCCCCAATCTCCCGATTGGCGCTTTTTGTGATTCCTGCCGTGGCGCCGTTCCCGGGAACGCCAACGCTCCATTCCGCGGAATCTGCGGAACCAATCTCCAAATTGCCGGTTTTTGCCGCTTGCTTGGCGACCGGGCGGCCTCGGAACAACGATGTCCCTACTCGTTCGGCGCATCCGGCGCTCCACCCACATGCAGGTGGCTCAAATCCCGCAACGTAGACCTGTCTTCGTCGCTCATCCCGCGCGTAAAGTTCGGATCATCCAGGTGCTGGTTGCGCGCCGACTCCGGCATATTCTTCAAAACCCCAAGCCGCTGCTGAATTGCCCGCTTGCGGTCTTGCGGCATGCTGCGCCATCTCGGGAGCACGTCGTACTTGATGTGATCGCGCTGCGCCGGCGTCATCTGTTGCCACACGTGCGCCCGCTCCTGCAGGTCCTGCCGCTGTGCCGGGGTTAAATTTTGAAACTTGCGGTTGTTGTCCAGCACCCGCTGCTTGTCTTGCGGCGGCAGGTTGTTGAAATTCTTCGCCGGCGTGTTGGCAGAGGGCGGTCGATCGGCGTGAGGTGCACCGCCCGTCGGGCGGTTCCAATCAGGATTCCCTTGCCCGCGGTTCGCGCCCCCGCCGTTCATGCGATTGTCTTGCGCCCCGTTCGCCCCATTTTGCTGACGTTGTTGCTGCCGCGCTTGCTGTCGCTGTTGTTGCCGCTGCGCTTGCCGTGCCCCCGCTCGCGGATGTGGCGCGGCCGGCTTCTGCGCCGCATAGTGTGGCCGCTGTGCCACAACCGGTAGCGCGAACCCCGCGCCCAGTCCCAGCGCAAGCACACCAGCAGCGAATTGGAGTCTAAATCTCATCGCAACGTTTATGTATTTCCACCGCACCAAAGTAAATTGTCCGAACCAACGCTTCCGAACCGCTGCACCACCGGACCCGTCCGCACCGGCGCGCGCCATCGCTTTTAATTGGCCTGCCCATCATCCGCTGGCTGCTGCTGTGCATCCGCGGGCGTCACCGGTGGCGGCAATTCCGTCAGCGGCTCAAAATTGGTCAGCACATCATAATTCTCCAGCACCGGCATGTTCTGGTTGATCTCCGCTTCCGTCGCCGGGGTCACCCCGAAGCCGGCCGGCCGCAAGCCCACCCACACCGTGCACGCCACCAATAGCGCGGCCGCCAGCGCCACTCGCGGCGACGGTGCCATCCACGCCCACCAGCTCACCTTCACCGGCTCCGCTGCCACGCGTGCCCGCACCCGTACGTCAAATGCTGGCGAGGGCGCAATCTGCGGCAGTTCATCCAGCAGGCCGGTGACCGCGCGAAACTCCGCGACCCGCAGCTCGCACGCCGTGCATCCCGCGAGATGCTTCTCCACCTCCAGGCGCTCGCTCTCTTTCAGCCGCCCGTCCACATAACTCAAAATTCTATTTTCCATGCGTCCACAACTCATAGCTGCCTTCCCTTCCCAGCTCCCTCAGTGTTTCATCTGCTGCGCCACGAGCGGGGCTAGTTCCACCCGTAACGCTTCGTATGCCCGGAACAGCAGCGANNCTCCTGATACTTGTGCAGCAGCACCGCCGCTCGCTGCTTCTCCGGCAGCTTCTCGATGGCGTGGCGGATCATCTTACTCCGTGCCTGCTCTACCAGATGCTGTTCGATGTCCGGGTGTTGGTCCGCTACGTCCAGCGGACGCTCGTCTCCATCTTCCGAATCCGCCATCAGCGGCGCATCCAGAGACATCTCCATGCGCTGGTGCCGCGTATCCCGCACATTGTTCAGCGCCAGGTTCGTCGCAATGCGGAATAGCCATGTCGTGAACTTGGCGCTCGGCACATACTCCGCGCGCGCCCGGTACACCCGCAGGAACACCTCCTGCGCAAGGTCCTCCGCCTGCTCGCGATTCCGCACCATCCGGTACAGAAAGTTCACGAGCGGACTGCGGTACCGATGCAGCAGAAGCTCGAACGACTCTTCGTCGCCGGACTTCACGTCCAGCATCAGTTGGACGTCCGACCTGGCCATAGCTACCACATCCTATCGAACACTAAAGGAATGTGAAAGTTGCGAGTTGGAAGCCGTTCCCAGAAGGAGAGGATACCGCCTAAACCTGCACGAAGTGCCGCATTATCAACAAACTAAGCACGCCCCCGAACACTAGCAGCGCCAGCCGCCAGTTCGGCTCCCGGTTCACCTCCGGCAGTAGATCCGTAGCCGCCACATACAGCGTCACCCCCCCGGACAGCGGCAGCGCATACTTCAGTTGGCCTTGCAGTGCGCTCGTCAGCAGCACCCCCGCCAGAGTCGACCCGCCCAGCAAGCCCGCCGCCAGGATGGCTTCCCGCCGCCCCCGGCCCCCCGCCAGCATGATCGAAGCCACCGTAAACCCCTCCGGCAGCTTATGCAGGAACACCGCCACAAAAATCACCGCCCCCAGCCAGGTGGACACCAAAAATCCCGCCGCAATGGCCACACCATCAAAAAATGTGTGAATCGCCAACCCCAGCAGCACCGACGCCCGCACCTCGTGCCCGTGATGCCCAGCCTCGGGGCACTCCGTCTCATCCCCAAAGTGAAAGTGCGGCGCAATCGTGTGCTCAAACAAATGCACCAGAAAAAATCCCACCAGCACGTAAAACATCGCGCTTTCGCCGCTCAGCCGGATGGACTCCGGAATAATATCCACCATCGCCACGCCCAGCATGTACCCGGCGCCCAGCGCCAAAAAATACTGCAAGTACTTGCGCGACCAGCTCTTATAGATAACCAAGTACCCGCCGAGCACGTTCCCGCCTGCGGCCACCAACCCCAACCCCGCCGCCAACCCGGTCCGCGTCGCTAGCTCATGGTCGATCACGTTTTCAGTAGCACAGACATTCATTCCTGCCTGTGTTGGTTTAAGTCCCGTCCCAATTGATCCCCCCGTGTTTGATTGTCAAAAATCCTACCGGAGAGCCCTCACCCGCTATGCCGAAACAAAATCACATCCCCCTCTTGCACAATATATTCCCGCCCCTCCAACCGCACCTGCGCCTTCTCCTTCGCCGCCGCCAAACTCCCCGCCGCCAGCAAATCATCCCAACGCACCACTTCCGCGCGAATGAATCCCTTTTCAATGTCGCTGTGAATCGCCCCCGCGGCCTTCACCGCCGTCGACCCCTTATGTATGGTCCACGCCCGCACTTCCGGTTCTCCCGCTGTGAAGAACGAAATCAGCCCCATCAAATCATAGGTGGCGCGGATCAGCCGGTTCAGCCCCGGTTCTTTTAAGCCATACGACGCCAGCATTTCTTCGGCTTCCTTCTCTTCCATCTCGGCCAATTCGGCTTCCAGCCGCCCGCAAATCGCCACCACCGCCGTGTTCGGCCGCCCCTGCAGCGCGCTCAATTTATGCCGCTCCACCGCCGTCTCCAGGTCCGCCGCCTCGTCGTCGCCCAAATTCAAAACAAACAGCATCGGCCGCTGCGACAAAAACAAAAATCCCCCGATCGGCTTCCGCTCTTCCGCCGTAAGCACCAGCTCGCGCAGCGGTTTTTCCGCCTCCAGGTGCGCCTTACACTTCTCCAGCACCGCTTTCTCCGCCAGCAAAATCGGCTCGGACTTTTTCTTCAAGTCCTTCTCCACCCGCTCCAGCCGCCGCGTGATCTGGTCGTAGTCCGCAAGTATCAGCTCCAGCTCCAGGTTCGTCGCGTCCCGCACCGGATCGATGCTGCCCTCCGCATGCGGCACCGAGGGATCGTCAAACACTCGCAACACGTGCGCAATGGTATCCACCTCCCGCAACGGCGCCAGCGCGTCGCGGTTCTTTTCCTTCTGCATACCGCCCAAATCCACATACTGCACCGTCGCATAGGTGATTTTCTTCGGGTTATACAACGTCGCCAGTTGCTTCAGCCGCGGCTCCGGCACTTTGGCCACGCCCACATGCGTCGCCTGCCCGCTCTTGCCCTCGATATTCGCCTTCGTCAAAATGCGAAATAACGTCGTCTTCCCCACCTGCGGCAGCCCAATAATTCCTGTTTGCATAAGCTGAAAAGTTTAGCACACCCCCGCGCCGCCCTTGTTCGCGCAAGCACAGCCTGGCCGCGCGCTTTGCTTTGACGCGCTGCACTGCGCCACCTAAGATGTCGCCGTGTCTTCCGGCTCCCTAGCCTGCCTCATCCAGACGCTCGACCCCTTGGAATGGCTTTCTCGTCTTCGCCCCACCAGCGTAAAATAATCTCCGCTGGGATCTCTTGGCCAATCTTTCCGAAACCGAAACGGACTACCTGTGACCGACTCGTCCCCCACGCTCCCCTTCGATCTCATCGCAGCGCAAAAACATCTCGCCGCTTGCGACGAGCGCCTCAAATCTCTCATCGACGAGCTAATCCCGTTCGAGATCGACATCGCCGAAGCCCAATCGCCTTACGAAGCCTTGCTCCAATCCATCGCCTACCAATCCATCTCCGGCAAGGCCGCCGCCACCATTTTCGCCCGCGTCAAAGCTCTCGCCGCGAATGGCAAAATTCCCACGCCCCAGGAAATGCTGCGCCTCCGCAAGCCCGCCCTGCGCAAAGCCGGCCTTTCCGGCGCAAAAATTTTAGCCATGAAAGATTTAGCTCAGAAAACCATCGCGGGAGTAGTTCCCACACTCGAACAAGCAAAAGAAATGTCCGACGAAGAACTCGTCGAACGCCTGGTCTCTGTCCGCGGCATCGGCGCCTGGACCGTGGAAATGTTCTTAATCTTCCGCCTCGGCCGCCCCGACGTCCTCCCCATCCACGACTTGGGCGTAAAAAAAGGCTGGTCCGTCGCCTACAATAAAAAACACATGCCCCGCCCCGCCGACTTACTAGCCTTCGGCGAACGCTGGCGCCCCTATCGCACCGTAGCCAGCTGGTACCTGTGGCGCGCCTTCGAGCGCGCCGGCTACGCCGCCACCAACAAAATCCGCCCCGCAAAACTAAAACGCAAACATCGCAATCTCAAGCCGTCGCGCACAAAACGCCGCAAGTAGAGTCTTTGTAGGGGCGCAGCATGCAGCGCCCCAGCTTGCCCGGGCGCAATCAACGCCAAGGTTGTCATCCCGAGCGCAGCGAGGGATCTGCTTTTCCTCCTCGCCGGCGTCAAGGCCTTAACCCCGCCATTGTCGTGGTAAGCTCTTTTCAGGTACGAACCGATGAAATCTCCTCGTAAGTTCACCGTGCTCATCGAGAAGGATGAAGAAGGCTACTACGTAGCCAGCGTCCCCTCTCTTCGCGGATGCCACACCCAGGCAAAAAATCTTGATACGCTGATGAAGCGCGTGCGCGAAGTCGTAGCGCTTTGCCTGAAGGGCGAAGGATCGGACGCTGATTCCTTGGAACTGGTAGGCATCCAACAGATCACCGTATGACCCGCTTGCCGCGCCTAAAAGGCAAAGCAGTGGTCCGGGCGCTTGAGCGGATGGGATTCGCCGTGGCTCGAACTCGCGGCAGTCATGTCTTCATGCAACATCCGGACGGGCGCGTTACCACCGTTCCCGTGCACGGGGGCGAAACCCTCGGCCCCGGTCTTCTTCGCGCAATTCTCCGGGATGTAGAACACTCCATCGATCAATTCTCAGAGTTTTTGTAATTCGTCTGTTCTGACGATTTGCCTGGGAGCGCCAATCTCCTGATTGGCGCCTACTGCCACCGCATCTCATTTCATGCCGCAACACCCCTACTCATACCGCAGCGCCTCCACCGGATCGAGCGATGCCGCCTGCATCGCCGGCAACCACCCACTCAGCACGCCGACAATAATTAAAATGCCCGTCGACAACAGCATCGTCACCACCGAAAGCGTCAAATGAATATCCACTTTCCCCGTATCGTCCTCGTACGCCGGCCCCAAAAACGGAATCGTCCCGATCATCGACGTAATCGCCGCCGAAAGCAGCATCCCCGCCGCGCCCGCCGCCAGCGTCATCACCAGCGCCTCCAGCAAAAACTGCCACCGGATATGCGCCTTCTTCGCCCCCAGCGCCCGCCGCAAACCAATCTCCTTCACCCGCTCATCCACCGACACCAGCATAATATTCATTACGCCGATCCCGCCGATGCCCAGCGTCAGCGCCCCCACAAAAAACAATAGCGCTTCGATCCCTAGCGTAATCCCCTCATAAATCGGCTTGAACTCTTCCCGCCCGAACATGGTGATGGCCCGTTTGTCGGTAGCGGAAAACCGCTGATGACTTGCCACCGCGCTGCGCACCTGATTCATCGCCGTAGCCTCAAATCCCGGCGCCACCGGCTCAAACAGCATCACGCTCGCGTGCTTGGTGTCCCATAAATCGCTGGCCGCGGTATACGGAATAAATGCCGACTCATCGTCGCTCGTAAAATAATTGCTGTCCGAAAATTTCGTGTCCATCGACCCGCACACGATAAACTTCACCCCATCGATGCGCACCGCCTCGCCCACCGCCGGCGTCCCACTAAAAAGTTTCTTCCGCAATCGCGCCCCAAGAAACACCACCCGCCGTCGTTCCGCAATATCTTCGGGAGAGATCCACGATCCTTCGATCGGCACTTCGTTGCGCATCTCCCCATACTCCGGATACACCCCGCGAATCGCCGTGTCCGCCAGCCGCTCTTCGTGCGAAATACCCTTGAACCGCACCGTCTCCAGCGTCACCCGTTTCACCAGCGGCGATTGCGCTTTCACCCATTCCGCATCGTCGTGATCGAAATGCACTTCCTTGCCCGCGCGTTCCCCGCCCGCTTGTTCGCTCGTCGTCCCCGGCCAGCACACCACCGCGCCCTTCCCAAACACTTCAAACGTATACATCAGCACGCTGCGAAATCCCGCTCCATAACTAAGCAGCAGCGTCACCGCCACGATCCCCCAGGCAATCCCCGTCATCGTCAAAAACGAACGCAGCGGGTTACGCCCCAACGCCGCCCAAGCCTCGCGAAATATCTCCGTAATCAAGTTTTAGCCTCTCGCTGAGAGCCCAATGTTTT
>PMOV01000356.1:0-5188 GCA_003161195.1 Acidobacteriota bacterium | reverse complement strand
ACCGCGCCCAGCTTCCAGCTCGCCAGCAGCCCCGCAAAAAATTGCGGCATCGGCAACAAATTCACCAGCGCGCAAAATCCATACGAAATAATCAGCCCGGTCGCCCCGCTCAGCGCCACCACAATGATCGTCTCCAGAAAAAATTGCCGCAAAATCGAGTTGCGCGTCGCCCCCAGCGCCATGCGCACGCCGATCTCCCGCGTCCGTTCCCGCACCGAAACCAGCATCACGTTCATCACTCCCAGCCCCCCCAAAAACAGCGTCGCAATCCCCACCGCGCCCATAAACACTTCCATGCCCACGATAATCATCCGGTTCGCTTCCGCGCCCTTCACCGTGTCCCAAATCCCCACCGCCTCTTTATCCCGCGGATCAAAGTCATGCATCCGTCCCAGTGACCGCCGAATCTGCAACACACACGCCGGGTGACTCTCCAGACTCCACGGCGCGGCCAGCAGCCGGTCCACGCTGTGTTCCGGCGCTGGCGGCTTATTCGGAAAATCTCGCTTCATCGCGTCAAACGGAATGAAAATCTTTCGCGTGTCCGTCCCGTCGTAACTCGAATTCTGGTCTTTGAATTTCATCACTCCGATCACGGTATAGGGCTTTTCGTTCAGCCAGATCGTCGCACCGACGGCTTCGCGCTCGGCAAAAAGCTGCTTCTTCGTATCGCTCCCCAGAAACGCCACGTTCCGCGCTTCCGCATTGTCCTCGTAATTGTAAAAGCGCCCTTCCGCCACCGGAATGCTGCGAATCTCCGCAAACGGCGGCAGCGACCCCACCGTCCGAATCGTTCCGCTGTTATACAGGCTGTGCGCGTGCACATCGTTTCCGAGTTCCGGCATCACGTACTTGCACGCCGGAGATTCCGCCGCCACCTGTTTATAGTCGTCTTCCACAAAGCGAATCAGCCGCCCCGAACGCAGCCCCCCAGCCTGCATACTGGTGCGCCCGGAAAAAATCACCATCACATCTTTCCCAAACGTCTCCTGATTTTTCTGAATTCCCTTCCCCAACCCCTCGCCCGCCGCCACCATCACCGTAATGGAAATAATTCCCCACGCGATGCCAAACATCGTCAGCATCGTGCGCCGCTTGTGCGCCCACAACGTCGCCAGCGTATCCTTCAGCAAATCCTGAAACGACATAATTTCATCTCACGCCAAAAACTCTTCGCCAACTCTGCCTAATCGCGCAGAACGCTAAAAAACCACGAACCTGTCATTCCGAGGGCCGCCTTTGCCCGAGGAATCTGCTGTCCGCCGCCAAGCCCACACTTCCATCCGCGCACCGCCTACTGCAACACCACCTGCTGCTTCTCATTCAATCCCGCCAGCACTTCCGTCTTCACCCCATTGGAAATTCCCAGCTTCACCGCCACCTTCTTCCGCCCGTTCTCCCCCTTCGCATCCGGCAACTCCACCGACGCCTTCCGG
Organism: Acidobacteriota bacterium; assembly: GCA_003161195.1. GTDB lineage: Bacteria > Acidobacteriota > Terriglobia > Acidiferrales > UBA7541 > Acidiferrum. Next base: position 3,752 of record PMOV01000356.1, on the reverse strand, counting down.
TCCTTGTCGTAAATCAACGCCGCCTCCGGCACCATCAGCACATCCTTCTTCTCTTCCAGCAAAATCTCCGCGTTCGCGCTCATGCTGGCCTTCAACTCTCCCGTCGAATTGGCAATCGACACGCGCACCTCAAACGTCGTCACGTTATCCTTCTCCTTCCCCAAGGGAGAAATCTTCGTCACCTTCCCCGTAAATTTCTTATCCTTAAACGATTCCACCACGATGCGCGCCGGCTGGTTCAAGTACACTTTTCCAATGTCCGCTTCATCCACTTTGCCCTGCACGTACACTTCGCTGATGTCCCCAATCGTCATGATCGGCGTCGCCTGCGACCCCAGTACCAAAATCGAACTCACCGCGTCGCCCACGTTCACGTCCCGCGACAACACCAGCCCATCGATCGGGCTCACAATCGTCGAGTTGCGCAAATCCTCTTCCGCGTTATCCAGCGCCGCCTTCGATTGCGCCATCATCCCTTCCGCCTTGGCAATCTCCGCCTTGGACACCGCCAAATTCGCCTGCGANNTCCTTCTCCGCCCGCTCCATGCTCAGCTTCAGAAACGGCACGTCCGGTCCCTCGGCATCCACCTTGTTGCGCTCCAGAGAAGCCATCGCCGAATTGCGCGCCGCCTCCGCCGCCTGCAAGTTTGCTTTCGCCGCGCGCTCCGCCGCCTCCAGCTGCACGCGGTCCAGTTCCACCAACACTTGCCCGGTTTTCACGCGGTCGCCGTAGTCCACATAAATTTTCTTCACGATGCCGCTGGCCTTGGACTTGATGTCCGCCTTCGAGAGCGGCTGAATTTTCCCCGTCGCCACCACCACGCGCGCCAAATCCCCGCGCTCCACCGCCGCCAGCTTCGAAGGATCAATCTCGTGGTTTGGCCGCAGCGCCGCCATCACTCCGTAGCCGCCGCCGCCCAGCACCACCACCGCAATCGCCACCCAAATCAGCCGCCGCCTCTTGCGTTTCTTTCCATTGGCCCCATTCAACCCGCTGGCTCCACTCGCCATGCCCACACCCCCGATTCGTCCACTCGCACGGAACTACATCGCACGGAACTACGTCGCACACGGAAACGCAGAGAATCGCGTCGCACATAGAACTACGCAAAAGCGCGCCCGGATGTTCCCCAACATTCTGCTGCACTTAGACCTACACTTCGACCTGCGCGTAGACCTGACTTTAGACGCGCCAACCCCTGAGATCGTCTGATCTCCACCTCCGTCCCCTCCGCAACAAAACTTCCTCCTCTCGCATCCTAGTTGCATAATGAAGTCGCCCACCTAAACGGAGAAACTCGTCCCATGAACTATCAAAATAAAATGAAGCACTTCGCTGCACTTGCCACGGCATCCCTCGCACTCTCTTTCGTCTTCGCCGGCTGCAACAAGACCGCCGACCAAACCGCCACCGCGCCCGCCGACCAGTCGCAAAGCGCCGCGCCCGCCGCCACACCCGAAACGCCGCAGCAAGCCGAAGATTCCGGCAACCTCGTGCAAGCCAGCTCGCCCACCTACCAGGACCAGGGCAGCAGCCAGCCACAAAGCAGCCCGAGCCAGGGCGGTGGCCAGGACCAAAGCGGCTACGACAACGACTACGACGAAAATGCCGACGACTCGAGCTACGGCCAACCGGCCCTCGAAGCGCAGCAGCCCCCTCCCGAAATGCCCGAGTACACGCAGCCGGACATTCCCGGCGACGGCTACCTCTGGACCCCCGGCTACTGGAGCTACGCCTCGGCAGGCTACTACTGGGTTCCCGGCGTGTGGATTCGGCCGCCGCAGGTTGGCGTGCTCTGGACTCCCGGCTACTGGGGCTACACCGGCGGCCGCTACCGCTTTCACTACGGCTACTGGGGACCGCACATCGGCTTCTATGGCGGCATCAACTACGGCTTCGGCTACGTTGGCGTCGGCTACCAGGGCGGCTACTGGCAGGGCAATCAGTTTAGCTACAACCGCGCGGTCAACCACATCACCATTACCAACGTCCACGTCTACAACCGCAGCATCACCAACGTGCGCATCAACAACGTGACTATCAACACCACCACGGTGAACCGCGTCAGCTATAACGGCCCCGGCGGCGTCACGCGCCGTCCGCTACGCGCCGAAGTGGCTGCGACGCGCGAAGAGCGCATCCCGCCGATGACCACCCAGGTGGCCGTCCGCGACGACGCCGCAAAAAATCGCCAGCAGTTTGCCTCCGTAAATCACGGCAAACCGGCAATCCTCGCCTCACCCAAAGGCGTAGCCGAAGGCCGCCCCATCGCCAAAGTAATTCCCGCGCGCGCAGTAGTGCCGCGACCTGCGGAAAATCGTCCCGCCGAGAATCGCCCGGCAGAGACCAAGCCTGGCGAAGCTCGGCCGGCAGAAAATCGACCAGCCGAGAATCGGCCAGCAGAAAATCGACCCGCGGAAACTCGCCCGGCAGAGAAGCGCCCGACGGAACAACCCTCGCGCCGCGAAGCGACTCCCGCGCCGAAACAGCCCGCGCCGCATGCGGAGACTCCCGCCGAACGCCGCGCGCCCGCCGAACAGCCGGCGCGCAAGCCAGCGGAATCGCGCCCGCCAGCGGCAAGACCGGAAGCGAAGCCCGCGCCGAAGCCGGAAGCAAAGCCGGCACCGAGGCCAGAAGCAAAACCCGCGCCGCGTCCGGAAGAAAAACGCGCCACGCCGCCTCCGGCAAAGAAGCCCGCGGAGCATCCGCAACCGAAACCAAAGCCCGAGGAGCGCAAAGAGCCACCCAGGTAAAGTCGCGATCCGGGTGACGCGGCGGTGGGCCTTTTGTAGCCACGCCCTTTAGAGCGTCATCTGGCCTTCGCGTCATTTGTAATGACGTCCTGAAGGGCGTCGTTATGCTCCGCCCGTCTCGACGGACGCGATACGATTGATTCGCTGCAAAATCGGCGCTCCGACGTTTCCGGCGTGTGCATGGCACGGAAAAAGCCGCAGCGCGCCGCCCCAATGATTTGCGCCGTGTGACAGCACCGCGTCTGTCCGCGGCAACGACAGCCCCTCTGCGTAGGTGCACGATACGTCGTGACCTCTTCGCATGCATCGCACCGCGAGGGCAGCGACTTCGCGCGTCGCGAAAAAACGGACCCGACCTGTCACTGCCGGGGGCGCCTTCGCCCGAGCAATCCGCGGTCCTGCATGATCCATCACTGCTCCGTTGCTACGGCTCCGTTCTTCAGCGCCCAGGTTGCGAAACCTTCGGGGGCGTCCTTGATCCCGTAGATATTCGCGCCTTTTATGTTGGCGATGGCGCTCCATTGCGCGGCGCGCAGCTGGACCATGCGGAGATCCGCATCCGAAAGATCCGCACCGGCCAGATCGGCGCCGCTTAAGTCTGCGCCGGTGAAATCCACTTCCGCGCAATTCGCATCGCGCAGATTTGCGCCGACGAAGCGGCCAGCGCGAAAGTTCGCGGATCGCAAATCCGCGAAACGAAAATCCGCGCCGGTAAAATCGCCATCGCGAACATCCGCGGCGCTGAAATTGGCGCGCAGCAATTCCGCTTTTTTAAGTTTCACTCCGCCGAGGAACGCGCCAGAAACGTCCACGCCAACCAGCGGCACGTGGTCGGTGTTCAATTCCTGCAGCGCCTCGATGCGCCCGCCGCTGCCGCCCTTGCCTTGCGCGGTGTTCATCACCTGCCACATCTGCAGATGCCGCTGCCGCGTGCGTTCGCCGTGTTCCGCAAAATAAAAAATCACCGCCACCAAAATGCCGAAGCTGCTCAAATATTC
>PMOV01000160.1 GCA_003161195.1 Acidobacteriota bacterium | reverse complement strand
TTGCCCGGTTCCGCTTTGGGTTTGAAGCCCATTAGATCAACGAGTTCCGGGGGCCCGTAGCCCATGATGGTGGCGAGTGGCATGCCGTGGACGTTCCCTGAGGGCGAAGATTCCGGCGTGTTCATGTCGCCGTGCGCATCGAGCCAGATGTAGCCGATTTCTTTTTTATCCTTGCGGAAGAAGGAGGAGACGCCCGCCGAAGCGCCGGCGGCGATGGAGTGGTCGCCGCCCAGGATCAAGGGAAAATAATTTTCTTCGAGCGACTTCTGCACGGCTTCAGCGAGATCTTTGCAAGCTTCTGAAATTTCCGCCAAATACTTCGCGCGCTTTTCGCCGTAGGACATCTCTTCCGGCTGCTTCACCGAAATATTGCCGATATCTTCGACCTGGTGACCTAGTTGCTTGAGGCGCGTCTGCAATCCCGCCACGCGCAGCGCCGAAGGGCCCATATCCACGCCGCGGCGGCTGGCGCCAAGATCCATGGGTACGCCGATGATGCGAACTTTTTGGTGCGTCATTTTCTCATGCCTTAATTCGGTGAGGCGCGCTTCAAGGCGTGCTGGGCGCTTTGCCGCGCACGGGCGCGGACGTAGGCCGGAGCACTCGTCAAGAAACTGCGCTCACTCTATTGGTAACCGCTAGAACCGCGAGCCAGCGTTGGGCGCCGGAGAGGCTCTAAGCCAGATGAAGCGATGCCGGACCAGGCTTTTGGACCCGGCCCTTACTACCCCAGTTAAGGGTACACGCGATAGAGCATACGAGGAAAGGGGATGACCTCGCGGATGTGTTCGGTGCCGCAGATCCAGGCCACGGTGCGCTCGAGGCCCAGGCCGAACCCGGCGTGGGGGACGCTGCCATAGCGGCGCAGATCCAGGTACCATTGGAAGGACTCTTCGGGTAAGTTGTTCTCGCGCAAGCGTTTAACTAGCAAATCGTAGTCGTGGATACGCTGGCTGCCGCCGATGATCTCGCCATAGCCTTCCGGCGCGAGCATATCGAAGGCGAGAGCCAAATCGGGACGCTGGGCATCTGGTTGCATATAAAAGGCTTTGATCGCTGCAGGGTAGCGATGGACCATCACCGGGCGGTCGAATTCGCTTGAAACGATGGTTTCCTCGTCGCCGCCGATGTCGTCGCCGAACTTGGCCGGATTACCGTGCTTGTGCAGGATGGCGATGGCTTCGTCATAGGAAATGCGGGGGAAGGGCGCTTTAATGTTTTCGAGCTTCTGGATGTTGCGCTTTAGCGTTTCCAGTTCGCGCGACTTGTTTTTCACGACGGATTGCACCATCGCGCTAACCAGACCTTCGGCAAGGGCCATCATGTCGTCCAGTTCGGCATAGGCCGCTTCCGGCTCGAGCATCCAGAATTCGGTAAGGTGGCGGCGCGTCTTGGACTTTTCCGCACGAAATGTGGGGCCGAAGGTATAGATCTTGCCGAGCGCCATGGCTAACGCTTCGCCATAAAGCTGGCCGCTCTGCGTCAGATAGGCTTTCTGGTCGTCGATGTAGTTGACTTCAAAAAGGGTCGAGGTGCCTTCGCAGGCTGCCGGGGTAAAGATGGGAGCGTCCGTCAGCGTGTAGCCCTGCTCGTCCATGTAATTGCGCGCTGCGCGAATGGCCTCGGCACGAATGCGCAGGATGGCCGCGGACCGGGGCGTACGGATCCACAGATGCCGATGGTCCAACAGAAAATCGACGCCGTGCTCTTTCAGTTGTATTGGAAAAGGTGTGGCTTCGGAGACCTTCTGTAGCACCTCGATGGTGCTGACGCCCATTTCAAATCCGCCGGGCGCACGCTGCTCTGCGCGAATTTTGCCCCCGACGATGACGCTTGATTCCTGCGTCAGCCCCTTGAGCGCCGCAAACGCCTCCGGGTTTTCTTTCAGCGCGCAAACGCCCTGCATAATCCCCGTGCCATCGCGAAAAATCGGAAACAGCAGTTTCCCCGATTCGCGCAAATTGTAGAGCCAGCCCTTGATAGTGACTTCCTGCCCGTCGTACTTTCCCGCCTGCTCGATGCTAATGGTCGTCATAGTGTATTTCGCCGCTGGATTTGCAAACCAGCAGTTTATCAGAGGTGTGGAATCAGCGTGAAACAGCGGAACAACGAACGGAAAAAGTGCGGTCCCGGGAATCGCCGAGGCACTACAGCCACATGTGGATGTCCAGCGGCGGTTTCAATCGCGAAAAAGCTCCCATTCATCTTCATCGTTAGCCGGTGAGATAATGTCCCCCAGGATCTTCATCTTCCCTTCCATCGGGCCGATCATGTCCACGCGGTCCGTAACTGCAGTCGGCGGCACAATCTCCGCCACCGGTTTTCCGCGGCGTGTTATGCGCACCGGCGTCTTGGTGATTCTGACATTTTCAAGAATAGCCAGGCACTTAGCTTTAAATTCATGGGGTTCCCTCATTGGACCACGCGATAGCCTGTCGTCGTCATAAAGGTCGATTTAGGCGTTCCCGTCATCAGGACTCTAATTCCATTCTTCCTCGAACTTGTCTAGTGCGGCGCGGGCGGTCTCCAGTTGTTCGGCGGGGGTTGGAGCATCAGGAGCCGTCTTCTCTTTCATCTCCAGCGTAAGGGGCAGATTTTCCATCGGCCCTGTTTTCAACAATGTAATCGCAGCGGGCCAAGCAATTGTGCCGTCGTAGGGCGCTAGATGCTCGTCCTTGTCTCCATGATTGTCGTGCAGGTGCACGCCCGCGATCAGTTCGCGCATCGGCGCAAAGCTTTTCTCGATGCGCTCCGCCTCCGGCCCGTCCGCCAGGTGTGCATGGCCAATGTCAAAATTAAAGCGCAAGCCGGTCAGCCGCGTCTCGTCCACGAAATTCCGCAGATACTGCGGATCGCCCATCTCGCTGGTGGTATTCTCCAGAGAAATCACCACGCCCGCGTGATGGGCGTGCAGGATCAAATGCTCCAGCGAACTAAATGCCGCATCTCGCTTGCGCGGGTCGGCGGTTTCCCGAGGACCGCCCATATGCAACACCAGTCGCGGGTACGGCAAATCCTCGGAAATATCGATGGCGCGCTTCAACTCGTCCATGGCCTCAATACGCCGCACGCGCTCGACCTCGCAAATGGACACCGGCGTCCCGCCTTCGCGCGTGGCACTGAGGTCCCGGCTCGTCGGGCCGTGCAGCGAGGAGAGAAATAGGTTGTTGGCCGCCAAGGCGCCGGCCATGGCTCGCACATCCGCTGTTGCGTTGTAATCAAAGTGCGCGCGGCTAGCAAAAATCTCCACGCCCTGAAAACCCGCGGCAGAAATCTGTCCCAGCAATTCGGGCGTCAATCGGCGGGAAATGAACTGGTAGGTCGAAAGGATTCTCTGCATGGGTTTGACGCTAAGAGTTTAAAGCCAAAGCGTCCAACCCGATAGCCTGCGAGTAAATGGTGTGATGGGATTCAGTAAACCGCGCCACGCTGCCGGAGGTGTCGCGCCATGCGCCGCAGTTCGCGGCGGTTTCACGGGTTAAAAACCGATCGCCGAGCCTTGGTCGCGCGGATCGGCGGCCCCGAGCCGCTCCCCGGTTTGCGGGTCGATGCCGATGGCGTTCACCAAACCGATATGCCCGCGCCG
>PMOV01000092.1 GCA_003161195.1 Acidobacteriota bacterium | reverse complement strand
CGCAAATGTCCCGATTCATTTTCGCCCCGCAAAGCCGTGTCTGCCTTTCCAGGGAAACCTACCCTTCTCCATCCCGCGAAGTGTGCGGCATGGATCTCCGGATTGGCGGGTTTGTGTTGCCATTGGCAACCGAATTCGCTCAAGGCGCGCTGTGCCATCAGATTTATAAGTGCCGTATTGTCTGCATTGTACGTCGACGCTGTTAACCCCTCCGATACAACTTGCCGCGCCTTCGCTTGCCCCCTGCTTCCCCGTCCGATAGCGTCGTCCCATCGCTTTTCCACGCCCGCCGGGGCCTTGCTCTGCAAGTCGATTTTCCCGTAGCGGGGTTACTACCCTTACCGCAGTTAATCTTAATTTCGAGGAGAGAGACCTAATTATGAGAGGACTTTTGAAGGGAACATTCGCCGTGTTGGCCCTGCTTTTGGCGGCGATGCCGGCGGCGCTGTCGGCCAAGCCGACGCCGATGCCGGACCATCCTGCGTATCTTCACGCCTTAACCGATCTGCGCCACGCCCGCGCCCATCTGCAACGTCCCGATGGCGGCGAGCTGCGCGACCAGGAAAAGAAGGCCATCCATGAAATCGACGACGCCATCGCCGAAATCAAGAAGGCGAGCATCGACGACGGCAAGGATCTGAACGATCATCCGCCGGTGGACGCCGGTCTCGCGTGGCCCGGCCGCCTGCATCGCGCCCTGGAACTGCTCGATAAGGCGCATCGCGACGTTAGCCAAGAAGAGGACAACGGCTTCGCACAGGGCCTCCAGGAGCGTGCGATTCTGCACATTGACAAGGCCCATCGCCACGTCGAAGAAGCCATTCACCTCCTCCAGTAGTTTCGTCTCGGCGATTGTCGTTCGGGGGGGCGCGCGCTGCAACGCGCCCCTTTTTTTATTGTTCACTCTCGGCCGTCGCGATGGCTCGTCACGATGCGTCGTATCCTTGCCTTTTGGCCACAAATGCATCGGTCCGGCTCACTGCAGCGCTAGTCCCGCATAGATTCTCTTCGCTTCCGCTAGGCGTCCCAATACATATTTCTGTTCGTCCGCGGAATTCCAGTCAGGATATGCCGCGGTTGCTTCTGTCACGCGATCGATCCATGCCGCAAAATATTTGGCGTCCTCCGGCGAGCGCGGGCGCTGCCCGCCCACGCTTACGTAAATCGGGCTGGTGGTGGCATAAACATAATTGTCCAGTACCGGGTATTCGGCCCCGTCGCTCGAAGCGCGCAACACACACCAACCGCTCTCCGGCAGCGCCACCGTCCCCGCCACGTCGCTGGAGGTCCGCGCGGCATCCAGTTCTAGCGCCTGCGCCACTTTCCCGTTGCAAACCACTTCCAGATGGTCCACCGGCACGATCGAACGCAGCTTCGCGGAAAACGGCACGCGGTCTCGCGCCTGTGCAAACGTCAATTCATCGCCGATCTGCGCTCCGCCCAGCGTAAATTCCAGCAACGGACCGTTCGTCGCAAACGTCCGGCCTTTTTGCAGCCCTTCCAGCCACACTTTTTCGTCCAAGAGCCCGCCCGGAATTCTGACAAACACGCGGTTCATGCCTACCGGTCCGCGTAGCGAAGCAAAATCGGCCATCGCATCGGTCCCCGCGCCTGCTGGGATGCGAAATCCCAGATTCAGCAAGCGGTACCACACCGCGGCCGTCGAGCGATGGTCGCTGAATCCCACAATCTCCATGTAATCGAGCTTTCCTAACGCCACGTCGATGGGCAGTTCATCGGTGATTTTCTGCGCCGGTTGCGCGAAGGGATCGGGAATCTCGTCGAACGGATGCACCGCGCCCACCAGCGCGCCTCGCGCGTGCGCCAGGTCACACACGTCGGCATTCATCGGAACCAAACTCGCCGCCGCCGTGTTGGGGTACCCCGCATACCCCGGCAGCAACAGATGCTCCGGCATATTTAGCAACCCGCGGTGCCCCCAGTAACTGGTGTGAAACTCCTGTCCGCGCAACAGCAGCACGTCGGGATTGGCGGGCTGCGAGGGCCAATTCCAGTCGCTGCGCCAAACCATGTCCGGGAACCGCTGTTCCTTATTGACGATCAGTTCGTTGACGATGGCCAGATCTTCGCTCTGGGCTTGCCGCATCAGCTGTGCAGGGCTGTTTCGATAGATTCCGCCGTAGTTCATGTGCACGTGCAAGTCGCCGCTCACCCAGTGCGCGTTCTCCGGAGTATTCCAATCCAACCGTTTCAGTTGTAGAGCGATTTCGCCGGTCGCATCGCGACTTCCCACGGCGATCGTGCGTTGCACAAGCTCGTGCGCGAATCCGCGCATCGCTTCGATCTTGAGTTTCCCCACCGGCACGTCGATCAAGGATAGGCGCCGATGCTCCTCGGTCTTTCTTTCGTCTCCGGCATCCTGCGCGTCTTGAAAGCTGGGGTATGGCGGATAATCCTGCTCGTTTAAATTGAAATAGTGCGCCTCAAAGGAACGTTCGCTGCGGTTATAGCCGTCGTCTGCGTAGATCTGCGCTTCGTCTGGCGCGTAGAATTTGCCGCGGTCATCGGTGATGGAAACGCGCGCCGCGGTTCGTTCTCCTCTTTCGTCGGTAACTTTCAGCGAAATCGTCGCATGTGCCCGCAGAAATCTTCGGTGCTTGGTGGACAGTTCTTCGCGGCCGCCGCCCGCCATGGTGAGCAGGCCCAATGAGGTATGGCTTTGTTCGTTGGAGATATACGCCAGCATTTTTCCATCTGGCGACCAGCGCACATTGGTGATGTCGTACTCGCCGTAGGTCAGCGGAAAAGCGTCGCCGCCCGCGGCCGGCAACAGCCACAGTTGGTGCCAGTTGCGTCCCAGATACGAGCTGTACACCAAACGCAAACCGTCCGGAGAGAAATCCGGCCGCGCTTTCCAGTTTGTTTCTTCGTAGTGAATTTCGCGCGCCTCCGCTCCCGGTTCGGCTTTCATGCGCCAGAAGCCGCCGGTCCCGTAAATGTGCCCGCGGTTGGAAACAAAGAGAATCTCCTGCCCGTCGCGCGACCACACCGGGCTGATCTCCATGTCATACGCGCTGTAGTAGTAGCGCGGCAGCGGACTTTTCGTCTCGCCCGTCAGACGCGTCACGTCCTCCAGTTTTCCGTCGCGAAGCTCTCCCGCAAAAATATGAAAACGCTGGTGGTACGCTGTCGAAACAAAAACAATTTTCTTGCCATCCGGCGACCACCGCGGTTCCACATTCACAGCGCCGCCCTGCGTCAGCTGATGCGTCGCGCCGCTGCTCACATCCAGCAGCCACAATTCCAGAGCGTCCTTCTCATACGTGCCGTACACAATGGACTTTCCGTCGGGCGACCAGTCCGGCTGATAGTCGTATCCCGCGCCATCGGTAAGCTGAACCGCCGTCGTCTCGGAAATGTTCTGGCGCCACAGTGAGCCGCCCGCGGAATACACCACGGATTGCGCGTCCGGCGACCATGCCACGCTGCTCGGTCCGCTGGTCAGTTGCGGCAGATACATTTCGCGGAAGTAGTACGGATGCGGCAGATCGATCTGCGGCAGCACGGGTTTCCGCTGCGCCACTGTTGACGGCGTGAGTAGCGCGAGAAGCGGCGCGACGAATAACATCACTCGCGCCACAGTGCGAGCGCACGAGGAATGGAGCGGCGCGGAGGGCAAGTTCAGGCCTCCGGCCAGATGCCCAGGGCGCGGCGCAAATCGACCAGTTGGCCCAGGTGATAGGCGTTGTGATCGGCAAGGACCAGCGCTTCGCGCAGAATATTGTGACCGTGCGAGCCGTGCGGAATGGGCGTGTGCAGATCGGTCTTGGGATTTTCCACCAAGGCGATCATCTGCAGCAGGTCGTAATGAAATTCGCGCGCGGTGTGGTCCCAGGCCGTGGGGCTGGGAGGAATCGGCGTTTTCGGCCAATAGCCTTCAGGAAAATCCGCGGAAACGTATTGCGGATTGCGGCAGTACTCGAGAATGTCCCGCTGCGCGAGTCGCGCATGTTCCAGCAGTTGCCAGGCGGTGTGCGCCAGACCGCGCACCAGGAAACCGCGCTTTTTGACGGGAAAGCCCTCGATAGCGTCGCTGAAATTCACATGCGCCTGACCGCCTTTGAGCAGCAGCACCAGTTGCCGGCGCAAGTCCTGCTCCGCGGTGACGCGGGGAATGGTGCGCAAGCTCTTGCGGGCGGTTTTCTTTTTTGCGGCCATGCGTTACTCCGGTGTGGCAACGGTTTGCGGGCGTGCGGCTTAGAGTGTAAATCGAACGGCGCGCGAATCGCCACTGATTGCGTACCAAGTGGCGTACCGCGCGGCGTACCGGGTCGCGTAGCAGGTCGGGTGCTCGCGGAGACTACCAACTTGCGTGCGGGGCGCCGGCTCATTTGCGGAAGCCGCGGCGCTGCTGGCATACTTTGCGTTCCCCAAGAGGCGAATTCGGAATGGCGCGAGCTGCGGCGAAGCGGCGCAAGAAAAAGGCAGGCAAGATGAAACGCGAATATCACCGGTGGCACTCTCCGCGGCTGGGCATCGAGATGGGCGTGGTGGTGTATGGCCACTGGGGACCGCCGCTGCTGGGCTTTCCGACGAGCGCGGGCGACGAGTGGGAGCTGGAAGGCCAGAGCATGGTAGGCGCGCTGGCGGATTTCATCGATGGCGGCCGCGTGAAACTTTTCACCGTGAACTCCATCAATGGCCTGAGTTTTTACAACAAGGGCGCGCACCCCTTTCACCGCAGCTACGTGCAATCGGTCTTCGATTCCTACCTGCGCGAAGAGCTGGTGCCGTTCATCTGGGACAATTGCCGCTCGCAAGCGGCCATTTCGACGATGGGTTCTTCTTTTGGGGCGTATCACGCGGCGAATTCGCTTTTCAAGCATCCCGACGTGATCAAGCGGTGCTTCGCAATGTCCGGCGTGTACGATCTGCGCAATTTTATGGACGGGATGTACGACAACAATTTTTATTTCAACAATCCTGTGGATTACCTGGCGAACCTGAGCGATGCGTGGGTGTTGGGGCAGCTCGCGAGCTGCGACATTCACCTGACTACGGGTACGGGTGCATGGGAAAAGCCCGGGCCGACGTATCGGCTTTCCGAGGTGCTGAATAGTCGAGGCATCCGCCACTCCGTGGATAACTGGGGACCCGAGGGCGGGCACGACTGGCCGTATTGGAAGCACCAGATGCGTGAGTATATCTCGCGCCTGTTTTAAGGGCGCTGGTTTTGGACGCGCTTGATTTCGTGTTCGAGGCAAGGTAATAGCCTCATCCCACCGTCTGCGTAAATCATTGAAAATAAAGGACAGGAATATTCCCTGGGGTGTACGGTAGGGGAATTTGTATCGTTGTGAGCGGAAAGGGTTTACACGGGGAGCAATTCGTATCGTTATCATTCTAAAGGGGCAAATTTGCGGGCTGCTCATTGGGTTGTGCGGTGAGCGAGAGGCTAACGGGCGGGTTCGGTGGGAGGGGATTGCGAGGGTGGAGCTTGGCAACATGTCAGACGGTAGCATGGAATTGCGGTATTGTCAAGATATTTTACCGATGGGATATCATTCGAATGAAATGAGACGAGCCGGTGAGACGGCCCGGTAACGCCTTGCTGGCGAGGGTGGGTGCGAGGCGTTGGCACAAAAAGCAAATGCGTCAATGAGGAGATGCCTCCGGAAACCTCGCGGGATGGAGAGGCGCAGGCGTTCCCGGAAAAAGGAATGTTCCAAGTGCGGACAAAACGTGAAGGTTAGTAATGGCAAATGCTGGAACGGGAAGAGTGTCCGAAGTGGGCTGCTTGCGGGCTTTTTCCCTAAGGCAGGAAATGCGGTAAATCTTGAGTTTTTTACGGAAACGTGTTTGGCAGGCCCGATGCAGGAAGGCTGACCCGCGGCTTGGGGCCGGCGGTAGACCACTGGTGAAACGCCTCTTTGCCTCCGGAGATGGACGATCCGGAGCCTCTCAAAAAAGTACCTCCAAGAACCAATCTGCTTAGCGACACAAAAGTACGCCGGAGCTTAAGGCGCATGCCACTTGCGGTAGCTACCGGTTCGGGAAACGCGCGGAGTCGAGGAGCCAGAGCCATGAGCACGGTCCAGAACGCTTACGTATCGATGGAGCAAGCGAGCAGGAAACTTGGGACTGGCAAATTCGCCCGCACGATACCCGTGGCGGGGAAGTTCGCTGGGCAAGTGCCGCGGCGAGCGGACCGACGACGGATGGGAACATTGCGGAAGTCGCTGGGCGTGTGGACGGCGGCAATCGCGGCGATGCTGAGCGTGCCGGCGGCGGCGTTCGGACAGTTGACGACGCCGGCGCTGTTGGAGCCTCTGGGATTGAAGATGGTCGGTACGGGCGCGAGCGGAGCGGCGACGCAAGGCTCGAGCGTGGCAATCTCCGGTGATGGGCAAACCGCGGTGGTGGGCGGAATGCAAGACAACAGTTCAATCGGTGCGGTCTGGGTCTATACGCAAAGCGGAGGGGCGTGGTCGCAGCAGGGAGCGAAGCTGGTGGGCAGCGGCGCGGCGGGCGGCGCGGGCATGGGATTCGCGGTAGCGATTTCGTATGACGGAAACACGGTGGCGGTAGGCGGCCTGGACGACAACGGCGGGGTGGGCGCGGTGTGGGTGTTTACGCGGAGCGCGGGCACCTGGACGCAGCAAGGAAATAAGCTGGTGGGCTCGGGCTCGACGGGGACCGCGATGCAAGGGGAGTCCGTGGCGCTTTCCGCGGATGGGAACACGCTGGCGGAGGGCGGTCCAACGGACAACACCAATGTGGGCGCGGTATGGGTGTTCGCGCGGAGCGGCGGGGTATGGACGCAGCAAGGGGACCCGCTCGTTGGATCGGGGGGAGTAGGCGGAACCAATCACGGCAATGCGGTAGCGCTCGCGGGGAACGGCAACACGCTGTTCGATGGCGCGAGCGGGGATAACACCCAAGTTGGGGCGGTGTGGGTGTTCACGCGTACGGGCGGTGTGTGGTCGCAACAGGGCAACAAACTGGTAGGCAGCGGAGCGACGGGCGCGGCAGCGCAAGGGAGCGCGGTGGCCGCTTCCGGAGATGGCAACACGCTGGTGGAAGGCGGCGCGCAGGATAACAGCGGCACGGGCGGAGTGTGGGTGTTCACGCGGAGCGGCGCGGTGTGGACGCAGCAGGGGAGCGAATTGATCAGTAGCGGGGCGAGCTCAGGGAGCCTCTGCGGTTC
>PMOV01000142.1 GCA_003161195.1 Acidobacteriota bacterium | reverse complement strand
CCACCGGAGAGTGCGGCGGCTTCCGCCTCGAGGTCCAGGAAGCCAGCGCGACCCATGATCTCGGCGATGCGGCCGAGGCGCTCGGACTGCGGCGTCTGGGAGAGTTCGAGGGCCTGCTCGAGGACCTGGCGGATGGTGAGGCCGGGTGCGTAGGTGGACATCTGGGCCACGAAGCTGACGCGGACGCGCTTGCGAGTGGCGACGTCGCCCGTGTCTGGCAGGATGCGGCCGAAAAGCATTTCGAGGAGCGTGGATTTGCCGGAACCATTGGGGCCGACGAGGCCGATGCGTTCTCCTTCGGAGACGGTGAAGGAGAGGTTCTGGAAGAGCGGGGAGACGCCGAAGCGCTTGGAGAGAGATTGTGCGGCGATGAGCGGTGGCACGGAGGGTTGTTTCTCCTGGTTTGGTCGGTGGTACTTCCGGGTTGTACAGCAGGGCGCGTGTTGCCGGCGCGAAATGTTGAAGCTTTAGGATACCAGTTTGAGTGGGGTTAGAGGACAGGGAATGCGAAGTGGTGGAGGGGCCAGGACCCCTTGGGGTTTTGCGTAAGTGTTCATTCTGCGGGAGTTGAAGTTCTTTGTTTTGATACAGATTTGGAAGTGTTCATTTCATTGGAGTTAGAGACGCCTTATGGTTATGAAATAGATTACAAGCTAAATGCCGAAAAATCCTTTTTTAAGATAAGAAGAAGTGGCGAGTGATGAGTGGCGAGTCTAGAACCATGTCAAGACTTGGCGAAGTTCCAGTACTCACAATTTTTTTGCACCTAGGAAACCGCTGGGCGAAAAATGTGTTTTTTGTGGCGGCGCTGACGCTTGAAAAAACGGAGACTACCGGTAAGGTGTTGGTTGTGCTGGTGGTTAAATGGGAAACAAAAAAGCACGGGCAGGATGACCCGTGCGTCGTCAAGGCGTGGTTCTTTACGGGTATAGAATACAACGAATTTAGGATTTGTCAAGAAGAAAGTTCGGTTATTTTTGTGAGGCTCTGCCAAGGTTGCACGGGATACGGGCAACTACCCCCGTGCGGCTCAGCGGATGGGGTGGATTACGCCGCACACAGGCAGGAATGCCTGTGCTACTAAACGCGAAGAGCTACACAGAGAACGCGGGGAGCGCAGCGTTCACAGAGAAGAGATTGGCTTATCTTTTTAGGGTGATGGGGAGGGCGGGATTGGTTGGACGGGGTGTGGCGGTGACCTCGAGGGTGGCGGACGGATGGTCGAGGGCGGAGCGGATGGCTTGGCTAAGGGATTTGTTGGTGTAGGGCTTCTGCAGGACGACCGAGGTGCGGCCTACGGCGCTGATCAGGGGGACGACTTCGGGGGTGTAGCCGGAGGTGAAGATGACGGGAATATCGGGGCGGATGGCGGCAATGCGCTGGTAGGCGTGGGGACCATCGAGCTCCGGCATGATGACGTCGAGGAGAAGAAGGTTGACTTCCTGGGAGTGAGATTCGAACTGGTTGACAGCATCCTGGCCATTTGCGGCGGCGATAACGTGGTAACCGAGTTCGCGGAGCATTTCGGCGGCAGAATCGCGGAGGCCGTCGTGATCGTCGGCGAGGAGGATGGTTTCGTGGCCGCGGCGGAGTTCGACGGGAGTCTGGGGTGGCGGGGCATCAGGCTGGCCTTCGCAGCAGGGGAAATAGAGGCGGAAGGCGGTGCCCTTCCCCAGTTCGCTATAGACGTAGACGAAACCGGCATGCTGCTTGACGATGCCGTAGACGGTGGCAAGGCCTAGACCGGTGCCGCGGCCAAGTTCCTTGGTGGTGAAGAAGGGCTCGAAAATGCGCTCCTGAGTGAGCTGGTCCATGCCGATGCCGGTGTCGGTGACGCACAGCAACGCATAGTGACCCGGGAGAGCCTCGGGGCGAGTTTGCGAGTGTTCGTCGGCAATATCGACGTTGCGGGTCTCGATGACGAGGAGGCCGCCTTTGGGCATGGCGTCGCGAGCGTTGAGGCAGAGGTTCATGAGGATTTGTTCGATTTGTAAGGGATCGGCCATGACGATACGAAGATGTTGTTCGGCGAGGACCCGAATGTCGACCCGATCACCGACGAGTTTGAAGAGCAGGCTGGCGACATCGTCGACGCAGGTATTGAGATTGAGTCTGCGAGGCTGAAGGGCCTGGCATCGGGCGAAGGCGAGGATTTGGGAGGTGAGCTTGGTGGCGCGGTGGGCCTGTTCGGTAATTTTCTGAAAGCGATCGTGAGCGCGGGAACCGGCTTGCGGATCCTCGAGGCCCATTTCCGCCCAGCCAAGGATGGCGCTGAGGAGGTTGTTGAAGTCGTGCGCGATGCCGCCGGCGAGGCGACCGATGGCTTCAAATTTTTGCAACTGAAGGACCTGATGTTCGAGTTTCTTGCGTTCGCGGCGTTGCTCGGTTTCGCGCATTTCGCGCTCGACAGCGGGGAGGAAACGTTGGAGATGGCCTTTGATGAGGTAGTCCTGCGCGCCATTGCGGAGACCCAGGATGGCGGTGGCTTCGTCGAGGGTGCCGGAGACGAAGATGAACGGAATGTCGGCGTGGCGGGCGCGGACAATCTCGAGGGCCTGCAGGCCGGTGAAGCCGGACATGGTGTGGTCGGAGACGACGAGATCCCATTCGCCATGAGCGAGGGCTTGCAGCAGTCCGGCGGCGGAATCGACACGCTGGCATATCAGGTCAAAACCGCCTTTGCGGAGCTCGCGTTGGACGAGCTCGCTATCGTCTTCAGAGTCTTCGACGATAATGGCGCGGAGTAGTTTGCTCATAGAGATGGCCTGTCGTAAGGGTTCCTGGAACTGGGGGATTCGTTGAGCAGGAGCCAGTAGCGGCCCAGTTGGGCGGCGGCGATGAGGAACTCCTCAAAGTCGACGGGCTTGCGGACGTAACTGTTGGCGCCGAGAGAGTAGGCCTGGAGGCGGTCCTGCTCTTCGTCGGAGGAGGAGAGAATGACAACGGGAATCAGGCGCGTGCGCTGATCGGCACGAATGCGGCGAAGGACGCCGAGACCGTCGAGCTTGGGGAGATTCAGATCGAGAAGGATGACCTTCGGAAGCGCGGGCGGTGGGGAGGAGGTGAAGGCCCCCTCGCCTAAAAGATAATCGACGGCTTCGACGCCGTCGCGAACGACGACAATCTCATTGGGAATGCTGCTGCGCTTGAGAGCGCGGACAGTGAGGGCTTCATCGTCAGGGTTGTCTTCTACCAGGAGAATCTGTCCGGTCTTCATTTTCTAGCTCCAGCGAATTCGGGAATCGTAAAAAAAAAGGTGGCGCCGTGATCCACGGCACTTTCGGCCCAAATGCGTCCCCCATGGCGGTGGATAACGCGCTGGACGGTGGCGAGGCCTACGCCGGTGCCGGGAAATTCGGCGGTGGAGTGGAGGCGCTGGAAAGCGCCGAAAAGGCGGTCAGCATGGGCAGGGTCAAAGCCCGCACCGTCGTCTTTGACAAAGTAAGCGGAGAAGCCATTGTGATCGGTTTTGCCGAAGCCGATGGAGGCGGTCGGGCGGCGGGAGGTGTACTTCCAGGCATTATTGAGGAGATTTTCGACGGCGACGCGAAGGAGTTGCGGGTCACCGGTGACGCAGAGGCCTGGCTGAATGTGCCAGGCTACCTGACGTTCGGGCTGAGAGGCCTGGAGCTCGTGGGCGACGGAAGAAACGACGGCGCTGAGGTCAAAGGTGTGGGAACTGAGTTGAGCACGGGTGACGCGTGAGAGATTGAGCAGGTCATCGATAAGCTGGCCCATGCGCTGGGTAGCGGCGCGAATGCGCTGGAGGTGCCTTTTGCCGAGGTCGTCGAGTTTATCGGCGCAATCCTCCAGAAGGGCGAGGCTGAAGCCATCAATGGTGCGCAGAGGAGCGCGGAGGTCGTGGGAGACCGAGTAGCTGAAGGATTCGAGTTCCTTGTTGGCGTTGGAGAGATCGCGGGTGCGCTCGGCGACGCGAAATTCGAGAGAAGCATTGAGATCGCGGAATTGCTCTTCGGCAAGTTTCTGTTCGGTGACATCGATGCTGATGCCGACCATACGATTGGGCCGGCCAGCGCCATCGGGGATGACGTTGCCGCGCGCGGAAATCCAGCGCAGTTTGCCGTCCGGGCGGATGATGCGGAACTCGGAGGAAAATGCGGAGACGGATTGCAGGGCCTCAGCGACGGCTTTATCGACGGCGGGCAGATCATCGGGATGGACAAGATTGGGCCACATTTGGGAGGTGTC
This sequence comes from Acidobacteriota bacterium, assembly GCA_003161195.1. Classification (GTDB taxonomy): domain Bacteria; phylum Acidobacteriota; class Terriglobia; order Acidiferrales; family UBA7541; genus Acidiferrum. The sequence goes on along the minus strand of PMOV01000142.1, from coordinate 10,008 downwards.
TTGGAAGGAGATGGTGCCGGGCTCGAGGCCGAAGAGATCTTCGAGCTCGCTGGTCCAGGTGCTGCGGCCAGTCGAGACGTCGCGCACCCAAGCGCCCATCCTGGCGGCTTTTTGCGCCAAACCGAGAGTTTCGCGATTTTGGCGGAGGGCTTCATTGCTGGTGGCAAGTTCCTGGGTGCGCTGAGCGACGAGGGTTTCCAGGTTGGCGTTGGCCTGGGTCCACTCGGAGAGATTGGGGATGCGAAGGAGCGCGGGGATGGTGCGGGCGGCGGCGAAGGCAGCGCCGACGCTGATGAGAGCGGTGGCAGCTTCCAGGGCGCCGGCAAGCCAGTATTGCGCATGCCGGAGGTTCCAGACTTCCATGAGGTAGGTGCTGCCGCAGGCGACGATGAAAACGCCGAACAGGAGGAAGAGCCAATTAAAGGGGATGTCGCGGCGTTTACGGGCGAAGGTGAAGAGAATGAAAGCAATGGCAAAGTAGGCGAGGGCGATAAGGGTGTCGGAGATGACGTGGAGCCAGAGCAATCCGGAATTCCAGTTGCAGCAGAAGCCGTACGGCTGGAAGCCGCCGGAGTCCCACAGATGCTGGAAGAAATGCATGCTTCTCCCTCTATCGAACAGCGCATGGACGCAGGAGCTGCGCGAAACCATGGGCCGGCGCGTGCCGTGCGGAGAGGGATAGCGCGCGTCGCTGCCGTGCGACACGCCTGAAGAAACATATGAATTGGAAACAGCCGTAGCGGGAGGGGACCTTCAGTTTGGCGCAATGTGCGGAAAAGTCAAGAATGGTGACGAGCGGAGGGCTGAAAGAGACAACGCGTGGCCGCGGGGTGCAGGCGGACGGGGACGAGCGATAGGCTGCAAGACAGAGATTCGCGGTAAGGACGGCAAAAACCCGCCGACGCTACGAAGAAGGGAGCCGCCGAGCGAAGCCGTCGGGGAGCTCGTCGCGGCATGCTATGGTAGGCGCGCGACTTGGGCGCGCGGCTGACTGCTTATGCGAACGGCTTACGACGTGATTATTTTGGGGGCGGGTGCGGCGGGGCTACTGTGTGCGATGGAGGCGGGGAAACGAGGTAAGCGGGTGGTAGTGCTGGAGCGAGCGGAGAAAATTGGGAAGAAGATTCTGATTTCCGGCGGAGGGCGGTGCAATTTCACAAACTTACATTGCCGGGCGGAGGATTTTTTAAGCGAGAACGGGCATTTTGCGAAGTCGGCGTTGGCGCGGTATACGCCGGGGGATTTTATCGCGCTGGCGGAGAAGCATGGGATTGCCTATCACGAGAAGACGCTGGGGCAGCTATTTTGCGACCGGTCGGCACGCGACATAGTCGCGATGTTGGAAGAAGAGTGCCGGGCCGCAGGGGTGCAGATTGTTTTGAACGCGAGGATCGAGGAAGTTCGCCGCGCTGATCTTGTTCGCGCTGATCGGTTTATTGTGCGTACGGAGAACGCGGAGTTTCACGCTCCGGCGCTGGTGGTGGCGACGGGGGGTCCGTCGATTCCGAAGTTGGGCGCGACTTCTTTCGGCTATGAACTGGCGCGGCAGTTTGGAGTGAAGATTCGAGAGCCGCGTCCCGGACTTGTTCCGCTGGTGTTCAACACTGACGACCGCTCGCGCTACTGCGATCTGGCGGGAATTTCCGCAGAGGTCATCGCTTGCTGCGAGGGCCGGCAGTTTCGCGAGAAGATGCTGATCACGCATCGCGGCATGAGCGGTCCGGCAATTCTGCAGATTTCGTCGTATTGGAATTGTGCGGGAGGGGCGGAGTTGGGCGGGATTGCCATTGATCTGGCGCCGGGGAGGAATGTGATTGCTGGCGTGCTCGGGACGGAATTTCGGAGCATGACGGCGTTGCGCAATGCGTTTCAGGGGATTTTGCCGAAGCGGCTGGCGACGCGGTGGCTGGATTTGCATGAGCCGGCGAGATGGTCGAATGCGGCGCTGGAGGAGTTTGAGAAGGTGGTGCATGGGTGGGTGGTACGGCCGGCGGGGACGGAGGGGTATGCAAAGGCGGAAGTTACCGTTGGAGGCGTGGATACTGAGGAATTGTCCAGCAAGACGATGGAGAGCAAGAAAGTGCGCGGATTGTATTTTATAGGGGAAGTAGTGGATGTGACGGGGCACCTGGGAGGGTTTAACTTTCAGTGGGCGTGGGCGTCGGGTGCGGCGGCGGGGCGGGCGGTTTAAGCGGTGAAAACGAAGAGTACACAGATAGTTCGGAGAGCGCAGCGGGCACAGAGAAGATTATGGACAAAGATGAGATGGAGTTGACTGATCGAGGGGCACCGCGGGAGGTGGAACCGCGGCGGCGACGTAGCGTTATGAGCTGGGTGCTGGGGCTACTCGCGGGGGCGGTGCTTACGGTGATTTTGTTGGGGGCCGGTTTGTGGATGGCTACCGGGTATGGGCTGTATCACCTGATTGCGGGGATGCGCAGCGGGGTGACGCAGATTAATGTGGATCAGCCGACGGTAGTGCGGCAGGTGCAACAGCTGGCGCGGTTGGAGACGGTGAGTTACACCATGGACAAGATTATTTCGGGCGAGCACGACAGCGCGTATTTGCCGAAATTCCTGGTGGGGGACCGGTTGCTGCTGGTGGTGCATGGGGAAGTGGTTGGGGGGATTAACCTGGCGAATTTGCAGGCGGCGGATGTGGCGGTACAGGGGTCGAAGGTGACGATTCGATTGCCGGCGGCGGAGGTGTTTAGTACGCGGATTGATAATGCGAAGACGCGGGTGTATTCGCGGGATACGGGGTTGTTTTCGTCGCCGGACCCGAATCTGGAAAGCGAGGTGCGCGAGGAGGCGGAGAAACAGCTGCGGGCGGCGGCGCTGGCGGATGGAGTGCTGAAGACGGCGGCGGAGAACGCGCGGAATACGGTGACGGGGATGCTAAAGGGGTTTGGGTTTCGCGAGGTGGATGTGGAGTGATTTGGAGTGGGACGATCGGAATAGGCCGCAAAAGCAAAAACCAAAAGAAAACCCAAAATCAAGCCCGCCACTCGGGAGATTGGCGCTCCCAGGAACGGCGTTGCGAGGGAGGGACTTTTGCTTTACGCGCGGGTGAGGTTTCCCTATAATGCGAAGTCCTTTGACAGAACGTGAGCAAGCGGATGTAGAACGGGCCGGCGAGGAGCAGTACGCGATCGCCGTGATTACCGTGGAAGATGCGGTATTCCCGGAGATACGCCGCGGGCTGGGTGCGGGCTTCCGCGCGGTGCTGGCCACCAACGAAGAGCAAATCAAAGAACTAATTGATGATGCGCAGCTGCGTGCGATTCTGTTCGATTTGGACAGCATTGGCACCGGTGCGGGCGATGGCGTGGACGTGCTGCGGGAGATGCGCGGGTTGCGCGAGGATTTGGTGTTGGTGGCGATGACGCGGTCGACGGACCGGAATATTCCGATTAAGGCGAGCCGGGCGGGTGCGGATGAGTTTTTTACCGCGCCGCTGAATTTGGGGGAGTTGCAGATTGTACTAGCACGAGCGATCCAGAAGCGCGCCATGGAGATTGAAGGGCGGCGGATGGTCGAGCAGGTGGAGAGCAAGTCCGCGTTTTGCGGGTTGATTGGCGGCAGCGCGGCGATGCAGAAGGTGTATCAGGCGGTGCTGTCGGTGGCGGACAGCAACAGCAGCGTGGTGTTGCGCGGGGAGAGTGGGACGGGGAAAGAGTTGATTGCGCAGGCTATTGTGCAGTCCGGAAGCCGCGCGGATAAGCCGTACGTGTGCTTGAACTGTTCGGCGCTGCCGGAAGGGCTGATTGAGTCGGAGCTGTTTGGGTACGAGAAGGGGGCGTTTACCGGGGCGGATGCGACGCGGGCGGGGTTGATTGAGTCGGCGCAGGGCGGGACGCTGTTTCTGGATGAGATTACGACGCTGAATCAGGGGCTGCAGAGCAAGCTGCTGCGGGTGTTGCAGGAGCATGTGGTGCAGCGGCTAGGCGGGCGGACGGCGAAGAAGATTGATTTTCGGTTGATTACCGCGACGAACGAAGATTTGGAGGATTTGGTTAAGAAGGGACGGTTCCGCGAGGATTTGTATTACCGGATTAACGTGGTGCCGATTGCGATTCCGCCGTTGCGGGAGCGGAGCGGGGACATTGCGGTGCTGGTGGACCATTTTATGCGGGTATATTGCGCGGCGGCGAAGAAGGCGGTGAAGCGCGTGCAACCGGAGGTGATGGCCATTCTGGAGGATTACGGCTGGCCGGGGAACGTGCGGGAGCTGGAGAATCTGGTGCAACGACTGGTGGTAATGGGGGATGGCGCGGTGATTACGGCGGAGCAACTGCCGCAAACGCTGCTGGTTTCGAGCGCGGCGAGCCAGGAGGCGATTTTGATACCGGAGGCGGGGGTGGATTTCGACGCGGAGATGGAGCGGATCGAGGTGGCGTACCTGAGCGCGGCCTTACGGCGGACGGGGGGGAGGAAATCGGCGGCGGCGGAGCTACTGCAGGTGGATGGGCAGCGGATGAAGTACCTGTGCCGGAAGTACAAGCTGTGAAGCGTCGGCAAAGGTTAATTTTTTAACCTAGTGGGGTTAATTTTTAACCGGGGATTAGTTTTCGGACCTGTTCGAAGGGCCAGTTCGGGAATGGGGGGCGGGAAGTGATTGATTCCGTGGGGCTTTCGCGAACGCCGGGGATGGAGGGAGTTTGGCACGCGGACTGCTCTAGTAGGTAACGTCCGGGGAACAAAATAAAATTTTAGAATCTGAGGAGCCAAGCCAATGTCGATCCAAAAGAAATCTCTGATCAGCGCACTGAAGACCACCAAGAAGGCCAATGTGGCCAGCGCGCCGACCACGGAAGTAGCGCAGGGCGAGAAGCAAGCGTCGATGCGCGGTGTTAGCACCACCTCCCTGAAGGGGATCAAGAACTCTTCCTTGAAGGGCTTGAAGAATTCTTCTTTGAAAGGCCTGAAAAACTCGTCCTTGAAAGGCCTGAAGAATTCTTCGCTGAAGGGCATCAAGAACTCGTCGCTCACGATGAGGAATCTGTAGTAAGCAAGAGCTGTAGTTTTTGCCGAGACTCTCCGGCTTGCTTTTCGGAGAGATGTGTCGCCAAGGCCGCCCCTGGGAGGGCGGCCTTTTTTTGTTTTCCCGAGATGGATTTGATTCACCCCTACCCGCGAATGCCGATCCCGGCGGTCCAGTTACCACAGCTTACGTGCGAAGAAGTGGGACACGTCCTCCCAAGTGAAGGCGGCGAGGCTGCGGCGGCGACCGTAGATGCGCGCCAAGCCGCGCATTCCGGGCTTCATAGTACCGTCGGGGTTGTTGAGCTGGAGGTCGACGAGGTAGTAGTTGGGCGGCAGCAGGCCCTTGAGCTTGCTGGCTTCGGCCAGGGACGGATCCAGTTCGGAGGACGCCTCGGTGATGGATTGGGTGGTGGCGTTCTGGATTCGGAGCATGCCGTCGACCTGGACGCGAGCGCGCGCACCGAGATGACACTTTGACAGATCGTATTCGGAGACGTAGATGCGGGCGCGCATTTGGGTTAGGTCGGCGATTTCAAGGAGGTCCGAGCCCTGGCGGATGTAGGAGCCGAGAGCGTCCTGAGGCCTGGGCGTGAGGACGGTCCCCGAAATGGGGCTGACGACCTCAAGATTTGCGGCGGCGTTGGCGAGTTCGCCGCGCTCGGCGGAGGCACGGGTGCGGTCGATGGAGGTGGCACCTATGTCGGTGAAACGCAGAACGGCATTGGTGGCGCGGGCGCCTGCGAGAGCGACATCAGCGTCTGCCTGAGAAAGCTGGGACTGGAGCGGGAGGTTGCGCAGCTCAAGGAGCGGTGCGCCGGCNNCGGCGAGGGCGATCCGGCGATGGATCGTCAGCCAAGCCTGGAGGCGGTCTTTTTTATCGAGATAGACAAATTTCATAAAGTTCACCAAGAGGCGAATACGCGAGCGAAAGATTAAATAGGCGACAGCGAGCTCGGGAATGAAGGCCCACTGCGAACTGATGAAATTCTTGGAGACGTTGCCGACGAAGCTGGCCACGAGGAAAAGCATCGTATAGCTGTAAGCGCCGGAGAGCAGCGCATAGACGGTGAAGCCCAAGCGCCGGCGCTTGGGAACGTAGGGAACTTCAACGGGAAGGCGCCAGAGGGTGTGTTTCACCCAGGCAGCGACGTAGGCGGTGGAGGCCTCCTTGAGGTCGGCAATGCCCAGGATTTCGCAGAGCATGTGATAGCCATCGAGCTTGATGAGCGGGTTCCAGTTCACAAGCAGCGAGGTGATGCCGGTAAGGAGCATGACGAAGTAGGCGCCGTCGTGAATGAACGTATCGGGCGGAGTGCCCCACCAGATGGGCGTGGCGATGGCACAGATAATCAGCTCGATCCAGATGCCGGCGAGGGAGATAACCAGGCGCTGCACGCGCGTGCCTTTGACAGCGCCCTCGGTGGTGTCGGTGTAAAAAGCCGGGGTGAGAAAGATAAGCGCGAAGCCCATGGCCGGAACGCGGCCGCCGCAATGTTTGCAGGCATGAGCGTGGGCGTATTCATGGGCGCCCACGATGCCCATGCCGATGAAGTACAGCACGGCAATATCGGACCAGCTCTTGTGGGTGAAATTGTAGAACTCCACGGTGTCGCGGCCGATTTCCGGCCAGTGGATGACTGTCAGGCCGAAGGCGAAGGCGAAGAAGGCCAAGGTGATGAGCGTGAACCAGGTGGTGTAGATCCAGGCAGTCCAGCCATACAGCTTGGTGAGAAATTTATCCGGGTTGAACGCCGGGAATAAAATCATGGAAAGATCGGCGTAGCGGCTCTTGACTTTGAGTTTTTTCTGGCGGTCCTCGCTGCTCTGCTGCATCAGCAGGATGTTTTTTTCCTGCGCGGTCTTAAACCAGAAGTCGGCCGATTCGAGTTCACCGGCGAATTCGCGAACGGCATCCGCGCCATAGAGCGTGCCGTTCTGCATGGAATAAACGTCGGCAATTTCCTGGTAGCTGCGTTTGCCGTCGAAAAGACGGATGAGGTTCCAGTTCTGTTCGGGAAAGCTGTACATCAAACCGGTGCTGGGCATGTACAGGCGCACCATCACTTGATTGTCTTCGAGATGCTTTTTGAAGGTGTGATCAGGGTCGAGGCGCGGGTACCGCTGCGCCATCTGGCGTGCGGGAATTTCCGGGAGTGCGACGTTAAGAGCCTGGTTGAGGTTCATGTCGCGTGCAACCTAGCGTGGGGCATCGACGCGGACGCTCGCGGTCATGCCTGGGCGGAGCTCGCCGCGCGGGCCGGTGAGTTCGACGAGCACGTCGAAGGTGCCGCTGGAGGGGTCGACCACCGGGCTGACCTCTTTGATGCGCGCGGTGTGCGTCTCTTGCGGCAGGTCCGGCGAAGTGAGCGGGAGGGTTTGGCCGATTTTGACGCGCCCCAGAAATTTTTCTGGCAGCGTGAAACGCAACAATAGTGGGGCTTCGGCGGTGACCCAGAAGAGGCGGTCGCCGCGCGCGACAGATTGGCCTTCGCGGGCGTAGCGGCGCGCGACGAGACAATCGAACGGCGTGGTGATGCGATCTTTCTCGAGCTCGAGTTCGAGAGAATGCTCCTCGGCGCGGGCGTTGTTCAGCAATTCGCTGACACGCTTGATGTCCCAGCCTTCGGACTCGGCCTTGTATTTGGCGTGTTCGAGCTGTTCCTGCGGGATGAGTCCGTCTTTGAAGGCTTTCTGCGCACGCTCGTAGTCAGCCTTCATGACTTCGGATTCGGCCTGCCAGTTTTTCAAATCGTTTTCGATGCTGCGGGATTTGGCGCGGGCGGCTTCGAGGTTGGATTTGACCTGCCGGTCGTCGATTTGCGCGAGCAGCGTGCCGGCTTTTACGCGCTGTCCGGCTTCCACGAAAATCCTGGCGATGGTGCCTTCGCGTTGCGCAGTGATTTCCAGTTGATGTTCGACGATGAGCGGGCCAGACGCGCTGAAGCTGCCGTCGTTTTGCGGCGTCGCGGGGGCGGGCGGGGGCGCAGGCGTGGGAGCAGCGGACGCAGGAACTGGCGTGGGGGGAGCGGACGCGGCGCTGGGGCCATAGGGTTTAGTGTCGCCGCAACCGGCGACCAGTAACGCCGCCGCTAGCAACAGACCGTAATTTTTCGCCATCGACGTTCTCCAGAATCGACCAGCGCCAGGAAGGCTATCAAGGCTACAAGAACACCACGAGCGCACTACCATCCGAACCACGACCATAGCTTCGAGTAAATCCAGAGGACCGGCCGACGGAAGAGCACGTAGCCGGCCGGATAACTCGCCACACGAATTTTGCCGAGGCCTTCCATGCCGGAGCGCACCGCGCCGTCTTCATTTTGCAACAGCACGCGGGCGAAGAAGACGCGGGCATTCTGTTCGGCTTCGGCGCGCGGGCTAACGACCTGCACCGTGCCGTGGAAGGTGCGCGTGGCGTAGCTATTCAGTTTAACCACCGCAGGCTGGCCGGCACGGAGCATGGCGGCGTCGGAATCGTCAACGGCGACATCGACGATGGCCTGGCTGGTGTCCATGACCTCAGCGAAGGTGTCGCCGAATTGCAGGCGGCGGCCCACGAGATTGTCCATGTGCGGGGTGGAGATGACGCCGTCGATGGGGGAGCGTAGTTGCGTTTTGTCCAGGAGCGTCTTGGCGCGGTCAACTTCCCCTTTCCAATAGTCGGCTTGCACGCGTTCGACGCCGGCTTCGCCGGTATCGTTGCCGGCCAGGGAATGATTCACGCGTAGAATTGCTGTTTGATATTTGGCCTCGGCGCCAGCTAGCGCGGAGCGATAGTCCCAGGCGTTGAGNNTGCGCGCGATGTACGGGGGCGACCACGGCTTCGCCGTCGACCCGCACGGGTAACGGAACAACCGCGAGGAACACGGCGGCTGCGGCGGCGAGGATCAGGATCAACGAGCGGCGCTTCTTCTCCATGGCCATGAACTTGCGCTTGCGTTCAAGAACCGGCTCGAGGAAGGCAATGAAGGGCACTTCCTTGTACATCTGGGCGTTGCGCAGGGCGACGGTGGTTTGCCCGGCCAAGACTTGCAGGATTTCGATGTGCGCGGGCGTCAGGAAGTCGGGGTCATCACTTTCGAGTGCAAGCATGCCGACGCGGCCGGTGTCGTCGCCAAGTGGCATGGCGTAGAAGGCACGCGCGCCGGTATCGGCGAAATATTTTGCAAACTTGGCGCGGGTTTCTTCGCGCGGGGTATCGATCACGTCATCGCGCTGCTTGACGTTGATGATCTCTTCGGAGAGCGCGGCCCACTGGAGGATGCTGTTGAGCGGGACGATGTCCGCGGCGTCGGGATTGAGCTGCGTCTGGCCGGTGACGGCGCTGAGCTTGAAGCGGCCGCGCTGCGCAAGCACGATGGCCGCGCGTTGATAAGGGATAACCGCTTGCGGGGCGTTGACGATGGTCTGCAGCATGCGCTCGAGATTCAGCGTGGAGGTAATTTCCTGGCTGACGGTGACCAGGGTTTCGAGGATTTCCACTTTGCGTTCGGCGAGCAGCAGGCTGGCGTTGTGCAACGCGGTGGAAGCGGTGTCCGCCAGGCTACCGAGGGCGAAGAGGTCGTCATCGTCGAGCAGCGTGTCGTCGAGCTTGTTGAGGACCTCGATGACGCCGACGAGCGACCCCTTGTCCATGATGGGCGCGACGATGAGCGAAACGATGCGGCCTTCCGTGACGGCGCCGTTGCGGGCTACGAGGCGGGCGTCCGCGGGATTATCGATGAGCAGCGGTTCGCCATTATCGGAAACGGCGCCGGCAATTCCCTCCCCCGGCTTTTGCACGCTTTTCTCCGCGAGGGTGGGATCGAAGCCGGATTGGTGCATCAACTCGATGGATTCGTCGGGCTGCAGCAGCCAGATGTTGGCGGCCTGGCATTCCATGACCTCGCGAATTTTCGCGCCGATGATGGGCAGCAACTCGTCCATCTCGAGCGTGGAGGAGAAAATCTTCTCCATGTCGTAGAGTTGGGTGACGCGGTTGATGGAGGCGAGGGTGTCGTCGCGCTCGACTTCGTAATTTTG
>PMOV01000325.1:569-9245 GCA_003161195.1 Acidobacteriota bacterium | reverse complement strand
CGCCAAGTTGCCGCGGGGAAAGTCGAAGAGCCTACCGAAAGCTGTAACAAGTTTACAAAGGTAGCATTTTTTTACCATTCGCGGGGGGCGCGCAGGGCAAAGTACTATCCGCCTGTGCGGGTGGAAGCTTGCGAAAAAGGGGCGATATTCCGGCAATTTCATAGGAAAGTACTAGACCTGTGGTTTTGCTGTAACAGAACGGCACTACTATTGCTCTGGAGTAGTGCAGCTTTTAGGATGCAAGCAGCATCGAAGGGTTTGAGGGGCAGCACGGACCCAGGAGCCACCGCCAATGGTCACCGTAAAATCCAGTCAGAAGATCTTCACGGATTCAGAAGTAGCGAGCTTGACGGGGATTTGCGTCGAGCACCTGCACAATTTTGCGAAAAAACGGCACCTGGGATTTATCGCGCGGGCGGCGGAAGCGGCGGGACGCCAGGCAGATCAATGGCTGTTTACGCTGTCGGATTTGATGGTGCTAACGACGCTGTTTGAGAAGTGCACGCACTAATTGCGTGACCAGTGATCCGTGGCCCGCGCCGGGCGGGCGAGACTTTTAATGAACGGCTTGTAAGGCCCTCGAATCCTGGGGGCCTTTTTTGATTTGCACTATCGGTAGGGCACGTCGGACAAGTTTAAATCGCTTATTTTAAATTACTTAGCACAAAGATGGGTGATGTCGACCGGGCTTGTGCAACTGCAAACCCTTGCGGAGGAGACGTTGCGGGGTGGGCGGCGTGGCGTTATGCTGCGCGCTAGGCAAATTGTGGGTGCGGTGACGCATCGCATGGTACAGACGAGACTATGAGATCGGGGTGGGTGATCGCGAGGGTTGGGTGCGTGGCGGGATTGGCCGCGCTGGGTGGGGTGCGAGCGGCGGCTGGTTTGGCTGCGCAGAACCCGTCAACGGCTGGCGCTGGGCCAGCTCCTGCCGCGAATACTCCGGCATCTGGGAATGCGGCGGCCGCGGCGGTGCCGCCTGCCACGCGCGGAACGAAGCTGGTGCTGAAGGACGGGAATTTTCAGTTGGTGCGGAGTTACGAGCGGCACGGGGAGAAGGTGCGGTATCTGAGCGCGGAACGCGGAGATTGGGAGGAGATTCCGGCGGCGCTGGTGGATTGGGAGGCCACGGCGAAGGCGGCGGATGCGGCGCAAGCGGCGGCCAAGAATTTAGTAAGCGACGTCCACCACCAGGAAGTGGAGAGCGCGGCGACGATTCCGACGGACGTAGACGCGAGTTTGCGCGTGGGCGGTGGAGTGTTTCTGCCATCGGGCGAGGGGATGTTTGCGGTGCAAGGCAAGACGGTGACAAAACTGGAGCAAGCGGGGGCGCAGAACAAGCTGGATAAGAAACGGGTGATCGAGCAGGTGCTTTCGCCAATACCTCTGGTGCCGAGCAAACATCGCGTGGTGCTGGCGGGAGCGAAGGCCAGCGCGCGGATCACCATGGGGACCGCGCCACTGGAGTTTTTTCTGCGGGAGATGCGGCCGGATGCGGATGTGGCAACGGCGGTGGTGCGGAGTTCGAACGCCGGAGATGTGGATCCGGAAGTGGAGTTGCTGCGGGCGACGGTGAAGGGCGGGAAGCGGGAACTGGAAGCGATCAGTTCGTTGTTTGGGGAGCAGACGGACGTGGTGCGGAAGACAATCTCGATCCAGAGGTGGGATGTGGCGCCGGAAGTGTTCCGGTTTACGCTGAGCCAGACGTTGCCGCCGGGGGAGTATGTATTGGCGGAGATTCTGCCGGATGGACTGAATTTATTTGTATGGGATTTTGGGGTGGACGCGGCGACAGGCGGGAAGCAGCAAGGAAATTAGAACATAACGAGAAAGCGCGGACGGGTTCTCCGTTTTCGCGAGGCAGCAAATTCCGATTTTTTTGGTGTGTGCGTGTGCGCGGCGAGGAATCTTGAGCGGCGCGGCTAGGTGCGCACGTTTTCCGCGGGTTCGTGCAGGGGAAGTTCGCGGAGGAGGGCGAGGACGTCTGAGATGCGGAAAGGCTTTTGCAGGCGGCGGACGGGGGCGGAACTGCCGTTGGTGGTAGGAGCTTCGCCGAGGTCGCCGGTCATGAAGACGAGGACGGGTTTGCGGTCGCCGGAGGCGGCGAGGACGAGTTCGGCGGCTTGCGTGCCGCTGACGATGGCGCCGCCGGAACTGAGATGCAGGTCGCACAGAAGCAGATCGTAGCTGCGCTTGCGGGCCGCGGCGATGGCGGCTTCCGGCGTGGCGACGCAATCGACCTGGAAACCGTGAAGGGAGAGGCCTTCCTCGAGGAGCATGCGAATGCTTTCTTCGTCGTCGAGGACGAGGATGGCGCGATCCTTGAGGGCGTCATTCGAAGAGAGCTGGCGGATGGAGACGACGCCGGAATCGACCATAGGCAGGCCCGGAGCGATGCCCGCAGACGGGAGATAAACGGTGAAGGCGGAGCCGCCGGCGGGGAGAGCCGCGGCTTCGATGCTGCCGCCGTGTTCCTTGATGATGGAGAGGCAGATGCTAAGGCCGAGGCCGGTGCCGCCGCCGGGACGTTTGGTGGTGTAAAAGGGATCGAAGAGGCGGGGCAGAGCGTCGGGACGGATGCCGACGCCGTCGTCCTGCACGGTAAGGAGAAGTTTTCCGGCGTATTGCGAGAGGCGAATCTGGATGCGGCCGGTTTCGCGGACTTCGCGGATGGCCTGCTCGGCATTGGTGAGCAGATTCAGGAAGACCTGGATGAGCTGATTGCCATCGCCGATAACGCCGGGGAGCTCCGGCTGAGGCTGGAAATCGACGACCACGCGATTGCGGCGCAAGGAATGTTCGTGGAGTTGCAGGGTACGTTCGACGAGACTATTGATGTCGAGGGGCTTCTTTTGTGGCGAAGCCGGGCGCGCGAATTCGAGAAGATTTTGTACGATGCGCGCGGCGCGGCGGGCCTGACGATGGGTGAGCTCGAGCTGGCGCTTGGCGGATTCGTCAAAGCCTTCGCGTTCGCGGAGGAGTTCGGTGACGCCGAGGATGGCGGTGAGGGGATTGTTGAGTTCGTGAGCCACGCCGGCGAGCATTTGGCCCATGGCGGCGAGCTTTTCCGCCTGGATAAGTTGCTCTTCGAGGCGTTTGAGTTCGGTGACGTCGCGGCAGGACATGACCACGCCTTCGATGTGGCCGGCTTCGTCGGAAAGCGGACTGAAATGGCAACGCAGGCGGCGCCACTCGCCATCTTTGTGACGGGTACGAATTTCGAGGGAAGCGAAATCCTTCTGGCCATCGAGGATTTCCCGATAGGTGGCCAGGAGAGACGGGCGGTCATCGGTGTGGGCGCGGCCGCCGAGTTCGACGGAGCTGATTTCGTCAGGTTCATAGCCGAGGACGTCGCGCACGCGGGGGCTGATGAAGGTGAAATGGGCAGCGGCATCGACGACGAGGATAAGGTCCGGGAAACTGTCGACCAGGCGGCTGGCAAATTCCTGCTGGCGATGCAGACGGCGCTCCATGTTGCGGCGCTCGGTGATGTCCATCACCGAACCCTGATAACGGACCACGTTGCCGGAGGCGTCGCGGACGGCGGAGGCGGTGTTGAGGCAGACGATGGAAGCGCCGTCCTTGCGCACCAGGGTGATCTCACGGCCCTGGGGCGTGGATTCCTTCTCGACTTCGCGCTTGAGGGACTTGCGGATATCGGGGTCGACGATGATTTCCGGGACGGAACGCGCGAGCAGCTCTTCCTTGGAATCATAGGCCAGCATGCGGACGAGCGCGGGATTGGCATCGAGAATGGCGCCGCCAGGGGTGGCGACGTAGATGCCTTCCTGCAGGGTCTCGAAAAGCTCGGTGAAGCGCGCCTCATTTTTGCGGAGGGCGGTGACGTCGCGGGCGAGGATGGTGATGCCGTGGACCTGATCCGAGCGCGTCATAGCGTGCGCGGTGCAGTCAAAATAGAAGAGGCTATTCTGGTTCCTGAAGCGAAGCTGGAGGACCCCAGACCACGTGCGGCGTTCGAGGAAGCGTGGCATGGCGCGGCGAGCCATTGCGGGGCCGTCGCCGCTGGCTTCCTGAACGAACTGGGCCAAGGGTTTGCCGATGATCTCCTGATAAGGCAGACGAACGAGTTCGGCGAAGCTGCGATTGACGGAGCGGATTTCACCTTCCAAAGACAGGGCAACGAGAACATCGTCAAAGGAGTCGATGAGATCGCGATAGCCCTGCTGGGAGCGGGCGATGATCTCAAAGAGCTGGTCCATCTGCTTCTCGTTCGGGGGGGCGGCGTCACGCTGTTCGATGCCGCGGACCAGGCCGCGCAGCTCGGAAATTTCCTGCGTGCGCTTCCAGGCGTAGAAGCCGAAAAGGATGACCAGGACTACCAAGCCGATGGGCAGAGCTTCGTAGTGATGCGCGAGGGAACGGACGGTATCCCAGGATACGACGGAGAACACGATTGCCAGGAGCAGCAGGAGAAGGAAGGTGAGGCGCCAAAGTTCCGCCTGACGCCTTTCAAATTGTTCGAGGCGGGAGGAGACGTTAGGGCGGTTCTCCGGCTTCGGGGAGGCGGGGGGCGACGAAGCGGCGCGATGGTCGTTTGCGGGCATGAGTATGGGCAGACGCGCACCCTTGCGAAGCGGGGACTGCTGGGCAAAGCGCGTAGTTCCATTGTAGGAAGGGCGTTAGAGGCGGGCAACGGGGACGGGGACGGGCGTGCCCGAAAGATACCTGTGTTGGTGACGAAATGAGAAACAGCGGCCGGTCGCTGATACAGGGTCACGTTGCGTGGGCAAGTAGGCGAACCTGAGGCGAGCCGGATGGGATTTGCGCCCGGGCTAGCTGGGGCGCAGCATGCTGCGCCACTACAAAGGAGAAACGGCATCCTGGTGTGAGCCGGGACGCCGTTTCCATTGCTGTGATTTGTTGCGGCTTAGCCTTCGGAGATGGCGTCGGCTTCGCTGTCTTTGTTGAGGAAGTCGAGAGCGGCCGCTTCTTCGGCGGTGAGCTCAGCGATTTCCGGGATTTCCTCTTGCGGCGCCGGGGCGGGCATTTCCGTCAGCAACTGAATGCTGCGGTAGTGCTCGAGTCCGGTGCCGGCCGGGATGAGGCGGCCCATGATGACGTTTTCCTTGAGGCCGCGGAGGTAATCGACCTTGCCGGCGACGGCCGCTTCGGTGAGGACGCGGGTGGTCTCCTGGAAGCTGGCCGCGGAGATGAACGAGTCGGTCGAAAGCGAGGCCTTGGTGATACCCAAGAGCAGCGGACGCCCGGTTGCGGGGCGGCCACCTTCGGCGATGATACGGTCGTTTTCCTCGCGGAAGCGGAACTTGTCCACTTGCTCCTCGAGAAGGAACGGCGTGTCGCCGACGTCTTCGACTTTGACCCAGCGCATCATTTGACGGCTGATGGTTTCGATGTGCTTGTCGTTGATGTTCACACCCTGCAGGCGGTAGACCTCTTGAATGGCGTTGACGAGGTAGGCCTGGGTGAACTTTTCACCGAGGACGGCCAGCAAGTCATGCAAGTTGAGCGGGCCATCGATCAAAGCTTCGCCAGCCTTGACGTGGTCGCCTTCCTGCACGTTGATGTGAATACCACGGGGGATGGAATATTCCTTGGTGGTCTTGCCGTCTTCGCTCTCGACGTAGATTTTGCGCATGCCCTTGGCGATGTCGCCGTAGCGCACGCTGCCGTCGATCTCGCTGATGACCGCGGGATCCTTGGGCTTGCGGGTCTCGAAGAGTTCGACGACGCGCGGGAGGCCGCCGGTGATGTCCTTGGTCTTGGTGGTTTCGCGCGGGATTTTGGCCAGCACGTCTCCGGCTTGCACTTCGTCGCCGTCCTTGACCATCAAGTGGGCACGGGAAGGCATGAGGTACTTTTTGCGAACCTTGCCGCTGGAATCGCGGACGAGAATCGCAGGCTGATGTTTTTCGTCGCCGGGCGGCAGGGTAACAACGTCCTGCGAAAGGCCGGTGACTTCGTCGACCTGCTCTTCGATGGTGACGCCGGTCTTCAGGTCGTCAAAGCGGATGGAGCCGGCAGTTTCCGTGAGAATGGAGAAGGTGAACGGATCCCACTCGGCCAAGATCTGGCCGTGCGTGACGTGCTCGCCATCGACGCAGCGGAGACGCGCGCCGTACACCACGTGATAGCGTTCCTTTTCGCGGCCCTTTTCATCCACGATGGCGATCAAGCCGGAACGGTTCATGGCGATGGAAGTTCCGCCGCGGCCCTCGACAAACTTGAGGTCCACAAATTTGACGACGCCGTTGTTGCGGGCTTCGAGCGTGGAGCGCTCGGAGACGCGCGTGGCGGTTCCGCCGATGTGGAAGGTACGCATGGTGAGNNGCCTCGCCGAGCTCGACCATGCGGCCCGAGGCGAGATTGCGGCCGTAACAGAGCGCGCAAACACCGCGGCGGGATTCGCAGGTCAACACGGAGCGAATGCGTACGCGTTCAATACCCGCGCCTTGCACCTGGTTGGCGAGCTCTTCGGTGATTTCCTGGTTGACGTCGACAATGATCGTGCCTTCAAAGTCCTTGATCTTGTCGAGCGAAACGCGGCCCACGATGCGGTCGCGNNGTGCCGCAATCGCGCTCGTTGATGATCACGTCTTGCGCGACATCGACAAGGCGGCGCGTGAGGTAGCCGGAGTCCGCGGTCTTAAGCGCGGTATCGGCAAGACCCTTACGGGCACCGTGCGTGGAGATGAAGTATTGCAGCACGGTGAGGCCTTCGCGGAAGTTGGAAGTGATGGGCGTCTCGATGACTTCGCCGGAGGGCTTGGCCATCAATCCGCGCATACCGGAAAGCTGACGAATCTGCTGTTTGGAACCGCGGGCGCCGGAGTCCGCCATGACGTAGACGGGGTTGATGACGCCTTCCTTGTCCTGGTTTTCGAGGGCCTTGAACATTTCATCGGCCACGCGTTCGGTGATGTCGCCCCAAATGGCGATGACTTTGTTGTAGCGCTCGCCGTTGGTGATGGCGCCGTCGAGATATTGCTGCTGCACCTTGACGACTTCCTTTTCGGCGTTTTCCACCAGCTTGTATTTGTCGCTGGGGATGAGCATGTCGTCGATGCCGATGGAGATGCCGGACTTGGTGGAGTACATAAAGCCCAGCTCTTTTAGCTGATCGAGCAGCACGACGGTTTTTTCCAGGCCGAAGCGCAAGTAGGCGTAATAGACGAGCTGCTGCACGCCCTTCTTCTTGAGCAAGCCGTTAATGAACGGAAAATCCTCGGGCAGGCTGGAGTTCATGATGACGCGGCCCACGGTGGTCTGGATGAACTGGCGCTCCATCTTGACGGGCTCAGTGTGGGGCACGTCCTGGTTGTCGTAGGCGGTGGTCAGGTCGATCACTTCGCCGGTGAAACGCAGGCGGATGGGCGTGAGCAGTTCGACCTCGCCGGCCTCCAGCGCGAGAACCACGTCTTCCGGGCTGCCGAACACGCGGCCCTCACCCTTGGCGCCGGGGCGAGACTTGGTCAGGTAATAGATACCGAGGACCATGTCCTGCGACGGAACGGCGAGCGGCAAGCCGTGCGCGGGGCTCAGGATATTGCGCGAGCTGAGCATGAGCACGGAAGCTTCCACCTGGGATTCCGGGGAAAGCGGGATGTGCACGGCCATCTGGTCGCCGTCAAAGTCCGCGTTGAAGGCGGTGCAGACCAGCGGGTGAATGCGGATGGCTTTGCCTTCGACGAGGACGGGCTCGAACGCTTGGATGCCCAAGCGGTGCAGCGTGGGGGCGCGATTGAGCAGCACGGGATGTTCGCGGATAACGTCTTCGAGAATATCCCACACCACGGCTTCCTGCTGCTCGACCATTTCCTTGGCTTGCTTGATGGTGGTGCAGTGACCTTGGGCTTCGAGCTTGTGATAGATGAAGGGCTTGAATAGCTCCAGAGCCATCTTCTTGGGCAAACCGCACTGGTGAAGTTTCAGTTCGGGGCCGACGACGATGACGGAGCGGCCGGAATAGTCCACGCGCTTGCCGAGGAGGTTTTGGCGGAAACGGCCCTGTTTGCCCTTGAGCGTGTCGCTGAGGGACTTGAGCGGGCGGTTATTGGTGCCGCGCAGGACCCGGCCGCGGCGACCGTTGTCAAACAAAGCGTCAACGGCTTCCTGCAGCATGCGCTTTTCGTTGCGGACGATGACGTCCGGCGCGCGCAGTTCCATGAGCTTCTTGAGGCGGTTGTTGCGGTTGATGACGCGACGATAGAGATCATTCAGGTCGGAAGTGGCGAAGCGGCCGCCATCGAGGGGCACGAGCGGACGCAACTCCGGCGGAAGGACCGGGATTACGTCCAGAATCATCCACTCGGGCTTGTTGCCGCTCTTGCGGAAGGCTTCGAGCACCTTCAGGCGCTTGGCGAACTTGATGCGCTTCTGAAGGGAAGCGTCATTCTTCATCTTGTCGCGCAGTTCGTCGGCGAGCTTATCAACTTCCACGCGGCGCAAGAGTTCCTTGATGGCCTCGGCGCCCATCTTGGCGACGAATTGGCCGGGATATTCTTTCTGGAGTTCGCGGTACTTGTCCTCGAGGAGCACTTCGCGTTCCTTGAGGACGGCGACTTCGCCGACGTCCACGACGACGAAGGCTTCAAAGTAGAGAATGCGCTCGAGATCGCGCATGGAAATGTCCAAGAGGTAGCCGATGCGGCTGGGCAGCCCTTTGAAGAACCATACGTGCGAGCAGGGCGAGGCCAG
>PMOV01000325.1:0-547 GCA_003161195.1 Acidobacteriota bacterium | reverse complement strand
GTGCGGTAGTTGATGGTCTCCGGCTTGGTGACTTCGCCGTGCGACCACGAGCGGATTTTTTCCGGGCTGGCCAAGCTGATGCGAATGGAATCGAAATCAGCAATTAGACTTGCGCGATCATAGGGGCTGCTGCGATACAAGGTTGTTTCCTCCCTCCCGCGGCCTTGCGACTGCGGGATACGGTGCGATGTTTGGCATCGCGCCGGCTGAGAACCCAACTACGGAAACTGCTAACTGGTTCAAATCTTGCCGAGATGGGATGCAGCATGCTGCACCCCTGCAAATACTTCCTCGGCGATTAATCGGCTGCTTCCGCAACCGTGGGCTTTTGGCGTTTCATTAGCTCAACGTCCAGGCAGAGCGACTGCAGCTCGCGGACCAGCACGTTGAACGATTCCGGCACGCCCGGCTCGATGCCCGGCTCGCCCTTGACGATGGCCTCGTAAATTTTCGCGCGGCCATAGACGTCGTCAGACTTTGCCGTGAGCAACTCTTGCAGAATGTGCGCGGCGCCGTAGGCTTCAAGGGCCCACACTTCCATTTCTCC
>PMOV01000256.1:11117-14156 GCA_003161195.1 Acidobacteriota bacterium | reverse complement strand
ACGCATTGCAGGCCGAGGTGCGCAGCGACGGTGGCCGAAGCGACGCCGTGCTGGCCGGCGCCAGTTTCCGCCACGATGCGCGGCTTGCCCATTTTGACAGCGAGCAAGCCCTGGCCGATGGCGTTATTAATTTTGTGCGCGCCGGTGTGCAGCAGGTCCTCGCGCTTCAAATAAATTCGCGGGCCATTGAGCTTCGGCGTTAGGCGCGCGGCGAATTGCAGCGGCGTGGGACGACCCGCGAAATTTTTCAACAAATCGGCGAATTGGTTTTGGAAGGCGGGGTCCGTCTTGGCGATTTCGTAGGCGCGCTCGAGCTCCAGCAGCGGGACCATTAGCGTTTCGGGCACGTAGCGGCCGCCGTACGGGCCGAAGCGGCCGGGCGCTGTGGCCGGAATCTGCAGGATGGAACTCATGGTTGTTGACTCCTGGCTAGGCTCGTCGATTGTGGGCTCATAACTTGGCGCTCATCTCTTGCGTATCCAACCGCGTTTCCGCGCGCCGCACTTCGGCAATAAATTCGCGCAGCAAACCGTGGTCTTTGCGCCCCGGCTTGGTTTCCACGCCGCTGGCTACGTCCACTCCATCGGGCCGCACGTAGCGGATGGCTTCCGCAACGTTTTCCACTTTCAATCCGCCTGCCAAAATAATACGGTGCGTCGGCGCCGCCCGCCGTGCCACGTCCCAGTCCGCCCGGCGGCCGGTGCCGCCAAATTGGCCTGCGTTTGCCGGCAGCGGGGCGGCATCCAGCAAAAACATCGAAGCTCCTCCGTAGTCGTCGAGCTTTTCCGCCGCAAAATCCGCGCCTGCACGGAACGCCTTGATGACGCGCAGCGCGCGCGCCAACTCCGCCACCACCGTCGCCGGCTCATCGCCATGCAACTGGGCCATGGTGAAGCGCACCGCACGGTACATGGCCAAAATATCTTCCGGCGTAGCGTTCACGAAGAGGCCGACCGGCACAACCTCGCGCGGCAGTTGCGTGCGAATCTTAGCGGCGTCGGCGCGGGCAACGAAGCGCGGGCTCTTGGGATAAAAATTAAATCCCAGCAAATTGGCGCCGGCTTCGACCGCCGCCCGGGCGTCGGCGCCGTTCGTAATGCCGCAAATCTTTACAAGAATCCTGGGCACCGTAGACACCATGCGTCAGCCCGCCGCCGCGCGCGGACCCAGCAACGCCGCCAGCGCCGCGCCCGGCTCCGGCGCCAGCATCAACTGCTCGCCGATCAGGAACGCGTCAAACCCCGCCTGCCGCAGCGCCGCCAAATTCTCGTGCGTGCGCAAGCCGGACTCGCTCACCGCGATACAGCTTTCCGGGATGCGCTTGAGCAAGTCGAAAGACACGCGCAGGTTCAGCGCCAAGGTGTGCAAATCGCGATTGTTCACGCCAATGATGCGCGCTTCCGCCGCCAAGGCGCGGTCCAGTTCCGCCGCCGTATGCACTTCCACCAGCGGCTCCATCTTCAATTCGCGGCCGAGCGCCAGCAAATCGCGCAGCAGACCGTCCGGCAGTGCGGCGACAATCAAGAGAAAACTGTCCGCATCGTTGGCGCGCGTTTCCCACACCTGCCACGGGTCGAAAATAAAATCCTTGCGCAGCACGGGCACGCTGACTGCCTTGCGCGCGTCGCGCAAATTCTTCAGCGAACCGCCAAAAAACTCCGGCTCCGTGAGCACGGAAAGCGCCGCCGCCCCCGCGTGACAAAGTTGAGTAGCCAGCTCCACCGGCGCAAACGGCTCGCGCAAAACGCCACGTGAAGGCGAAGCCGGTTTCAGCTCGGCGATGATGTTGAAACCGTCGCGCGATAACGCCGCCGGAAAGTCGCGCAGCGGCGTAGCGGCGGCCACGCCATACTTCAGCGCCGTCTCTGGCAGCACCATTTTGCGGTGCGCCACTTCGGCGCGGCGCGCTTCGAGTATGCGGTCCAGCACCGTGCCAGTTGGGATAGGTGTGCTCACAGGGGATAGTTTGTATGCTAGGAGTGTGCGCCAGACCTGTCAAATAGCGCGCGACGAGAGTCAGGAGACGAGACTGCATGGCATTTCGGGAAGAGTTCGAGCAGTTGCTAGAATCCATCGCGCAAGAAGCTGATGCCATCGCCATGCGCTACTTTCGCACCACTGACGTGCGTATCGACCGCAAAGGCGACGGCTCGCCGGTGACGCAAGCCGACCGCGCGATAGAAGAAATGGCGCGCGCCAAAGTCACCGCGAGCGGCCTGCCTCTCGATGTCCTGGGCGAAGAAATGGGCGGCGCCGACGCCAAAGCCGCCAGTGGCAGCGGCCGCGCGCGCCTGATCATCGATCCCATCGACGGCACGGAAGAATTTTCGCGCGGCATCCCCACGTTCGGCACGCTGCTGGGCATCGAACGCGACGGCGAAATCGTCGCCGGCATCGCCAGCGCCCCCGCTATCGGCACGCGCTGGTCCGCGTATCGCGGCCAAGGCGCATATAGCAACGGCCGGCCCATTCACGTCTCGCAGCGCGCCACGCTGGAAACCGCCATGGTCTTCTGTACCGGCACGGGCCCCAAGAAAACTCCGGTGATGCGGGAGAGGCTGCGCCGCATGCTGGACACCGCGCGCAACGGTCGCTCGCTCGGCGGCTTCTGGCAGCACATGCTGGTGGCGCAAGGCTCGATCGAAGCGGCGGTGGACCTCACTTCGATGCCCTGGGACCTCGCGCCCCTCGGGCTGATCGTCGAAGAAGCCGGCGGCCGCGCGACCAATGTGCGTGGCGAACGCACCATCTATACGGGCGAATTCGTCAGCACCAATGGCCTTTTGCACGACGCGGTCTTGGCCATCCTAAGTTGAGCAGCGGAACAAAAAATCGCCGCGCGTCGCAATCCTCCGAATCGTCCTTGCGCATCGTCGCGGAAGAGGTCGTCCACTGCCGCAAGTGCCCGCGCCTGGTCGTCTATCGCGAACAGGTGGCCCGCGAAAAACGCCGCGCCTTCCGCAGCCACGATTACTGGGGCAAACCCATACCCGGCTTCGGCGACCCACACGCCAAACTCTTCATCCTGGGTCTGGCCCC
>PMOV01000256.1:8971-11030 GCA_003161195.1 Acidobacteriota bacterium | reverse complement strand
TATCTCGAACGCGAACTGGAAATCCTGCAACCAAAAGCTTTACTAGCGCTCGGCAAAATTGCGTGGGACGCCGCGCTCGATTTGCTAAAAGCCCGCGGCGTGATCCAATCGCGCGCCGCATACCCCTTCGGCCACGGTGCGGAAGCGGCCTTGCCCGCGCCTTGGCCCCGCCTCTTCGGCATCTACCACCCCAGCCAACAAAACACGCAAACCGGCAAAGTAACTCCCGCGATGTATGCCAAAGTGTTGCAGCGGATCCGCGAATTTGTAGCGGCCGCCTTCTGAGGCGGCGCCGTGGCTCAGGCGGAGGCGTTAGCCCCTTCGCCCAGATCACGCCTTGGCACACTCGGCGCAGAAACCCGCCCGCCCCAGAAGGCGGCCGCTACAACTGCCAGCAATACCCGGCATGGCGCTGCTGTGTTTCTCCGACAGACCGTCGTGAAGCGCAAACATCCCCCAATCCAAATCGCCTAACCCCTCTGCAATCACCGCCTCGCAACCAAAAGCTAACTTCCGGGTTGGAAGGGGATGTGCATCCAGTAGTGCGTCAGCACCTCGGATTAAAAGGGAAAAAACTCATGTTCAGCATTTCGCGCCAGCTTCCCGCAACGCTCTTCGCGATCGCTCTCTCCGTTTGCACCGGGTCGCCGTCCAACGCGCAGACCGCGACGCAATCCACGCCGGTCTACACGAACGACGCGCCCGCGCGGCACGACGCCACCAGCACCGACAAAATCCCGGCGTCCGACGCTACCCGAGACTCCGGGACGGATTCGAGCGCAAACGCAGCTAGCGACGCCATGCGCGAACAATATCCGGCCGACGGCCGCCGCCAACCCGGCCTGCCCATCGAAACCTACGCCGTAACCCCCGGCACGAAATTCCTCGCGCGCCTCGACAGCGATCTCAGCACCAAAACGCCGGAAGCCAACCAATCCTTCCGCATGACCACGCTCGAACCGCTCGACGCCGGCAACGGCATCTATCTCCCAGCCGGAGCGGAAATCGAAGGACACGTGACGCGCGCGGAGTCCGCAGGCATGGCCGGCCACGCCAAACTGTGGCTCACCTTCGACTACCTGCACACGCGCTTCGGCAAGCTGCCCATCGTGGCGGAAGTCTCCGCTATTCCCGGGGATCACAGCGTGAAGTCGGACGTCACCAAAGAAGGTTTGATCGAAGGGCGCAGCAGCACGCAGCAAGACGCCGCCGAAGCCGCCGCCCTAGCCGCCGCCATGGCCGCGGCAAAAGGATTAAAAGACAAAGACAAAAAAGCCGCCGCGGAAGCCGCCGCCATGGCTGCCTTTACCGCTTATCTGGCGGAATCCGGCCGCGGCCACGAAATCACCTTCCAGCGCGGCGTGAAATTTGAACTGGAACTCGAGCGCTCGCTCTACCTCCTAAAGGACTAAAATGGCAAAACAGTGGAGTGCGGGAGCCCTGCTTCCGCTTTTGGAGCGACGGCCAGCCGAACAATTCTGCTCAGCGGAAGCCTAGATTCCGCTCTAACAGCTTTTTCACGTTACAACATACGTTTTGTTTGCAAATCGAACTCGCCCGAAAAGTATTTTCCCAAAGCGTCGATGAAGACTTGGTTCTCGGCCGTGACGCTGGCAAACAGCGTCATGCACGAGTGAAATTTCAAATCGTCGGGATACCCAAAAATCTCGCTGATGGAACGGCCTTCGACGCCGTTCACCAGTTGCGCGCATTGGCGCAGGCGTGGGCCGAGAATCGGGTGCGCCAGATAAGCCCCTGCCTCGGACCGCCCGGCAATCGCAAACTTTACCGCCATGCTGCTCTGCCCTAGTCCTTTGATCTGCGGAAATATGAACCACATCCAGTGTGTTTGCTTTCTCCCTGCGCGCAACTCCGCACAGACGCGATCGAACACGCGGCTCTGAGCTTCCACAAATCGATGTAAATCGAATTGGTCATCGCGGCTCTGCATTTCCATTCGCCTTACCGACAGTGGCGTTGCGATTCACCGCGCGACGGGCCGCAGGCTTCTGACACTTTCGGGGATGATGGCCAAAAGGAACTCTTCAATTTTGTCGCG
>PMOV01000256.1:0-8883 GCA_003161195.1 Acidobacteriota bacterium | reverse complement strand
CCACCCCAGAACGCCATCATCCCGAACAAATAGCCCCAGAAGGCGTAATCTTCGCGCGTTCTTCGGTCGATCAAAAACGCAGCCAGCAAGATCAGAAGTCCAAAACACAGAGACACCCAGAGGCGCTCGTCCCAATTGAATTCCGGCCTGCGCAAAATGAGCGGCGTCAGATCCATGGACATGTACCACAACGAAAAAGCGATGGGAAACGTCAGGAAGGGGAAGCGAACAAATGCCAGCGCCAGCAGCCCCGCAACGACGGTCCCCAGTTCCATCACAATCCAGCTTCCTTTGATCCAAATGTGATAACTCTGGAAATCGCTGGGCGCCCCTTGCGGCCAAACCCCGGCGGCCTTTTCCATACCGTAAATCGCGAGAGGCGTCATCCATACAGCAAGCGTAAACAGGAGACCACCGGGAATTTTCAGGTTTTCCTTAAACCACAACGTTTTGCCCGCGAGGATAAAAAGAATTGCATAGCACGTAGCGATAGCAGCGATTCCCGTCCCGCCGAACTTCTCAAACCCCAGGTTCATCAACCAACCCATGGCGGACATTACGACCAGCGCGCCGAAATAATAGGCTACATTGGCGACATCAAATTTTCCCCTGGTCGCGGCAGGTTCCTGCCTCAGCAGCTTCTGCCAGAGGCGCTCGCAATCTTCAGCAGTGAGAAGTCCTTCCCCCGCGCGCACTAGATCGTCTTTGGAAAAGTTCATCTGGCACCTCCAGCAAGGCTGCGCGGTTCGCAACGATTCATATAGCACCGGCAAGCGTGAGTTCACGCCGTTCTATCACAAAAGTGCGGACTCCGAACAACTGATGTGGACAAATCCGCGTTTCACCACAGCGCAGCTACTGGCGCTTCAATGAACACGGGCTGCGGGCCCCCGCGGTTGGAGGTGTGGATGGCGGTCAAGTACGGCTTGGCCGATGGGTCATAGGTGACGGTGATGCTTCCGGCTTTGCCGGGAGAGCCATCGAAGCCGTTGCGTCCATCCGATCCGCTGCTTCCGCTGCTGCCGCTGGGCGAACCCGAACCGCCAGCGCCGCCAGCGCCGCCTCTGCCCCCTCTGCCCCCTGCGCCTCCCGGCCCGCCGTCCGCCAGCACCGACAACGCGCCGCCCTGCGGATCGATGAGATAGAGGCGGCGTTTGCCCGCGGCGGTAACACTCGCTTGCAGAAGGCTGTGCGCGCCGGGCCGCAGCGTGATCATCACCGTCACCGCGGGCGCGTCTCCGCCGGGTCCGCCATCTCCACCATCGGATCCGTTGGTTCCGTTTCCACCGTTCCCGCCAGGCGACGGATTGTTCGGATCGATCGAGCCAGAGCTGCCGGAAGAACCAGCCATTCCATCGGAGCCGCTAGAACCGCTTGCACCGGGCGCGCCGGAAAAATTCGCGACGAAGTTGTAGTCGTACGTGATGGGGATATCGAGTTCCGCGTGCAGGTCCGGATGACTGGGCGCGGTGATGGCCACGTGCGCCGTCTTGCCATCGCTCTTCCGCGGATCGTGCGGCAGCGTGATGTTGCCTTTCTGGTCTGCGGTGACTACGGTCGGCGTCACCGTAAGATCCTTCCACAGGACTTTTCCTTTGCCTTGTCCTTCCGTAACCAGCGGCTTGCCATTCGGCTGCGTGAAATTCACCACCAGGCCGAGCCTCTCTCCTGGTGCGATGGCCGGGCCTTTCGGTAGGCTCACTTGCATGGCGGTCACGTTGGTTTTCGCCAGGTACACCCGCATACCTAGCTTCACCTTGATGGCCGTGCATCCGCTCAACGACAGGAGTGGGGCGAGCGCTAAAACGGCAGCAAAAGCGGCACGTCTCGCGTTGGGGAGTAGAATGCGCTTCTGATCGTTCATGGCTGACCTCGCGAGCAGATACACCCGTACCAATCCTCTACTTTGCAACGCCAGCTTGCATGGCGGATATGAAGAGATAGCCTTAAAAGATGTTTTGGAATTCAGGGCCCGTCGAACACGCTACAACCCATTAGACCGCGTGGCTTACCGTTTTGGTTACGTTGCACCCGGAAAAGATTCGCGCGCGTAAACAGCCGCTTCCTGCTGGGAGCTCGTCGCAGATGGCGAGTCTCTTAACCTTGGCAAGCGGTTTCGACCTTGTTAGAGTCAGGTACACGACGATTCGTACAGAAAAAGGCGGAACTTTGATGGCGGAAGAAGCGCGAGCGGCGGTACGCGGACTAGAGACGCAGGAGCGGCGGGACCGCGTGCTGATCGTCGAGGATGAAGACAACGCGCGGCGCGGCTATGAACAACTGCTGCAGCGCTGGGGCTGCGACACGCTGGGCGTGGCCACGGCGGAAGACGCGCTCGCAAAATTCGCCAGCTATCAGCCAGACAGCATCATCGCCGACGTGGAACTTCCCGGCATGAACGGCCTCGACCTGCTGAAGCAGCTCGGCGACGAACTGCTGGATGTGCCGGCCATCATCATCACCGGCAAGGGCAGCGAAGAGCGTGCCGTGGCCGCTATTGAGGCCGGCGCGTTCTGGTACATCGAAAAGCCGCTGAAGGGGCCGGTGCTGCGCGCGCTGCTGGACCGCGCGTTAAGCAAAGCACGCGATTCGCGGCGGCTCGTGGTCTTGCAGCGGCAGTTGCGCGAGGCCGGCCGCATCGGCGAGATGGTCGGCGCGTCGAAGCCCATGCAGGATGTGATGCGCGTGGTGGAAATGGCCGCCCCCAGTTCCGCGTCCGTGCTGATCACCGGCGAGACCGGCTCCGGCAAGGAGATCGTGGCGCGCACCGTGCACCAACTCTCCAACCGCGCCAATGGCCCCTTCGTGGCCATCAACTGTTCGGCAATTCCCGAATCGCTGATGGAAAGCGAAATTTTCGGCCACGAACGCGGCGCCTTCACCGGCGCGGCGGAGCGCCGCATCGGCTGCTTCGAGTTGGCGGATGGCGGCACGCTGCTGCTGGACGAAATCGGCGAGATGCCCGCGCCCACGCAAGCCAAGCTGCTGCGCGTGCTGGAAGACCGCAAAGTGCGGCGCCTGGGCAGCAAAGTCGAAACACCGGTGGACGTGCGCGTACTCGCGGCCACCAACAAGGATCCGGAGAAGGCCGTGGCCAGCGGCGTGCTCCGCCAGGATCTTTATTTCCGCCTGAATGTCTTTCACATTAATTTGCCGCCGCTGCGCGACCACAAGGAAGATATTCCGCTGCTCGTCGAGCACATCCTGCGCGACGTCAACGCCAAACACGGCAAGCATGTGCGCGGTGTGGGCAGCGAAGTGATGGATATCTTCATGAGCCACACCTGGCCCGGCAACATCCGCGAATTGCGCAACGTGCTGGAGCGCGCCTCCATCATGTGCGAGAAGGATTTGATTACCCGCTCGGCGCTGCCGGAGGAGTTTGGCAAGAACGCCGCCAAAGGGCCGAGCGATCTGGGCGCCATCAAATTCCCGGTCGGCACCACCGTCGATGCCATGGAACGCGAACTGATCCTGCAGACGCTGGGCGCCACCGGCAACAACAAGACGCGCGCCGCGGAACTGCTGGGCATCAGCCTCAAAACCCTGCACAACAAACTCAAAGAATACGGCAGCGATCGCGCCGAGGCGGAGTAACCCGCATGCAGTTGCGGCTGCGCACAAAACTGACGCTGGTGATGACCTCGCTAGTGTTCCTCGTGGTGGCGGTTCTTTCGCTGGTCTTCCTGGGCCAGTTGCTGCAGCAGGTGTTGCAGGAGACGGACAAAAACGCCAGGGACATGGCGCATAACGTCTTCATCGGCGTGCAGAACGCCATCACCGACGCCGCGCACCGCGACCTGCGTCCCTATTCGACCTCTCCCGACGACATTCACGATTACGTTCGCCACGCGCTGGAAATCAATGAGGGCTTGCAGGCGCAACTCGCCGCGGCGGACCGCTCGTCGCTGATCTACGAAGTCTCCATCACCGATGAGCAAGGCATCGTGCTCATTTCCAGCGATAAAAATTTGCAAGGAACGTTTCTGGCGCGGCGCACGCCGATGACGCAACTGGTGCAACGCGGCCTGCTGCATCAAGTCAAGGTGTTGCGGGGCGCTTCCCGCCTTTACGAACATGACTTCCGCTTCGATTTGGACAACAAGCCCTTCGGCGAGGTGCGCATCGTGCTGGCTTCGGGCTTTATTCTGGACGAAATCAAGGATGGCTTGCTGCGCGCCGGCACGATTGTGCTGTTGGCCTTGATCATTTCCACGCTGCTGGCGGCGGTTGTTTCGCGCGCTGCGCTCGCGCCGATTGCCAACATCTCCGCGCAACTGGACCGCATCTCCGCCGGCCAATACGACGCGCCCGGTCCGGACGATATACGTTTTGGCGGACCCGGCGACGAACTGGGCCAGGTCAGCCGCAAGATCTCGCAAGTCGGCCAGCAACTGCGCGGGGTGCATGAGATTTTCAGCACGCTGCGCGAGAACATGAACTCCGTGATGACCGGTCTCGAAGACGGCTTACTGCTCTTCACACGCGACGCGCGCGCGGTGATGATCAGTCCGGCGGCGGAAAAGTTTCTTGGGGCGCAATCCGGCCAACTGCTGGGTCGGCGCGTGACGGAGATCTTTCCGCCAGGCCACCCGTTGCGCGCGGCGCTGCGGCTCGGCGATGGCGAGGAGCTGAGCGAAGTGGCGTCTGAAACCGAGCTGCAAACGCCGGACGGACCACGCCGCGTCGGCGTGAGCGTACAGGCCATTCAGGAAGACGGCGAACGCATGGGCGCGCTGGTGACCCTGCGCGACCTCGATTCATTGGAGAGCATCAACACACAACTGCAGGTGAGCGAGCGGCTCGCGGCGCTGGGCCGCATCACCGCGGGCGTGGCGCACGAAGTAAAGAATCCGCTGAATTCCATGCGGCTGTGGCTCGAGAACCTGAAGGAATCCGTTCCGCTGGAACCCGAGAGCAATGCCTGGCAGGCCGTGCAGGTGCTGGACAAGGAGATCGACCGCCTGGACGCGGTCGTGAAACGCTTCCTGGATTTCACGCGGCCGATGGAGATTCGCCTGGAAGCCACGCATTTGCCGGAGCTGCTCCGCGAGGTGCTGGAGATTGCGCAGCCGCAGTTCCAGAAGGCCAACGTGCAGGTGGCGCAACTGTTGCCCATCGACGTGCCGGAAGTTTATGTGGACCGCGCGCTGCTGCAGCAGGCGGTGCTGAATCTGGTGCTCAACGCCATCGACGCCATGCCGGAAGGCGGGCAGTTGCGCGTGGTGCTGAGCCGGCGCGGCGACATGGCAGAGATTGCGGTGGGCGATACGGGGCGCGGAATTTCTCCGGAAAATCGGCAGAAAATTTTCCAGCTCTTCTTTACCACGCGTCCGGGCGGCAGCGGCATCGGGCTGGCCAGCACCTTCCGCATTGTGCAGCTGCACAACGGTTCGATAGACTTCACCTCGGAGGTAGGACGCGGCACAACGTTCCGTATTGAACTACCTCTAGCGGCGTAGCTATGACCGACACCCCAGCCCGGTCGGAGCAGCTGACGAACAGCGGAGCCTGCTCCGGTAGGCCGCAGTTCGCGTTGACGCCGACAAAGGTTTTGCGCTGCGAAGCGGTGGTGGCCGCCTTGCTGCTTGCGCTCATCGTTGGCGGTTGCGCGGAGCGCAAGCGGCCAACGGTGCATTGGCAGACGGCGTCGGTGGTACATCCGCGGGTTCCGCAGCCGCGCGCGACGACGGGCGATTCCGCTGAGCCGGAGCTCGAAGAGCCTGCTGAGTTGCAACTGGAGTTGCCCGCACCAGCTCCTTTGAACGCGTCTGAGCGGCCGGCGCGACCACGGGTGGCCACACCGCAGCCCGCGGCGCCGGAACCGAGCAAACCGCAGATACCCTTTGTGGCGCCACAGTTGAGCGTGGCAGAGTCCAGCACCGCGCAGGCGGAGACCAACGCCAGCCTGGCAGCGGCCGAGCACGGGATCGAAGCGGCACGCGGGAAGACGCTCAATGCCGCACAGACGGATATGGCCTCGAAAATCAGCGGGTTTATGGCGGATGCGCGCGCGGCGGCGGCAACTGGGGACTGGACCAGTGCGCAAACCCTGGCGCGGAAGGCGCAGCTACTGTCGGAAGAGCTGGCGAAGTCGCTGCAACCATGACCACCGTCGCGAAACGACGAGGCCGGGATACCAATGAAGGCTTTTGATGTGGCCATTGCCGGTGCCGGGCTGATCGGGGCGACGATTGGCTGGGAATTGGCGCGTGCCGGGTTGCGCGTCGGGATTTTTGACGCCGGGGAGCCGGGCAAGGAAGCATCCTGGGCAGGGGCCGGGATCTTGTCTCCGGCGCCGGAGAATTCGGCGATGCTGCCACTGGTCGCGCTGGGGCAAGCGAGTTTGGCGATGTATCCCGAATTTGTGGCCCAGGTGGAAGAGGCGTCGGGGCAGTCCGTGGGATATCGCGCGAAGGGAACGCTGGAGACATTTTCGTCGCGCCACGCGATCGAAGAGTTGAGCACAGTGGTGGCGTTGCACCACGGATTGGGGCTTAAGGCTGAGGCGCTATCGGGTGATGACGCGCGAAGTCTGGAGCCGGCGATTAGCGAGGATGTGGCAGCGGCNNGGGGGATTCGTCGCGAAGGAAATTGCTGCGCGGGGTTGTCGTTGGCGAAAGAAGAGATTATCTCGCAGTGGACGGTGATCGCGGCGGGATGCTTTTCGGGGGGTATCGACGGCGTGTCCGAATTTGCCCCGGTGCGTCCCGCGAAGGGGCAGATGGTGTGTCTGCGCGGTGATGGATCGCGGGGCGATGGAGTGAAGCTCGAGCGCGTACTCTGGGCCGAGAATGTTTATCTGGTGCCGCGCAACGATGGCCGGATTTTGGCGGGAGCCACCGTCGAGTACCTGGACTTCGATAAGACCCCGACGGCTGGCGGCCTTGCAAAATTGGTGACGGCGGCGATCGACGTTGTTCCCGCCTTGGCGAACGCAACGATAGACGAGCATTGGGCGGGTTTGCGCCCGGACACGCCGGATCATTTGCCCATATTGGGACCGACCGGGATCGACGGGCTGGTGATCGCTGCCGGACACTTCCGCAGCGGCATTTTGCTGGCACCGATCACCGGGAGGTTGGTGCTGGAATGGATTACGCTCGGCAGCGTATCGATGGATTGGGAGCGGTTTAGACCCGGGCGATTTGGCGGGAATTGAGTGAGCTGGTGGGTAATTTCTAACTTCCTCCGCCAGCAGGTGAGCTTACTTCGATGGGGGATTTAACTCCCACTGGAACACCTCGTGTAAGGGCACATTGAAGACCTGGGCGATGCGAAAGGCAGCCTCCAAGGATGGCGAGTATTTCCCGGCCTCAATGGCCGCGATGGTCTGGCGGGTGACGCCGACGCGCTGGCCAAGCTCGGCCTGCGACATCTCGCCATTGTGGAAGCGCAAGATGCGTATGCGATTCGAGATGGATCCTTGCATCAGGCTTGCCTGCGGTAGCTGAAGACCACCACGCCNNAGGATCATGCCGGCGATCAGGACGTAGTAGGCGCAGCTGACCGAGCGGCGCTGGATGGCTTGATCCCGTTCATCGAGCGGCATGCGTGCGTCTTGCGCGGAGGCGCGCCGGAGATAGAGATGGCCTACGCCCAGGATGAGCAACTGGGCGAGGGCGGTGACCGCATACCAGGCGAGCTGGCGCAGGTTGGGCAGCGGTGCACTGGGAAAGTAACGAGTGGCTACCAGGGTGAAGTAGGGTCCAAAGGTGACCAGCATAGCGAACAGCGAGAGCCAGGCAGTTTTTTCGCGATAGGGCATCCGGTTCCTCCACCGAAGATGCGCCAAATGTAAAATAAAACGAACATAGTGTCAATTATTATTAACATTTAGGGGCAGGACTGCGCTCATAGGAGCCGGAGCATGTTTGGCTTTTCAACTGATATTTTCCAAATGGCCATAGACAGAGAAGCTGCAGCTCATCTGGCCCTGCCCGGGAGTGGCAGACAACGCGCATATCCCCTGCAAGGTGTAGTACGGATCGATGTATACGGTGACCGGCGCGGAAAAAGCGTAGGCGATCGTTCCTTGCGGGTCATACCCGACCTGCGTAGGAACCATGACGGATTCCCGGGGAGGGAAATAGCCCGAACCAGATCCCGCATAAATTCCAGCCACTTCAACCGAGCTGGGAGTTGATCCCACGGGAATGGAGAGCGTGCCGTTTATATATTCGATCACCAACCGTTGGCCAGCGGGGACTTCGAAAGGGGTGCTGGTTTGTCCAGTGGTCAGTGCGCAGCCAGTTTCCTCGTTCCCGGTATTTCCGATAGCAAGGCATTGCAGTGCAACGGCGGTCCGCGCGTGGTTATCCGCCGCTTGCGTAATGACCGGATTGGCCCCGGTGTTAGCCACCGTGACCAGCGTACTGACCACGGCGTGGACGGCGTTGGGTGCGAAGAGTTGCAGCGAGATTGCGAGTACTAGAATTGCTCCCAGGCCCGCCAAGAAGCGGGTAACGATTTTTTTCATTTGTTCCTCTTCTTTTCTTTCTCGCAGGTCACATCAAGTCCGGCGAAGCCACTTGGTGATTCCGGCAAACTGCGTCACTGACGGATCTCAAGAGTGGTTGCGGCTATGGCGTCACCAGATAGCCGGAAAGGTAAACTCCACACTGCATGGCGCCCGGCCGAAACGGGGTTGTAGAACCAAACCATACGTCGGAATGCACGGTGTCTCCGGGGGCCGCGTAGATGAATATCTGCCCGGAGAACGGGAAATCACCGGTGCGGGGGGACGTGCCAATAATCGACGCGATCTGATAAAAGCGATAAGGCCCCGAGGGAGGATTGATGGTGTCCTCCGGGGCGAAGGAAGAAATTTGTATGCCGTCCAGCAAGGCAGTGGTTGCGGGATCGCCTTGGCAATCGCCGGAA
>PMOV01000352.1 GCA_003161195.1 Acidobacteriota bacterium | reverse complement strand
GAATAGCCGGCCGGAACTCATCGCGGACGATGGGCAGGGCGTGCACCTTCCGGCGCGTCCTATAGCTTGGGCCGGGCCCGACCAACGGGAGGCGGCACCCTGGCCCGAGTTTACAAGAAGTAACAACACATCGGACCGATAGATTCCGCTATGCCTAAGAAAACGCATTCTGAGGGCGCCCTTGTTTTTCATGCGGTCATCGATTGCGGAGGTTGCAAAGCGAGATCATCAGAACCTGGCGGCGGAAGCGAACGTTCAAACTTGATCGGCGACTGGTAGCCCAGGGCCGAGTGCAGGCGCTTGCCATTGTAGACTTTTTCGAGGAACTGCTCGATAGATGCCCGCGCCTCGCCGAGATCGCGGTACTCCTGACGGTACACTTCCTCGTATTTCAGCGTTTTCATGAACGATTCGCAGGTCGCGTTGGCCAAGGCAGTCAACTACAGCTCATGGCGACGCTGCCGACAGTAGTTTTGAAGTCATCCATCCACATCATCCGTTGAAGGGCCAGCGGTTCAAGCTAGTCACTTACCGCCGCAACTGGGGTGAGGATCGAGTGTACTTTCACGATAGCGGCGGGCGCCTATGCTCGATTCCGGCGTGCTGGACGACAGCGATAGCGGCAGATCCATTCGTGACGTTAGCGGCAGGGCGGTGCTTGTTTCGCCACGAGGACTTGCTGAAGCTGGCCGACTTGTTGGAGAAGGCGAGATGAGGAAGCAGAGACTGGAATGTAAAGACAATAACGCCGCATATGTAAAGAGAATAATGCCGAACAGAAGTTGGGCCGCGCTGCTGCAGTGGGCGTTGGAGTGCCATTATGCATCTTTAATAACGGGCAGCGGAAGACAAAAACAGCTTGACATGGGTTCAAATGAGAGCATAATTATACTTACGGATCTGGCCGACAGTTTCGAAGCCAACCATGGCCGACAAAGATGCCAAGTTCGAGGCGCTGCAACAACACGGGACGCTGAACCCGCGCCCGAAGGAGGTTCGCGACGAGCTGTTTCTTCAGGACGAGTTTTTCGATCCCCGCGATCTGGTCCAGGTCAAGTACGAGATGCTGCGCCGGGTGCAGGCCGAAGGCCAGTCGGTGACGGAGGCATCAGCGAACTTCGGCTTTTCGCGCCCATCTTTTTATCAAGCGTTATCCGCCTTCGAGCAAGCCGGACTGGCCGGCCTGGTGCCGCACAAGCGCGGCCCAAAGCAGGCGCACAAGCTCACCGACGAGGTCCTCACGTTCATTGGGGAGCAGCGCCAGAAAGAACCATCCGTTCGATTGCCGGATCTGGTGAAGCTGGTTCAGGATCGCTTCGGCATCCGGGTTCATCCGCGAAGCATCGAACGCAGCTTGTTGCGCCATCAAAAAAAACTCCGCTGACCGAGGGCTCCGGAACACCGACCATCCGTTACGATCTCGTTGCCGAGTACGAGCACCTGCGCCGCGATGCCGTAGCAACGGAGGCCCACCATGGGGAGGGTTTAGGATGGGCGCTCTTTGTTCGGCGCGGAATGACCGCCTGGATGCAGGCTTGGTCGGAATGTGTTCCCCGCGGCGAACCAAGTCCGCGCCCTCAGCCCGATGTCAACGCAACCATCCCAGGCGACGTGCGGCCAAAGATCACCACATTGCTGGCCAGCATGATTCTCTATCTACAACAGGAGGCAACCTCATGACAGGCATCGCACACCAAAAGGTGAATGCCGGACACCTCAAACGAAACGCTTATCTTTACGTGCGCCAATCGACGCTGCGTCAGGTGTTTGAAAATACCGAAAGCACCAAACGGCAGTACGGTCTCCGCCAGCATGCGGTCGCCTTGGGCTGGCCCGTGGAGCGCATCATCGTCATCGACACCGATCTCGGGCAGTCCGGCGCCTCGGCTGTGGATCGGGAAGGGTTTCAGAAGCTGGTCACCGAAGTCGGCCTGGGCAAAGCCGGCATCGTGCTTGGCTTGGAAGTTTCCCGTCTGGCGCGAAACTCCACCGACTGGCACCGGTTGTTGGAGATCTGCGCTCTGACCGACACGCTCATTCTCGATGAAGACGGCGTGTATGATCCAGCGCACTTCAATGATCGNNTGCAGTGTCCCTTGCCGGTTGGCTTTCTCTATAACGCTAGTAATCAGCCGGTGCTGGACCCCGACAAGCAGGTCCAAGAAAGTATTCGATTCTTCTTCGACACATTCCGGCGCACCGCATCGGCTTGTGCAGTAGTCAAAGCGTTCCGGCAGAAAGGGCTGCTGTTCCCACGGCGATTGAAAAAGGGGCCGAATAAAGGCGAACTGGTGTGGGCGGAACTCCCGCACAGCCGGGCCTTGCACATTCTGCACAATCCTCGTTACGCGGGTGCATTCGTCTATGGCCGCAGCCGTACTCGCAACAACCCGAACGGAGGCACTTCCTACACCAAGCTGCCACGTGAGCAATGGATGTTATTCAAGGACGCTCACCCTGGGTACATCTCCTGGGCACAGTA
The DNA here is from genome assembly GCA_003161195.1 of Acidobacteriota bacterium. GTDB lineage: Bacteria > Acidobacteriota > Terriglobia > Acidiferrales > UBA7541 > Acidiferrum. Next base: position 2,858 of record PMOV01000352.1, on the reverse strand, counting down.
TGAAGAGAACTTGTTGCGCCTCCGGGAGAACGCTCAAGCGGTCGGGGCCGACCGCCGTAAGAGTCCTCCGCGCGAAGGCCCAGCATTGCTGCAAGGCTTGGTGGTCTGCGGGGTGTGCGGGAGCCGCATGACGGTTCGGTACCACACGCGCCAAGACCGGCTCGTACCCGAGTATGTCTGCCAACGCGACGGAATCGAACATGCCCTATCGCTATGCCAACGAGTGATCGGAGATCACATCGATAACGCGGTCGGCCAACTGCTGGTGGAGAGCGTGGCTCCGCTAGCGCTGGAAGTTACTCTGTCAGTGCAGCAGGAACTCCAGGCCAGAATCGAGGAAGTGGACCGGCTCCGCAAGAAACAAGTGGAGCGAGCGCGCTATGAAGCCGACTTGGCTCAGCGCCGCTACTTGCACGTCGATCCAGCGAACCGTCTCGTCGCTGACTCGCTGGAGGCGGACTGGAATGAAAAGCTTCGCGCATTAACTCTGGCACAGGAACAGTACGAACAGCAGCGGCGACAAGATCGAATCATAATCGATGAACAGCAGCGCTCCCGAATCGCCGCTCTCGCCAGTGATTTTCCACGGCTCTGGCAAGATCCAAAGACCCCGGATCGGGAACGGAAACGAATGGTCCGCCTGCTGCTGGCCGACGTAACGCTCTTGCGCGGCACTGGAATCACGGTTCATGTTCGCTTCAATGGCGGAGCGTCGAAAACCCTGGAGCTGCCGCGACCGCTGACAGCCTGGGAGCTCCGAACAACCCCCGCGGAGGTTGTCGCCGAGATCGATCGGCTAACCGATCGTTATACCGACAAAAAGATCGTCGACATCCTGAACCAACGTGGAGCCCTATCGGGGTGCGGCCAGCACTTCAACAGTCGCATCGTCGCGCGCCTCCGCCGCGAATACCAACTCAAAACGCGGTATGATCGGCTGCGCCAGAAGGGCCTGTTGACGCTCGAAGAAATGTCGGCGCGACTGGACATCGGCCCCAAGTGCGTGATCACCTGGCGGAATCGCGGACTGCTTCGCGGCTATCCTGTGAATGATCGAGATGACTGGCTGTATGAGGATCCAGGACCCAACCCGCCGCGCAAGGCACAGGGCGTCAAACTCGCCAAACGGCGTCTTTTCCCAGAGAACGTCACGCACGGTTCACAGGAGGTGCAGTATGAAGCGTAAGCCTTGTCGTAAGGATTGCCACTCCGGCTCATGCTGATCCGCACGCCGTGCTCGTGAAGCAGACCCGTATAGTCGTGGGACGCGTATTGAACGCCGCGGTCGGAATGATGAGTCAATCCTTCCACCGGGGACCGTCGCCGGAATGCCATCTGCAAGGCCGCGATAGCCAGGTCATCCTCCAGGCTGCGATCCAGCGCCCAGCCGATCACGCGGCGTGAATAGGCGTCCAGCACCACCGCCAGATAAACGAACTCAGTTTCCAACCGAATATAGGTGATATCGGCGATCCACAGTTGGTTCAGTCCGGTCAGTTCCATGCTTCCGGCCAGATTGGGGTATACACGGAGGCTGTGGCTGGAATCGGTGGTTGCCACAAACTTCTTCTTCCGCAAGCAAAGCAGGTTGTCTTCCTGCATGATTCGCCGCACTCGCTTGGCATTCACTTTCCAACCGCGATCCCGCAGCTCGGCGGTAATACGCGGCCTACCGTAACAAGGGAATTCCAGAGCGATGCGCTGGATCTCGTCCCGTAGATCCAGATCCCGGTCCGGGCGCTCTCTATGCGGATCGAAGCGATAGAATCCCGCGCGGCTGACGCGGCCCAATTGACACATCCGTGCAATCGTCATCGGGGAGCCTTCCTCGATTTGCTTGCGGAGGTACTGGTAAGTCGCGGTTTTCCAGTCAGTGCCTGCAGCATCCGCTGTTCCTCGATTCTCTGCAAGCACCCCTTCAAAAAATCGATCTCCAGGGTCTGCTGCCCGACCTTGCGCTCCAATTGAGCCACTTTGGCCTCATCCCAACGCCTCTTTCCTACCCCAGGAAAAGCGTTACCTGGCCCGTGCCGAAACTCCTTCCGCCATCGGTGCAGCAAATTCGCGTTGATTTCAATGTTAGAGGCGGCGGGCAAGGGTACCAGAATGGCGGCCCACTTTTCGCCAAGCTTTCGCTCCCGCCTTTCCCTCTTCAGTGATCTTCTCAGAACGGTCCTCGCCGTCAAGGGTTCGCTTCGCCGCGCCCAACAACGGCGCCCCCTTGACCGCTCCGGGCCGTTCTGAACAACGCCTCCTGATAAGAGGGAAAGGCTCACTCCGAACGGCTCCCCCAGCAGGGTGCCACTTCGCCGCCATTTCGGTACCCTTTTCAACCGCCACCGACAGGCGCGGGCTCCGCGACCGGTTTGCGAGCCTTCTTCTCGGCGATTTTCCGTCGGATCTCGTCGTCACTCCATCTCTGCGCGAAATGCTGAGGCAGCGGTTTAGAGGTGGCTGGGGTCGAGCCCGATACCCCGCGGGAGAGCTTGCGGGCTGCGTTTCTCCGCTTTCGTGCTCGCGCCAGCAGAAACCTACTGACCGCACTCTTTGATGTTATGAATTGGCACTTTTCAGCGAGTAGTGCGGCGATGTCTCTGCACGTCAAACCCTGCTCTCGTAACGTGTCCACGAGTTCGCCGTAGGGTTCCAAGGGCGAGCGCCCTTGTTTCGCGTCTACACTGCTCAGGACGTCGTGAAACTTGGGTTCCATCGTCGCTCCAAAGCGTAAACTGAGCCCGCACTAAAGTGGGACAAAACCGGGACAAAAGTGGGACAAATGTGGGATAAAGCCGGGACAGATAGCCCGCTCAGCGGGCCGCCCGATCCTAAGCCGCCAGGCTTAGGGATGGTGTCTTTCT
>PMOV01000282.1 GCA_003161195.1 Acidobacteriota bacterium | reverse complement strand
GCGTCCGGTGCGCTGCTTGGCGGCTTGGACGATTACCTGGCCGCCATTGAGATGAACGGTCACGCCTTTCCATCCGCGGGAGACCGAAAGGCCGGAACGTTCGCCGACCTCGATGAGCGAGCCATCGAGCAGGCGAACGATCGCGGTCGATCCTTTGGCGGTGCGGAGCATGTCGCCGTTGCGGAATTCATAGCCGGTGCGAACCAGGCTGGTTTCGGTGCCGGAGACGGCGTACATGGAGCCATCGACGGCTTGAACGTCGCCCCGCACGGAATGCTGGCCGGGGAAGAATCCGTTGCTCAGAGCGAATAAGGCCAGGGCGACTGCGCCGACTGCGGCTGCGCTCATGGCCCAGCGCCATGCGAATGTCCTTGGGCGCTGCGGTTTGAATTGATGAACAATTTGCGCGGTGCGTGCTTCAGACGACGTTTCGCGGGCACGTTCATCCCTCGCCGACTCCAGGGCATGGCGGCAGGCTACGCAGGCGTGGGTGTGATCTTCAAAGAGCATGATGCGGGCGGGTGTAAGCTGTTTGGCCACGTAGGCCGGAATCAGCGACTGAAAGTCTGCGCAGCTGCGGAGCGTGCCGGTGGCGAAATCTGGGTTCGCGGGAGAGCCGGCAATCGACTTCCACACGCGTTGGCTGGCCTGGGCGACGGTGGTGTCGTCCACATGCTGGTTGCGAATGTCGGACAGCAGGCGATTGAACTTGTCTTTATTACTTGCGGCGTTACTTGCGGCGCTATTCCTGTCGTTATTCATGACGTGACTCCTGAATACCTTTTCCTAAGAAGCTGGAAAGCTCTTTGCGGAGCTGTTGGCGAGAGCGATAGACGATGACGGCGACTAAGACTTGTGAGATGCCGAGCGTCTGGGCGATTTCGCGGTTGCTGAGGCCTTCGAGAAAGCGCAGGGCAAAAACCTGAGCCCAGCGCGGCTGGAGTTTGCCCATGGCGCGGGCCAGAGCGTCGCGCAATTCGGCGGTGTCGCCGTGAGAATGTCTGCCGGGCAGATCGATGAACTCGACTGTCCGGTCCGACTGCCGCGACCGGATTATGTCGAGGGCGGCGTTGACGGCGGCGCGGCGCAGGTAGGCTTCTTCATTTAGAACACCGCTCTGGGATGGGTTCTCAGTCCGACCTTCCTGCAAAATCTGAATTGGGGGTTCCGCTTTGCTTCGCTGAGGCAGTTGTAACGGTCCCGCCTCGCTCCGCATCGGCGGGACGGGCGAGGCGCCCGTCGCAACATGAGCAGTGGTCTCGCCGGCGCGGCGGAACAGGCGCAGGAAGACGGTTTGGAGCACGTCTTCGGCGTCGGCGGCGTTGCCGGTGATGCGGTACGCCGTGCGAAAGACCAGGCCGTGGTGAGTCCGGAAGACTCGCTCGAATTGGTCTGGGATGGCGATTCCGGGTTCCTCGACAACCAATACGTGATGCAGGGTACGCCTCCGGGAGTGCGGTTACATCCCTAAAGACGGCCCGAAATGGGAATTATTACAGGGGGTAGCTTAAATTTTTTTTGTATATCGATCACTGCAAACTATTGATTTGCTTATAGTTAGCGGAAGCGCATAGGGGTGTTCGGCGGCAAATTCTTGATTCGAAAAGAGTTATAGGTAAATTCTTGGCAGCTAAGGAGTTAGCGGAGAGTCTCTGGCGGTTGATTCTCTGTCGCCTGATTTTCTGCTGATTGTCTGGCTCGATGTTGGGAGGGACTTGGTGCACGCTTCCATTATGGGAGGATGGAATTTCTCGGTCAAGGTTGGACGTCACACGCGGGGGGATTTGCTTGTGGAAATCTTGGCTTTGTCTGGGGGAGCATCGGACCTGGACGTCGTTTCGGACCATGCGGCCCAGGCTTCGCCGCTGCCGGCGTTCGCGGTCCCCACCCTTCGCAAACGTCGCGAAGGATGGGGCACGCACTTTTCTTGCGCCACCTTAGGAAGTCAACGACTGGGTCGCCCGACGAAGCCTGGGGCAGCCGTTTCGTGGTGATGTCAGGATGACGGGCGAAACTGTACGAACGTAATCTCGGATTGCTTGCCTGGTGCCGCTAGGATTGCGTATCTCGCAAGGTTTTCGAGGTGTTCCATGCGTAGAACGTATATATGGGTCGGCGCGGTCGCACTTTTGTGGAGCGCGTTCGGTCATGCTCAGGATTCGGTAGTGGGCTGGTTTGATGAATCCTTTGTCCCAAAATGGCATCTTAATTGCTAGAGCGGTCAAGCAAGTGTGAAAGATTTTGCAAGGATGGGACACGGCCCGAAAAATACATGCAAGTACTATTGACAGCTAACCAGTGATGGCATGATTATTCTGTCATGCATAAACGCTCAAGCAGAGATGTGAATGAGATGGCGGCTTCCGTTGTGAGTGCTGTGGTTAAGAAAACGGAACCGCCACAAAGGGTAAAGAATCGCGCGGCTGTAGCTCTTGGGCGGCTGGGTGGCAGGAAGGGTGGTCCGGCCCGTGCCGAGAAACTAAGCTCGGAACAGCGCAGTGAGATAGCGCGTAAAGCGGCTCTGTCGCGTTGGAAGGGAATAGATGGGAACGCCAGCGCCCATTCCTCCGTCAAGTAGTGTTTCGATTCCAGCTAGTGCCAATGAGTATATCGAGCAAGAGCTGGACAAGCGCTTGACGGCAATCGAGACTGCCGATGTATTCAAAGGCCACGCAATTAGCGTCAATGGACCTCTAATTTTTGGCGTTGACGACATCTTGCGATCTGCCGTCGAGAAGCGCTGCAAGAAAGAACAAGCAGATCGTTTGGTGATTTTATTAACGACTCCTGGCGGTTATGCTGAAACCGTCCAGCGGATGGTGGAAACGGTTCGACATCACTACGCATTGGTGGATTTTGTCGTTCCGAATTATGCATATTCAGCGGGAACGGTTTTTGTGATGTCGGGAGATGCAATCTACATGGATTATTATTCCCGGCTCGGCCCGATTGATCCACAGGTGGACAGTGCCAAAGGGCATCAGGTGTCCGCTCTTGGAACATTAGAAAAATACAATTCCTTAATCGAGAAATCGCAGAACGGAACGATTACCACTGCTGAAGTGCAGCTCTTGATTGATGGCTTTGACCAAGGGGAGCTTTACCACTATGAACAGGCGAGAGACCTGTCCATTGCACTGCTAGAGGAGTGGCTGGTAAAGTACAAATTCAAAAACTGGAAAACAACGCAAACACGCAAGATTCCAGTGACCGACCAAATGAAAAAGGACGCGGCGTCGCGAATCGGCGGGGTGTTAAACAATACAAAGAAATGGCATTCGCATGGATATGGAATTTCCATGGATGTGTTGCAGCGCGATCCTGAGATCAATTTGCTGATCGACGATTACGGAGACGACCCGATACTGTCGGAAAAGATCAGGTGCTACCATGAGCTACTTTCTGACTACATGGTGAAAAGATCGCTCGAAGGGGTCATTCACAGCCTCCGAGATTACCGCCCATTCATGTGAAGGGAGGAGGAGTTATGCCTAAACCAATAGATACCGATATGCTCAAGAAGAACCCGCAGGTTGATTTGGGCAAACTAGAGGAATCCCAAAAACTTCGAGATAATATCCGACGAGGCGGGGGGATTCGCGGACCCAAAACTGGACCTGTGTTCCATCGTAAACGTGCGCGGGTTATTGATGATGTTTCTAGCGACAAAAGGGT
>PMOV01000237.1 GCA_003161195.1 Acidobacteriota bacterium | reverse complement strand
ATGCCCTCTTTGGCGTACTCGATGGCGAGTTGCCGGGTGATGGTGTTGAGTCCCCCTTTGGTGATCATGGGAACTGAAGCGTTTACGCCGGCGATGGGATTGTCCGCCAGCGATGCGGAGATGGTGACAACATTCCCGGATTTTTGCCGCAACATCTGTTTCACGCAGAGCTGGGTCATATGCAGAAACCCCAGAAGATTGACCGCCGCCACCAAGGCATGGAACTCTTCGGTGGTGAACTCCGTGAAGGGCTTTGCAAAAAAGATGCCCGCGTTGTTCACCAGGACGTACACGCCGCCGAAGCGCTGGATGGCGGCCTCGACCGTCTTGGCGGCGGTCTCCTGCTGGCTGATGTCGCCGTCGACGAGCACCAGGCTGGCAGAGGGCGTCAATGATTGCGTGGCCTTAAGCGACGTCCCGACTACATTGTAGCCCCGCTGCAGGAAGCCTTCCACGACACCGGCGCCGATGCCTTGCTGCGCTCCCGTGACAATCGCCGTTTTTCTTTCCGGCATAGATTCCTCGCCTCTTATATGCCCGGAAGGATGAAACCGATGCAGGAAATATTCAGTTACGTAGCGGCAAAAGTTGAACAAAACTTATCGCCTGTTTCTTGCCTGGTTGCATCCTAAGCCGGTGCAGGGTGGCAATCCTTGCTCGTCAACAAGTGTCAACGAAAGGGACGGGCGGGTTGGCCCTAACGGCTCTAAGGGTGCGCCATGAAAGGGAAAGAAACATCGCGCTGGACTCGTTTTGCCACTTGGCCACGCCGGAAATGCATTCCCAACAGACTGGTCATCGCAGCGCTCTTGCTGTTGTCCACGCCGGGCAAGGTGTTTGCGCAAACGGATGCTGTGGATTCTCTGGACGGCTCCGGTTACGGGCAGAAACATGCGCGGACGTATCTGTTCGGGGATTGGGCAGGCGAAAGGAGTAACTTAGCCGGCCACGGCGTTGTTTTCGACTTTTTTTACGTCGCGGACCTGCAGGCTAATCCCGTCGGCGGCCTCGAACAGGCCCAAGCGGGATGGGGCCGCATTCGCGGGACCGTCGATGTCGACTTTGGGAAGTTGGCCGAGTGGAACGGCTTAACATTCCATGCCACGGGACTTTGGCAATTCGGCGGCAATTTGGGCGCCGACATCGGTGCGCTGGCGAATCCCAGCGGACTGGTGAGCGCGCACACCACGCGGCTGGACTCTTTTTGGTTGCAGCAGGCATTTTTTCACCATCGGCTACTGATACGTGCCGGGCAATTGGCAGGACTCGATTTTTACGGTAATCAGGAATACGGCGCGTCCTATCTGATCGAGCCGTTGGATTACGCGTTCGGGAACCTCTTCACGGTCGACTATGAATCGTTCAATCCGGCGGGCACGCCCGGAGCGCAGGTGCAGGGCTTTCTGTACAACACTTTTTACTTGAAATCCGCCGTTCTCTCCGGCAACCGCGACCCTTATCACCAGGATCCTACCGGGTTTCATTTTGCGATTCGCAATTCGCCGGTGTTCGCGTTCGAGATGGGTTTCACGCGGGATGCGGCAACCGCGATGGACAAGAATTCTCTGGGCGCCCGCAAGACCTATCCTGGCATCTATAAGTTCGGCGCGACGTACAACGGGGGCAAGTTTACGAACTTCGCGGGGGTGGAGGGCCGCGGCAACTACCTGATTTACGGCGACGCAAACCAGGCGCTGTATCGCACAGACGCCGGCTCGACTCGCGGCCTGGACGCACTGATTGGTTTTGATTGGAGCCCGAACAACCTGAACCGGGTAAATAGCGAAATCACCGCCGGTGCGCGCTTCAACGGACCATTTCCGAGTCGCACGCAGGACGATGTGGCATTGGCGATTGTGTGGACGAAGATTGGCGATCCGTTCCAGAGGATCGGCGTCCCCGCAGGCTTTCCCGCTTTGGGCTCGGAAAAGGCTATCGAGTTGAATTATGCTGCGCAGGTAACGCCGTACATTTTGTTGCAGCCGGTGTTTCAGTATTACGTGGATGTCGGCGCGAATTCCCGTATCCCAAACGCGGCGGTCTTCGGATTTCGCACGAAGATCAATTTTTGATTGCCAAGCACGAGGTGCGCAGATGAAAAATCGTCACGAAGAATTGCAGGATATTGCGGGTAAATCGTTCGACGTATGCGTTATCGGCGGCGGTGCGACGGGCGCCGGTTGCGCCTTGGACGCGCAACTGCGCGGACTGCGCACGGTGATGCTCGACGCGGGAGATTTTGCCGGCGCCACCTCCAGCGCGGCCACGAAAATCATTCACGGCGGCGTGCGCTATCTCGAAGAAGCCATCAAGGACGTGGACCCCAAGGAATATCACGTGGTGGTGCGCGCGCTGCACGAGCGGGTGCGGATGCTCAATAACGCGCCGCACCTTACGCGCCAACTGCAATTCATGGTGCCCAGCTTTAGCTGGTTGAACGTGGCGTACCTGGATATTGGCCTGAAGATATACGATTGGCTGGCCGGATCGGCGCGCATTGCGCCCAGCAAATACGTCTCGCGCGAGGAAACCCTCGAGCGCATGCCCAAGCTGAAGCGTGAGGGACTTATCGGCGCGGTGGTGTATGCGGACGGGCAATTCGACGACGCGCGCTACAATCTGGCGCTGGCGCAAACCTTCTCGCAGAATGGCGGCAGCGCGCTTAATTATGCCCGCGTGACGTCCTTCAGTCGCGACTCCGTAGGGCATCTTTCTGGCGCGACGGTCACCGACCAATTCTCCGGACAGCAATTCTCGGTGCGAGCTAAAGTCTTCGTGAATGCCACCGGGCCCTTCACCGATGCGGTGCGCCTGATGGCCAACGCTGTAATGCCGAAGCGCATGCGGCTCAGCAAGGGAGCGCACATCCTGCTGCCGCTGGAGATTTTTCCTTCGCCGGACGCCTTGCTCATTCCGAAGACGGATGATGGGCGCGTGTTGTTTGCCGTGCCCTGGAACGGCCGCTTGCTGGTAGGCACCACGGAGGAGGAAGTTTCGCCGGAAGACGAATTCTTTGTTACGAAGCAGGACGTCGAATTCATGCTCGGGCAATTGAACAAATATTTGGAGCATCCGGCGAAACCTTCGGACATCGTCAGCGGCTATGCCGGGGCGCGCCCGCTGGTCAGCGCGGAAGCGGGCCAGAGTACACAAAAAATTGCTCGCGATGACGTGATCGAAATTGACCAAGCCAGCGGCCTGATCAGCATCATGGGCGGCAAGTGGACCACCCATCGCGCCATGGCTGAGGACACCATCAATGCGGTGCAGAAAGCGCTCGGCGTGGCGGTGGTCGAAAGCCCAACCAGGTCGCACGTGCTTTACGGCGGCGAAGGCTACAGCAGCGAGCTTTGGGAAACGCTCAAGGGCGTTTACGAAATTTCCGGCGAAACCGCTCACCACCTGTCGGCCAAATTCGGCACAGCAGCCTGGAAGGTGCTGGAACTTACGCGCGACAATCCGGAGCTCAATGCACCGATTCTAGCCGGTTCGCCGCCAATACAAGCCGAGGTGGTCTACTGTGTGCGCGCCGAACTGGCCGCCACGCTCGAGGACGTTCTCGCACGCAGGCTCGGGGTGCAGTTTTATTCCTGGCGTAACGCGATTCGCTCCGCGCCGGCG
>PMOV01000224.1 GCA_003161195.1 Acidobacteriota bacterium | reverse complement strand
ATATGAAATGCCCTACCGTACACGCCATCCACCATTCCGACCTCAACGCGCAAAAAAGCGCATGCCGTTTACTTTCAACCACATGCGCAAATTCACCTCAGACATCGGCACTCGGCGATTCAACCAACCGCCGCGACCAGTTAAACCACGAAGCACGCCAGCAGTTACGCCGCCAGCCTCCGCCCGGTCAGCGCCGCCAATCCCAGCAGACCCACCGCCAGCAGCACACCCCCGCCCGGTTCCGGCGTCGGTGTGTTCGGCGTCTGATTCACTTTGTTGATGCACTCGCCCACAAACGCCGTCCCCACCGGTCCGCAAATCGGCGGGTTATTTCCCGGATCGGGATCCCCGGGAAACAGCGGCCCCATATTCGGGTTCCCATAGCCGCCCGTGCTTCCGGGTCCCGGGGTCACCTTCACGTTGCAATTCAGCGAACTCCCGCCGCAAGGTCCGGTACTTCCAGGCACGCTGCTTCCTCCCGGCGTCGAGACCGGGTTCCCCGTAATGTCACCCGGAACCGTATACGTCGCGCCGAAGCACGCCACCCTCACGCAAGTCCCCGCCTGGTAATCCAGCGGCACGCTGTAGAACGTGTCGGCGTTGAAATTGGCGTTGAAATCGAACGACTCCGCCCCGGTATTCAGCGTATACAAATCGCCCAGCGGCCACGACTCCGACCCGCCAAACCCAAAAATCTCGTAACTCGCGCTGATGCTCGCCGGCACATTCACCTGCGCCTGATTGATCACCGGCATGGCCAATTCCACCACCGGCAAAAAGTTGTAATAGAACGTCTGGCCGCTCGTCAGTCCCAGGCTTGCCGGCGGCGCGCTAAACACATTCGCAATATTCCCCAGCGACCCCGCCACGAATGTCGGGTGATCCGACGCCGAATACGTCTGCGTCGTGCTCTCCCACACCAAATCTCCGTAGACAACCGCGGGCGCCGCCACGATGTTCTGCTGAATCTGCGTACCGACATTGAAACTCACGTTCGCGCTCGCCACCGTGGCGCACACGATAAAGCACGCCTGCGCCTGCACGCCAAATCCCGCGCTGATTCCCGGTCCGTTCACGCTCGAGGAACTCGCCACCGGCGGCGACACCACCGGGGCGTTCAGGCTGGACCCCAGTCCCTTCGTCACTCCCGGCGTATTCAGCGGCACGTTCAACAAGTTCGTCGACCCGCTGAATGGTCCGATGTTGTACACAAAATTACTGGCCAGACTGGCGTTGGCGCCGGGCTCCGATTTGAACGACCCCGTCCACGATGGCGTATACCCGAGGTTCAACACCGTGCTCCCGGCCACGAAGCTTTCGCCCGCCGTCACCGTCGAATCCAGTTTGAATTTCGTCGACCCGCCCGTGGTCACATTCAATACGCCCGGCGTAACGCTCGCCGACGCCGTAATCCCCAAATCGCTCCACGGAAACGGCCCCGCGCTCTGGCTCGTGATTCCATACGTAGCCGTTTCCGACGCACCCGTGTCTACGGTGACCGTCTGCGAATTTGCGGCGATGGCAAGGAGTAGAAAGCAGCAAGCTGCGGTGAGAAAACGCACAAACGATCCCATATGCACCCCCGTGCATCCAGTCGGAGATTGGCATCCCGCTGATAACCGCCATAGGAGAGATACGTCGCGGAATTGCAACAACTCTGCTGAAATTAAGGCACTTTTGTTTCCAAGTGCAAAATTTCGTAACTCCCCTATTTGCAATAACGTTTTCCACAGGCATCGGTAAACTCTTGCACACTTTGTCCCAACGACTGCTCACCCGCGCCGAGGTTCCGCAATTCCCACCCGCCGACGGTAATACCGCCGCCGCGGGCAGACTTGGTTGGATTGCTCGCCAGAATAGCGGATTTATCGCAACCGTTTGTCGCAACGTCGGCGCGAACTTGAGATGGGCAACCTGGAGCAGTAATCAAGCAGCTTGGATTCGTTAGCGCCACCAAAAAATGCGCAATTCGTAAGCGCTTCCGGTCCCCCCGCCCCACTCACGGACGCCCCGCGCCCTGTGCTGAATCGATATTTTAATGAGTTTTTGACCATCGCTAAACATACTGTTAATTGCTATTGACAATCAAAAATTTCCATAGTAGTTTCCGCGCGTCTCGGGAGCTTTTTTTGGGGAAGTTCTCGGAGTTGGCAGATTTCGTGGCTCGCGATTGCGGCTCGGGGTGGGCGGCAACGCGCTTTCCCAATGCAACCCAGGGCTCCCGCAAAGGAGGTGTTTCTTGCGAAAGAACATGCTGCAGCGGTTCGGTGCCGTGCTGTGCTCGCTGTCTTTCACCATTGTCTCGGCCTCTCCGGTCTTCGCGCGAAACAGCGACACCGCGAAAGATACCACCAAGGAAGACGCCGCAAAGACCAACTCGGGGACTACCACTACCACGACCAGCACCGCGAACACCAACGCCAAGCCCGCTACCGCCGCGGATCCATCCGCCACTCCCATGGTGGCCAACACCAAGGTTACCGCGCTTCTGAACGTCCTCGTCAGCAAGGGCGTCATCGCGCCGGCTGAAGCCGCGGAAATTCGCAGCGCCGCTCCCGAAGCAGAATTCCAACTCTTGGTCGAAGCTCTCAGCCGCAAGGGCGTCTTGACCGCTGCGGATCTGAACGCCGCCGCCGCGCAACCCGCCTCCGAAACCGTTTCCTCCCGCGCGCCAGAAGCCTACTCGAGTGTCTATGGCAGCGGGGAGAATCAGACCCCCACCTCCCAGACCGGTGTGCAAGCCCCGGGCACTGCGGTCGGCACCCGCGCATCCGTGCCGGTTAGCTCGCCCACGGTGGTCGCCGCCGTCGCTCCCGTGCGCGTGTTACCCGTGGATCCCCCCAAGAAGGACGGTCTGGTTCCCGCGTTCAAAACCGGAAAAATCAGCATTACGCCGTTCGGATTCATCAAGGCCAGCGCGGTGCATGATTCCAGTTCGCCGAACGGCGACGACTTTCCGTTCGTCGGCTTGTTCCTCAGTTCGACCAATGCCTTGAGCACCGGCCCCACGACCGATCCGGAATTCCACCTGAAGGCTCGCTCCACGCGCCTGGGGGCCAACTTTGAGTGGCCAGATGCCTCCCCGAAGCTGACGTTTACCGGCAAAGTCGAAGGCGACTACGAAGGCAACTTTAGCGAAGTCGACAACCGCGACGTCTCCTCCATTCGCAGCAACGCGTTCCAACTCCGCCAGGCTTGGGTGCGCATGGATTACGCCGCCACGGACGCCACCGACTTGTTCTTCGAGGGTGGCCAGGACTGGGCGATCTTCTCCTCGACCGTTCTTCCTAACCTGTTTGAAACCACCTTCCTCGGTGCGTACTACGGCACGCTCTATGAGCGCTCGCCGCAAATGCGCTTCGGCGTGGTACAGAAGATCAGCGACTGGCACAAGTTCAAATTCTCGCCGGAAATCGCTCTTATGATGCCCAGCAGCGGGCAAATCGAGAAGCTCGGGTCGCTGGGGCTGCAGGGCCAAATCGGCCAAGGCGAGCGCGAAGGCGCGGATTCCGGACGTCCTGAACTGGAAGCGAGAACCGTATTTCAATGGCAACTGGACGACGCCCCGGGCGTTGCGGCAGCCCAATTGTTCTGGGCCGGTTTTTACTCCCGCCGCGAGTCCATCATCACCAGCGATGCGGTACTCTCTCCTTTCGGTGGCGTGCCTGTGTCCTATCCAGCGGGCATCGCCGCCACCTACGCTGCCGCGTTTCCCGCGGGCTTCACCGTATCCAGCAAACAGTACGGCGACCAGGTGGGCATCAGCTTGCCCACCCGCTGGGCTACCCTGGTGGCCACCGGCTACTTCGGCGGCGACCTGCGCTTCTTCTTCGGCGGCCAAGTCAATTCCTACTTCACGGACACCGCCAGCCTAAGCAACCCGCTCACCTACGCCACGCTCGACGGTGGTCCACTGGCCGCCGCCGGCGGCGCCATTTTGGCCACCAATTCCTCGGGAGCTGTAGTGGTCGCTCCGCAACGGCCCATCCGCTCCTTTGGCGGCTTCATCAACCTCGGCTTACCCATCTCTCGCTGGTTCAACGCCAATCCCGCCGGGCACAACGCCGGATGGCAGGCCTACCTGCACTTTGGCAAGGACCAGGTGGTGTCCAAGGATCTGGCCAACCTTACCGCCAACGACAACGGCGAACTGCCGTTGCGTATGGGCAAAATGGCGGCCTTTACGCTCTACTACAAGTTCAACCCTTGGTGCACCTTCGGCTTCGAACAATCCATCTACGCCACGCGGCTCAACGCCAATACGGGCGCGGCCTACACGATTGCCGGAACGCCGTCGAATGAATGGCAGGATCACCGCACCGAGTTCGGTCCGGTGTTCACGTTCTAGGACGACCCTGTAAATCTGCGGAAGCTGGCATCCTTGGCTGGGCTTGAGCGCGAGGATGCCAGTCTTTACGCTCTATCCTGGTTGTGCGAATGAGTGAAGGGCCGGGTATCTTCTCCCGCAGTAGAAAAGGGAAGGACGTTATGGGCTCCGTATCAAAGTTACTCACACTCCTATCCGCGACGCTTCTGGTGACCAGCGCGTCCGCCGATGAGCTGGCGCATCCTTATTACCCGATGCATCTCAAAGTAGTTCACGCGGAATTCCACAATCTGGCGGATAACAACGCGGTTCCCAAGAATTGCGATATGGAGAATTTTGACGCCTATTGCAACGAAAGCAGGAACGCTTACGGAGAAGCCACCATGGTGGTGCAGGACTCCCACGGGGATACCTACACCATCGCTTGCACCGTGGATTCCCGCTGGTCCAAATGCTCGGCCCTCCCCGTGGGCTTCAAGTTTGACGGGCGCCAGGAAAAAGGCGGCCTGACCATCGTCTACGAGGATTCCCACGGCCGCGATAAAAAGGAGTTCTTCCGCCTGCTGGACACCAAGCTCGCTCCTGCGCCGGCCGCCGCTGCCGACTCTCCACCGCCCGACGCCGCCGCGAATACCCAATCCCGCGGGGCTACACGCTCTTCCGCTCCTGCCGCCCCAACCAGCAGCGACGTCTCGGCTCAGCCGTTTTCCTCGGCGCTTCCTTCGTATTTCGGGTCGAGCGCTTCAAGAGACACCGTCCGCTGCACCTTTAGCACCACGCCCGCCGGTGCGGACATTGCCCTCGACGGCAAATACGTCGGCAGCACACCGTCGCAGATCACCCTTTCAACCGGGGCACACACCGTGGTCCTCACGCTGCCCGGCTTCACCCCTTGGAAGCGCGATCTCACTGTGCTGCCGGCCTCGGAACTAAACGTCAGCGCGGTTTTGCAAAAGCAATAGCCTTAAATCGTACGAGAACGAAACGTAGATAGATCGCTACTTCATCGGAGGCAGCATGGCGAACTCGGCGCAAATGGCAGGGAATCCGGGGTACGGTATCTGGCGGGTGATTATGGCGTCCTCCGTGGGCACCATGATCGAATGGTACGACTTCTATATCTTCGGAAGCCTTACCGCCGTCTTGGCGTTAAAATTTTATCCGCCCGGTAACGATACTTTCGCTTACGTAGCCTACCTGGCCACCTTCGCCGTCGGATTCCTGGTCCGCCCCTTCGGCGCCCTCTTCTTCGGGCGCATCGGCGACCTCATCGGCAGGAAGTACGCGTTCCTCGTGACCCTCTCCATCATGGGTTTCTCCACCTTCGCAATCGGCCTGTTGCCCACCTACACCACCGCCCATTGGTTCGCGCCCGTAACCCTCATCGTGATTCGTGTTCTGCAGGGTCTCGCGCTCGGCGGCGAATACGGCGGCGCGGCGGTATACGTTGGCGAGCACGTTCCCGATAATAAACGCGGCTACTACACCAGCTTCATCCAGATCACCGCCACCCTGGGCCTCTTCGTCTCCTTGATCGTCATCCTGGTCACCCAGCAGTCCATGTCCAAGGAAGACTTCGCCTCTTACGGATGGCGCATTCCCTTCCTCATCTCCATCGTCCTGGTGATCATCTCCCTGTACATCCGCCTCAAGATGAAGGAATCGCCCATCTTCGCCCAGCTCAAGGCCGCCGGCATGACCTCCCTGCAGCCCCTCACCGACGCCTTCACCAAATGGGCCAACCTCAAGCTGGTGCTCATCTCCCTCTTCGGCGCTACCGCCGGCCAGGGCGTGGTGTGGTACACCGGCCAGTTTTATGCTCTGTTCTACATGCAGACCATCCTCAAGGTAAATCCCAAAACCGCCAACATCGTGGTGGCCATCGCCCTGCTTCTCGGCATGCCCTTCTTCACCGTAGTCGGCGCACTCTCCGACAAAATCGGCCGCAAGAAACTCATGATGGCCGGCTGCCTTCTGGCCGTGCTGTTTTACATTCCCATCTACAAGGCCATGGAAAGTGCCGCCGGCAACCACGTGGTCACCGTGAAATCCGCCGTCAACAAGGTCACCGGCGCCACCTCCCTCACGGCCATGACCACGGACGCCACCACCGGCGCGCTCGTCGCCGCCAAGGAAGCCGCCAGTCCCAACCTGCCCATGTTGGTTTTTCTCGTCTTCGTGCAAGTCTTGTTCGTCTGCCTGGTGTACGGACCCATCGCCGCCTACCTCATCGAAGCCTTCCCGGCCAAAATCCGCTACACCTCTCTCAGCCTGCCCTACCACATCGGTAACGGCGTCTTTGGCGGCATGCTGCCGCTCATCGGCTTATGGACGGTAGCCGCCACCGGCCACATCTATGCTGGCCTCTACTACCCCATGATCGTCGCCGGCATCACCTTTATCGTGGGCAGCCTGCTGCTCAAGGAAACCAACGGCACGCGCATCTGGGCGGAAACCAGCGAGGCCATGCCCACACCCCTCGGCAACTGACCCTCGGCGCAAGCCCTTGACGACGCCGCCTTAGGCTCGTGCTGAGACCGGCACGCACGCGGCGGCGTAATGAACGATGGATCTCCGCAGCGAAAGAGCGAAGCGTGATATTCGCTCTTGTTCCGCGGATATGTCAGATACGCAGGCTCCGGAACGGTCTCTGCCAATTGCGCCCCTCCGGCCCGCAGTGCTAAGCTCCGCCACGGCGTGCCGTTTGCACTCGCAGTCTGGCAAGCGAATCGCCCATTTCCTACGCCGCAGCTTATTGGGAGGTCCAGCGCATGCCCTCTTCCGTCGCCACGAAAAAGCAACGCGGCAGCGCCCTGTTGCAGGTGGTGTGGATCCTGGTGGCCCTGCTGGTTATCGCGGCCGTCGGTTATCACTTCCTGACCCACTACCAGGAATCCCACGTCGCTTTCGCCACTCCCTATCAGGCCGTCCTGCTAACCAACGGCGCCGTCTACTTTGGCCACTTGCAGGATTACGGCTCCGCGCATCCCGTCCTCGTCGATGCGTACTACATCGTCACGGAATCAGACCCGAGCACGAAACAGACCAGCAACGTCCTCGTCAAGCGCGGCAAGGAGCTGCACGCCCCTGATCGCATGTACCTCAACCCCGCGCAAATCCTGCTCGTCGAACCGGTCGGCACCACCTCCAAGGTCGCGCAACTCATCGAGCAAGCCAAATAAAATCGCGACGATGCGCTTGGGACGCCTCGCATCAGTGACTCGCCGACTTCGCCCCATTCGCGCGATCAATCCCCTCTTGCGTATCCCCCGCATGCTTCGCCCCCGCCAAAAATACAAAATCCTTCACCACCAAATCTCCCGCCGCCCCTCCGCGCCGCAACACCTCTTCCGCCGCCAGCGCATCGCGAAACCCGCGCACCACCTGTTCCGCCACCTCGCCCGTCGGAAAACCCGTCACCCCGCCATCCAAAATCGTCGGCGCAAAATACGGATGCTCCACGCCCAACCGGTTCGCCTCGCGCCAGGCAATCTTCCCCACCAGATACATGCGCGCCGGCGTAAAACCGTTCGCGTCCCCCAGCCCAATAATCAAAACTCGCTTCGCCCCAGGCATTCCTTCGCCCGGCGTCAGCAAAATCGTCTCCCCCAAATCTCCGTTGAATAGCCCGGGCTTCCTAACCTGTTCCAGCAACCCATGCAGCTTCTCGTTGATTTCCGCGAGCGACCCGTTCAGCACATTCCCCGGCCCCGCCGCAAACAAACAAAAAATTTGCAACTCCGTCTTCGTCTCCGCCGGACTCTGCGCCACCACTTTCACGCTCACCGCCGCCGCATGCGCCGGCGCATTGGCCGCCGCCGTCTGCCCAAAACACCCGCAACCCATCCCCATCAACACCACACTCGCCGCCACCATCCTGCCCCACTTCGCTCGCCTCATTTGCTCTCCCTGTTCTATTTTTTTCCGCCGCGCCCGCTTCTCTGCGCTAATCGCGTCGCCTCCCGCAAAATCCGCTATAC
>PMOV01000222.1 GCA_003161195.1 Acidobacteriota bacterium | reverse complement strand
AAGATGTTGTGGTCGAACATGTACTCGGCAGCTTCGCCAAGATTCACAATCCATTCCGCCAGCGCCGGCGGCCGCACGCCAAACGCCATGTTCTGCGCATAGGTCGCGCAGGTGGCGTGGTTGTCGCCGCAGATGCCGCAGATGCGGCTGGTAATAAAGTGCGCGTCGCGCGGATCCTTGCCCTTCATGAAAATGCTGTAGCCCCGGAAGATCGACGACGTACTGTGACACTCCGCCACCTGCCGATTCTCAAAGTCGATCTTCGTGAATATCCCCAGGCTCCCCACGATGCGTGTTATCGGATCCCAATTCATGTCCACAAGTTTTCGCGAACCGGTCGGAGTGCCTTTGGTTGGTGCAGCAATCGTCGCCATGTTTTCCGCTCCTCTTTTTTTCGCCAATTCGATGAACCGTACCGATGAATACGACTGATTTAGTACGTCCGATTTAGTACGTCCGATTTGGTACGCCCGGTTTAGTAGGTGGATGACCGATAGCCGGTGGTAAGTTCTGTGCCCGAATGCCGCCACTTCGGCTCTTTGTTAACGGTGGCGTTGGTAAACGAGCGCAGCGAACGGATGGCTTTGCCATAAATACCGATCGCACCCGAGGAGATTTTCGCGCCCGGAGGTTCATCCATGAAAGGCATGAACTTGTCCGGAAAGCCCGGCATCGTACAGCCGATGCAGATGCCGCCCACGTTGGGGCAGCCGCCGATGCCCGCCATCCAGCCGCGCTTCGGCACGTTGCAGTTCACCACGGGGCCCCAGCAGCCCAGCTTCACGATGCATTTTGGCGAACCATACACCTCTGCAAAATCGCCCTGCTCGTAATAGCCCGCGCGGTCGCAACCGTCGTGCACGGTGTTTCCGAAGAGCCATGTCGGCCGCAGTTGCTCGTCGAGCGGAATCATCGGCGCCAGTCCGGCCACCTGATAGAGAAGATAGAGGACCGTCTCCATGAAGTTGTCCGGCTGCACCGGGCAACCCGGCACATTCACGATCGGCAATCCGGCCTTGGACTTCCAGTCCCAGCCGAGATAATCCGCCAATCCCATCGCTCCCGTCGGATTGCCTTGCATCGCGTGGATGCCCCCATACGTCGCGCAAGTTCCGCAAGCCACCACCGCCAGAGCTTTCGGCGCCAGCCGGTCGATCCATTCATTCGTGGTGATTGGCTGGCCGGTCTTCGAGTCCGTTCCCAACCCCGCCCAGTAGCCTTCCTTCTTAATCTTTTCGTTGGGAATGGAACCCTCGATCACCAAAACGAATGGGTCGAGCTTTCCCGCATCCGCCTGATACCAAAACTTCATGAAATCGTCGCCGACTTCGTACGCCAGCACGGGATTATGCAGGTGCACGGTGGGCAGCCCCGGGATAGCGCCGAGCAGCACATCCTCGATACTCGGTTGCGTTGCGGCGGTGATGGACACCGAATCTCCATCACAGCCGAGACCGGCGGTGATCCACAGAATATGGATATCTGACACCGGCGAAGGTTTTTGTGTTTTTCGGCCGTAGGGCGCTGCTTCAGGCGTCATAACGAATCGCTCCTTTCAAGCTCTTTCGGTCCACAGCTTGCACGGCTTGCTGCATGGCCCACACGAACGCTGCCGATTCGAGGACGTACTTGCGGACGCCCAAAAAAACACGCCCACCTTCGGCGCGCGCTTTTGAGAACGCGCTATCAATATTTTCGATAAGGAGAATTACAGTGCCAGCGGGCACAGTTCAATCAGGCGCTGGCGGTATTTCGCGTCAGGCACGATACTGGCGGGGCTATCAGGGTTTCCCCGATGGATCAATCAGGCCTGTTATAGACCCTCGTGCGATTGATTCCAGGGTTCGAGAGCTTCCACGCACCGGCGCACAGTGCGCACAATCGCCGGCTAGTAGCCCCCGCCAAGGTTCACCGTCCACTCAACGGCGTGTTGCACCAACTCTCGCGCATTACGCAACGCCAGCTTTTCCTTGATATGCGCTTGGTGCGACTCAATCGTCTTCACGCTGAGGTGCAATTCGTCGGCAATTTTTCGCGTACTGTGTCCTTCCCCAATCAACCGGAATATTTCCAGCTCCCGGTCGGTCAGGCTGAGTATCGGAGAACTCTTCGGCGCAGCGTTGCCATGCACGAACTGCTGCAGCATCGTGCTGGTCAGCCGCTCGCTCAAATACACGTCGCCTTGCAAAATTCTGCGAATGGCCACCAGCACTTTCTCGGTGGCTTCCTGTTTCATGATGTAGCCGTTGGCTCCGGCGCGCAACGCGCGTTCCGCGTAGATCGCTTCGTCGTGCATGGAGAGAATCAGCACCGGCAAGCTGCCGCTCTTCATGCGGATTTCTTTGAGCACGTCGAGCCCGTCCGGCCCGGAAAGCGAAATATCCAGCACCACGATGTCCGGCCGCAGCGTCTCCACAGCGTGCAGGCCGGTGTGCGCGCCGTCCGCTTCGCCGCAAACGGAAAGATCGTGTTCCCGATCAATCAGCAGCGCCAGCCCCTGCCGCACGATCGGGTGATCGTCAACCAGAAGTACGCGAAATTTTTTGCCCATGGCAGTGGCGGTCGCTTTGCTCGGCATCTCGTTGGCATCCTACTCGAAATTTCGCAGCGGAAACATACACGTTACCGCAATGCCGTGTTCGTCGCTGGGTTGGACCTTCAATGAGCCGCCGATGATGTCCGCACGGTAATTCATGATGCTCAGTCCCATGCCTGGCCGTTTGGCTGGGTCCGTCGTGAATCCCACTCCGTCGTCCTGAATCGAGAGCGTTCCGGTGCCATTCCTGGCCTTCAGCCGGATGACGATGTCCCGCGACTTTCCGTGACGAATCGCGTTGTTCACCGCTTCCTGCGCGATCCGATAGAGGTGCGTCGCCACCATCACGTCGTGAATGTGCACGGCCCGCTCGCAATGAAAACGGCATCGAATGTGAAACAATTCCTGCACTTCGCTCGCCCACTTCTTCAGCGCGGACATGAGTCCCGCGCCTTCCGCGGCCACGGGATGCAAGCCGTGCGCCAGTTGCCGCGTGTTGTCGATCGCCTGATTCACCATCTGCACGATCTTCGCTGCTTCCGCGGCTTCCGGCAGCGACCGATCGCATAATTTTTCTTCCAGCACCTTGCTCATGAACGCGATGCCCGTCAAATGTTGTCCCAGGCCATCGTGCAAATCTTGCGCGATGCGCCGCTGCTCTTGCGCGCTGATTTCCAGGATGGCCTCCTCCAGCCGTTTGCGCTCCGTGATATCGAACCCCACCCCATGGATGAACCACGGCCGCCCATCCTCACGTCGGATCATCTTGGCTTCGCACTGAAACCACAGCACCCGGCCGTCGCGCGCCAAAACACGATACGCCGAACGCAGTGATTTCCCGGAAACAAACATTTCCGCGGCCTCGACACTCCAGCGCATCTTGTCGTCGGGATGAATCCGCGAATACCACCGCACTGGGTCTTCCAGCCACTCGCTCTGCGAGAAGCCCAGCGCCGCCTCAATCTGCGGGCTTACATACGCTTCGCCGATGCCTTTGTCCAGATAGGCCATAAATACCACCGCGGGAATCTGCTCCACCAGCGCGCGGTACTTGGCCTCCATGTTTTCCAGCGGGGCTTCCGCGCCCGGCGGCGGTGCGCCATTCGATGGCCACTCCGTCCCACGGTTGGAAAACGGGGACTGCTGCAGGAAAACTTGTGCTAAATCTTGTAGCGCACGCTCGGCTTCGGAGAGATTGTTTGCCTCGCGCTCCGCGGAAGTCGCGCCCGGAAGTGGCCACTCCCAGGGAATCTTGGCTGCAAAGCTCGGCAGCATCTTGGTACCTCCGCTGAAGCCGGAACGCTCAAACCGTTAGAGTCGAAAACTCGCGCCAGGGTTTCCGTGGCGCTCAGCTTTCGGACGCTATCGGTCGGGTTCTCCAAGAGGGCTCTTTGTTTAGCGACCCTTGCGTGAACCTGCGCAGCGCGTGTATGGCCCGCCCGTAGGTCATCACCGCGCTCGAAGATAGCAGCGATCCTGGTGGCTGATTCATGAACGGCATGAACTTGTCTGGAAATCCCGGCATGGTGCATCCGATGCAAATTCCTCCCACGTTCGGGCAACCACCAATGCCGCCCATCCAACCGCGCTTCCCGACATTGCATTGCACCACTGGTCCCCAGCAACCCAGCTTCACGATGCACGTCGCGCCTCCGTACTCGTCCGCGAACTGCGCCTGCTCGTAATAACCCCCGCGGTCGCAACCTTCGTGCACCGTCGCGCCAAACAGCCAGACCGGCCGCAGCGCGTCATCCAGCGGAATCATCGGCGCGCGGCCCGCGACCATGTTCAGCAGATAAAGCAGCACCTCCATGAAGTTATCGGGCTGCACCGGACAGCCCGGAACGCACACGATGGGTATGCCGGTCTGCGACTTCCACTCCCAGCCGAGATAATCCGCCAGCCCCATGCAGCCCGTCGGATTCCCTTCCATCGCGTGAATCCCGCCGTAAGTGGCGCATGTCCCCGCCGCCACTACCGCCCACGCGTTGGGCGCTAGCCGGTCGATCCACTCGCAGGTCGTGATCGGCTGCCCGGTCGCTTCGTCGGTTCCGAAGGACGCCCAATATCCCTCGGACTTGTTCTTCTCGTTGGGGATCGAGCCCTCCACCACCAGAATAAATGGCGGAAGCTTCCCCTCCGCGCCATCTCGGAAAGACTTTACGAATTCATCGCCATTTTCGTAAGCCAAAAAGGGATTGTGAAATCGAACTTTGGGAATCCAGGGAAAGCTGCCGAGTACTAGATCTTCGATGCTCGGTTGCGTGGCGCCGGTGACGGCAATGGTGTCGCCATCGCACCCCAGTCCTGCGGTAAGCCACAGCACGTCGATTTCTTCGACGGGCGTCGGCCGATTTTGCGGTTGATCAGGCACAGAAGAGGATTCCGCCATGCTTTCCCATGCTCTCGCTGTAAAAGCCGGGCTGGGACGTATGGCTTGCGAAATGGCCGGGACGATGCAGCGGAGGCATGGCAGCGTCCGGTTGGCGCATTCTACACCAATCTCGCGCTCTACAGTCCGACAAGGCCAACGCACTTGGAGATGTGCTTTCCTGCAGACCACTTACTTGGAGACCCGCTTATTTGGAGAACGGATACATCGCCCAGCCGATGCCGATGCCAATCACCAGGAAAAGAAACAGGGACCACAAGATATATTTCACTCGGTCCAAGGGACGGCGGCGACTCAGAAACCCAAACGCGATCGAGATGACCAGCGCGAACAGCAGCATGCTCTGAAAATGGCTAAGACGTACTTCGGATGCCTCGATCACGCTTTGTGGCCTCGTGCAGCTTCAAACGCGTGCAGCGCAGCGAGCAAATTCAAAATGCCCGCCGTGGCCAGAAAGCGTGTTCCGTAGTCGCCGTTCGCGTGCGAGACGTCCGGCCCTTGCGACTCCATCGCACGCGCGAAAAAGTAGAAGCAGCCGGTGCCAAGGTCGGCGGCGTAGCCTAGCCTGTCGAACGCGTCGACTCCGCTGGAGTTAAAAATATTGCCGCGCATTCCCGCGCCAAGGAACACCAGGACGCCAACCGTGAGAAAGCACGCCACCGCCCGTCCCCACATTTTTAATAGCGCGTGCCCCAGTCCGGGCACCAGCCAGCCCGCTACCGCGATGGCGAACGCTTTGGATTGGTTTTGCATCCCGTCGGCTTGTTTCGCGGGGCGCGCCGGCGCAAAAACGGACGGATCCGCAACTCTCGCGTCAGTGGTCGAAGCGCCACCCGGCACGGAAACCTCTGGTTGTGCGCTTGCCGTTTCCCGTGGTGTGTCGTTTGTGGTCATGGAAAAGAGGGGAATCTGCTGCGCACTTACGCCAGCAGCGCCAATACTTCTCGCTGCACCACGCCGGTAACCTCCGCCTCGCGCTCGCCGATATATACGTCCACCTCACTGCGAATGCCAAAGTCTCTTAGATATATGCCCGGCTCGACGGAGGTGCAGGTACGCGGGATGAGCCGCCGCGTGTCGTGCGTTTCGAGGTTGTCCATGTTCGCGCCGTTGCCGTGAATCGCCTCACCGATGTTATGCCCCGTGCGATGGGTGAAGTATTTACCGTAACCGGCCTTCTCGATCACGTCGCGCGCGGCTTTGTCCACTTCCCAGCCTGCCAGCGGCTTCCTGGCGGCGATGCGCGATTGGATCAACTCCACAGCCTGGTCTCGCGCATCCCGCACCACGCGAAATACCTTGGCAAACTTCTCTGGCACCGTCGCGCCCAAATACCCGACCCAGGTGATGTCGTAATACACGCTGGCGGCGTCCTTGGTCTTGCCCCAAACGTCGAGCAGCAAGAAATCTCCCGCGCGAATCGGCGCGCAATTTCCCGCGTTCGGCCCGTAGTGCGGATCGCTGGCGTTGGCGTTGACCGCCACGTCCGGGCCATCGTCGGCCACGATTCCGGCCGCCGCAAATTCCGCCCGGATAAATTGTTGCAGTTCGTACTCGGTGATGCCCTTCCCCGCGCGTACGGCATCCGCCGCCAGTTTGAAAGCCGCCGCCACGATACGATCAATCGCCACGCCAGCGGCGCGATGCGTGGCCAGTTGCGCCGCAGTCCAGCATGCTTCGTATTTCTGCACCAGGTCGGCGGAACTCACTACCTTCGCGCCGCACGCGCGCACCAACTCCACGGTTCCTGCGTCCACCATCGCCACATACGGTATCTGGTTCCCCGGGGAATATTGCATCGCCACATGCTTCGCCCCGCCCAGCAATTTTTTCAGGTTTGCTTGCAGCTCTTGCTGCCCGGCGTAGTAGGCGGTCGTGCCGGGCACGCTCGCGAGTGCCGCCGTTTCGATCTTGTGCACCAGTTTCCGCGGAGCGCCCTTCGCCGGAACAAAGTAGAACCACCGCCGCGTGCGCATCCCCGGCGGCAATTTCAACAGCCGCAGCGCGATGGGGTCGCGGCCGCGAAAATCGCATAGTAGCCAGCCATCAACCCCGGCACCCCGCAGATCGCGTTGCATTTCCTTTACGTCAAAACTCATAATCGCCGCGCTCTCACGCTTCTTGCTGCAGCAAGTGCCGCACTTGCTGTTCTGTTACGCCGCGCACCTCAATGCGTTTCATTCTGCCGCGCGTGCCGCTGAGGATTCTAACAGCCGCCTTCGAGGTATTCAAAATCTCCGCGAGAAACGCCATCAGCGCCTCGTTCGCGCGCTCTTCCAGCGCGGGAGCGCGTAGCCGGATCTTCAACGCGCCTTCCATCTCCCCGGCAATCTCGTCCTTGCTGGCCCTCGGCTGCACGCGCACCGAAAAAATCACGGTGCCGCCCTCCGGGTTGGCCTCTATGCGCAACATCAACGAAACCAATCGCTAAACTTGGCCCCAACCGCGAGTAAAATTACCAGGCCCGCTCGTACTGCACCGGCGGCTTGATTTTCGCTTCCAGCGCCTTCGCCGCGCGCCGCGGCCAGTACGGATCCCGCAGCAACTGCCGCGCCAGAAAAACCATGTCCGCCTGCCCGGTGGACACAATGGTATCTGCCTGCGCCGCATCCGTTATCATCCCCACCGCGCCGGTGGCCACACCGCTTTGCTTGCGTATCTCTTCCGCAAATCGCACTTGATACCCCGGACCGACGGGAATTTTCGCGCTAGCCACGTTGCCGCCGCTCGAGGCGTCCACTAAATCCACTCCCAACCCGCCCACCTTTTTTGCCAGCTCCACGGTCTGTTCTAAATCCCACCCGCCTGCCACCCAATCTGTCGCCGACACCCGGTAAAACAGCGGCAACCTCGCGGGCCACACCTGCCGAATCGCCTCCACCACGCGCAACGCCAGACGGCAGCGATTCTCGAAACTTCCGCCATACTCATCCGTCCGCTGGTTGGAAAGCGGCGACAAAAACTCATGCAGCAAATATCCGTGCGCCGAATGCACTTCCACCACCTCAAATCCCGCCGCCAACGCCCGCTCCGCCGCTTTGCGAAACGCCGCCACCACGCCATCCATCTCCGCAATCGACAGCGCGCGCGGCGTGGGATAGTCCGCCGTAAACGGCAGCGCGCTCGGCGCCACCGGCTCCCATCCGCCCTCGCCGCTCGCCACTTTCTTCCCGCCGGCCCATGGCACCCCCGTGCTTCCCTTTCTCCCCGCGTGCGCCAGTTGCATCCCCGCCACCGCACCCTGCGCGCGAATAAATTCCGCAATCGGCCTCCACGAATCCACGTGCGCGTCCAGCCAAATCCCTGTGTCAGCGGGCGAGATTCTGCCGATGCTTTCAACGGCGGTAGCTTCGCTGAACACCAACGCAGCCCCGCCCACCGCGCGGCTGCCCAAGTGCACCATGTGCCAGGTCTGCGGATGGCCCTCGACCGCCGAGTATTCGCACATCGGCGACACCACGATGCGATTCTTAAACTCAATCTC
>PMOV01000343.1 GCA_003161195.1 Acidobacteriota bacterium | reverse complement strand
ACGTTGCCAGCGAGCTGACCACCTCTTGGTCCGTAGCGGTCCCCGCGACCCATTTCCGGTACAGAGCGGCTGTTGTTTTGTCTGTAAATTGCTTTCTGCAGGAGTTTAGTTCGACGACTTCAGAGGCCACTAATCGCTGCCCTGCTCCCCCTCTTTTGTGAGGCGGAAATACTGAAGAGGGTCGTTCCCAGAGGCACTTTCGGGCCTCCGTCGAGGATTCAGAGGAACCCCTGTTTCGCCGTTCGAAAGAAGCGCTCCGCGGACGCCACGATACGAATTCATAGCGCGAGACGGTTCGAATCAGAGGCCGATAGGCTTCGAGATGGGTAGTGAACTTTTTTAGCGTGGCGGCTACGCTTTCGCGTGCATCAGGGACGCAAAGAATGGAACCGTTTCTGCTTCGGTTTTGAGATAGTCGTTCGCCATTTTGNNGGGGCGACTCGTCGTGAATTTGAGGGGGACGCTGACCACAGTCGACCGTAGGATGCACTGCAGGTGCAATGGACAGCAAAAGCCCCGGCTGTGCCCTAACTAGCGGCTGACGAACCCGGGATCTAGGGGCGATCCGCCCACAACGATCGGAGTCGACGAAGGGGCGGAAGGACCACGTCAATGAACTCCTGAAACCCCCGGGTAAACTCACGGTATTCACGGTTCCCAGGTGCCTGGCGCTTCTATAGTGCCCGAGCACGTCGCTTCCAGAAATAAGCGCCGCTTCCCAGGTCAACGGTGTGATGTCGGGATTGCTGGAGCCCCGCCCGCGCCGTTGACGACGGAAACTTGCGCACATTCGGATTGCGGTCAAGGCAACGAAATCTCCGTCCTCCACCCGTCCAATAGCGCGGGGCTATAGGGCGCGGCCGACAAAGTATTAGACGGGTATCCGTCCCCGTCCTAGACTCGGACCGGATCGCTCGAACCCAAAGTTTTTTCGAAGGATTGGAGCTGTCTTATGAGCTCGCACGGCCAGCATGGCCCTACGTCGCGGGCGCAAATTGGCAGGGTTGTGCTAGTTGATTTCAAACGCGCCGAACGCACAAAACCGAGAACTGTCAGCGCGCAGCAAACGGTCTCGGGAGAGCACACGTATCGGGTAAGAAATGGAAGCATTGGGTGAAGGACAGACAGCAGAAGTCAAGACCGGGTGAGGCCCTGACGGCGGTCGATTTCGAGCTACGTTCGTGGATATCCAACGTGCTCGTCCCAGCCATGGTGACTGAGTATCTCGCCGAAGCCGAGAAGCCGGAAAGTGTTGCGGCTCCCACTGGTGTTGTGGCACAGTCCCAAGCGAACAGAAATTTTCCGGCCGGAGGATTTGATGAGTCAACTCCGCTGCGCCATCTACGCCCGGTATTCGACGGACAAGCAAAGCCCGCTTTCCATCGAAGACCAAGTCCGCAAGTGCCGCGAATTCGCAGCGCGAAACGGCTGGGAGGTGCTCGACACGCTCGTCTATACCGACGAGGCGATGAGCGGCGCGACAGATGATCGGTCCGGCCTGCAGAAGCTTCTCGCCGCCGCGACCGCGAGGGCCCATTCCCTCGATGTGATTCTGGTCGACGACACAAGCCGCCTCAGTCGGAAGCTGGCAGATTCTCTTCGCATCTTCGAACAACTCCGATTCGCTGGCGTGCGGCTGATCTTTGTGTCCCAGGGCATCGACACGGACTCTGAGCAAGCCGAAGTGTTGATGGCGACCCATGGGATTGTCGATTCGCTGTACATCCGCGAGTTGGCGAAGAAAACCCATCGCGGCGTCGAGGGGCGAGCTCTCCAGGGCTTTCACACCGGCGGACGATGTTTCGGCTATCGTAGCACCCCCATCGAAGATCCGACGCGAACCGACAGCTATGGCAGACCGCAAATCCTCGGCGTGAAGCTCGAGGTCCACCCGGAGCAAGCGGCCATCGTTCGCCGGATCTTTGCAGACTATGCGGCCGGCGATTCGCTGAAGACCATCGCGAAGAGGCTCAACGCTGAGGGCATCGCTACGCCAGCGCCGTATCGCGGTCAGAGCCATCCGTCATGGGCCCCGTCGGCAATATCGGTCATGCTGCATAATGACCGCTACTGCGGAACTGTCGTGTGGAACCGGACGCAGAAGGTGCGCGATCCGGGAACCGGCCGGCGGGTTCAGCGCGTGCGCCCGCGAACCGAATGGACGGTCGTTGATGCCCCTCACCTCAGAATCGTTTCGGACGAAGTGTGGAGTGCGGTCAAGAACCGCTTGACCGCTGTCGTCGGGGAATTCTCCAACGGCGAAGGCAAGGGCTTGTGCTCGCGGTCCTACTCCGCACAATACCTGTTTTCGGGTTTTTTGAAATGCGGTGTCTGCGGGTCGAACATCGTGCTCATCTCTGGGCGGGGCGGCGTGGGATGGGCGAAGTACGGCTGTCCGATGAATCAGAATCGCGGCATGTGCGCGAACTCCGTGGTGGTGCGGCGCGACAGGCTCGAAGCCGAGCTAATCTTTGGGTTCAAACGTGAAGTAATTCGAGAGGACCTGGCCGCGTTCGCCATTGCGGAGTTTAAACGCCAACTCCAAGCGCGGCTTGATGACACGAAAACGCACCTGGCCGAAAAACGCGCCAAGCGGGAAAAGCTCAAGTCGGAAATCGCTAACCTGGCGCATGTGATCGCTGACGGGCACAAATCTGCCGCGCTGCTGGAGGAGTTGCACAGGCGGGAGGCGGAACTCGAGGGCATCAGCGAGGAACTCCTGGCCACCGATGCGCGTGGCCAGGAGGCTCGTTTCCTAGAGATCGAGAGATTCGTCAAAAACCGATTGCAAGAAATCGGCGCCCTGCTCGCCGCGGATGTGCCGCGCGCCAAGGCGGAACTCTCAAAGCACTGCCGCGAGATCGTACTGACGCCGGAAGGTTCAACGTTCAGGATCACCGGAGATTGGAATCTATTGGGCGGACGTTCGGATGGTG
Source organism: Acidobacteriota bacterium (assembly GCA_003161195.1). Classification (GTDB taxonomy): domain Bacteria; phylum Acidobacteriota; class Terriglobia; order Acidiferrales; family UBA7541; genus Acidiferrum. Next base: position 4,430 of record PMOV01000343.1, on the reverse strand, counting down.
CCGGGGGCCAGAATCGAACTGGCTACGCCCGCCTTTTCAGGGCGGCGCTCTACCACTGAGCTACCCCGGCACATGGTTTAGAAAGTGTAGAGGCGCTCGAGAGTTGTGTCAAATAATTGGTGCAAATCCGTGCCAATTACTCCGGCGCCATCCATCGCGCCGCATGGTGGTTACGCCTGCTGGGAGTCGTCGTATTCCTTCATCCACGCGCGTGACTTAAGCAGTTCGCGGGGTTTTGTGCCATCCGGCGGACCGACGATACCATCTTTCTCCATCAAATCGATCAAGCGTGCGGCGCGGCCATAGCCCACGCGCAACCGGCGCTGCAGCGTCGATGTAGAAGCGCGGCCCGCTTCGCAAACCACGCGCACGGCGTCCTGGTAGAGGTCGTCGTCCACATCCTCGCCGTCGTCCGCATCGCCATCGCCGCCGGCCGCGGCGCCCTCCGCGGTGCTGCCTTCCTCCTTCGGCGCTTCCAGCAGCTTCTCGTTATATTTGGCTTCCGCCTGCGCGCGCCAGAAGTCGCACACGCGCACAATCTCATCTTCGCTGACCAGCGGCCCATGCACGCGATGCAGTCGCGACGACCCCGCCGGCAAATACAGCATGTCCCCCCGGCCCAGCAACGATTCCGAGCCGTTGGCATCCAGAATGGTGCGCGAGTCGACCTTGCTTGCCACGCGGAACGAGATGCGCGCGGGAAAGTTCGCCTTGATCAAGCCGGTGATCACGTCCACTGACGGCCGCTGCGTCGCCAGAATCAAGTGAATACCCACCGCGCGGGCCATTTGCGCCAGCCGCGTGATGGACTCTTCCACATTGTTGGTGTCCACCATCATCAGGTCGGCGAGTTCATCGATGATGATCACCAGGTAGGGAAGCGGCTTGTGCTCGGTCTCTTCCACTTTGTCAAACAGCGATAGCGATTGCGGCTTCTGAAACAGCCGGTTGTACTGATCGATGTTGCGGACGCCCTTCTGCGCCAGCAGCTTTAAGCGATTTTCCATTTCGCGCGTTGCGTTGCGCAGCACGTTGGAAGCGATCTTGGGATCGGTGACCACCGGCGCAATCAGGTGCGGGATGCCTTCGTAAAGATTCAGTTCCAGCCGCTTGGGATCGACCAGCACCATCTTCACGTCGTCGGGGCTAGCCTTATACAAAATGGACATCATCAGCGAGTTGATGAACACGCTCTTGCCGGTCCCGGTCGACCCGGCAATCAGCAAGTGCGGCATCGCAGCAAGATCCGTGATCCGAATGCGCCCGTGCAGGTCGCGCCCCATGGCCAGCGTCAGCTTGCTGGGCGAACCGATAAATTCCGGCGCTTCAATGATCTCGCGCAGCGCAATGGTCTGCCGATTGATATTCGGCACTTCAATCCCAATGGTCGACTTGCCAGGAATGCGCTCGATCAGGATCGACTCCGCCTGCAACGCCAGGCACAAATCCTCGGTGAGGCCAATGATGCGGCTGTATTTAATGCCCGCCTCCGGCTTGAATTCAAAAGTGGTTACCACCGGCCCGGGATTGATTTGCGTCACGCGCCCGGCAATGTCGAACTCCATGCACTTTTCTTCGATCGCCCGTGCCCGCGCCTTTAACTCTTCCTCGTCCAACTTCTGCGAGCCCTCGCCCTCGCGCAGCAGCGCGGGATCGGGCAAGCGATAATTAGTAGTCGTGGTTTCCGTCTTCGCCGCAGCTTTTTTGCTCAGCCTTGGCGCGGTGTCACGGATCAAAACGAAAATCGGCGCCTTGTGGCTACCGGACTTCTCGTCCTCCGCATCCTTTTCTTCTTCGCTAAACACGTCCGCTTCATCCGCCAGCTTGATCGACTTCGGCGCCTCATTCAGCACTTCCGCTTTGCCCACCGACTGCGGCGAGGCCGGCTTGCGCCCAGCAACGCGATTCTCTTCTACCCGCCGCCGCATGCGCTGCGTCTCGCGCCCTTCGCGCCAAGCCTGCCAACGCGTCTGCGCTTTCTGCAGGATGCCCAGTCGTTCCACCGCACCGAGCGGTCCAGTGGGACTTTTGGCCCACGCGTGCGTTCCGGCGAAAGAGAAGCTCGTGGTCATGAACACCGAAGTAAGAAACACCGCGAACGCCACCACATACGCGCCAGTCAAATTGAATCCGCTGCGCAAACCACCCGCCAGCAGCGTCCCCAAAAATCCGCCCCCCGGAATCGCTCCACGCACGGCCGGGAAGGGCATCAACGCTAACAAGGACGGCAGCGACAGCAGCAGCAACCCGTATCCCAGCAACGTGGCCACCTGCGAATCCAGCGCCCGGCTGCGCAGCCAGCGCCAACCCACCACCATCAGCGCCATCGGCAACAAAAACGCCGCATACCCAAAAACCTGAAACAGCAGGTCCGCCCCATACGCCCCCACCGGCCCAATCCAGTTGCGCGCCGGATGCGCCGCATCGGTGGGCGCGGCGCTTACGTTAAACGAAGCGTCCCGCGGGGAATAGGAAATCAACGCCAGCGCCATCAAAATGGCCAGCGTCAAACACAAAAAGCCAATCAGCTCATTGAGCCGTTTATTTTCGGTGGGTGTCAGGAAACGCAAGTCGATCTCCTCAGCATTTTGGGGAAGGCTGAGTGCTGCAGGCGGGCGTAGGCGCCATCGCGCACCGCGTGGAGGAACGTAACCTCAGCATGATACCAAACGGGCGGGCGGGCACAAGGCCTTACTTCGCGACAGTTTCCGCCGCCAACGTCATGCCTGCTTAACCNNAAGGCAAGTGAAATCTTCCTTTCAGAATATGACCCGCAAGTCGTTGGCGTAGTTTCGCCAGCGACGACTCGTCCGGAATTGTTGACGGGCTCCGCTGCGCAGGGTAAATGTGGGAAAATACCGCCGCTACAACTCGATGGTCCATCGAAGCATCTCCTGAACCATCCAGCAGGGAGGGGTAGAAGATGAGCGAGGTAAGGGTTCTAGTCGGCACACGGAAAGGCGCGTTTATCCTGACGTCGGACGGCAAGCGCGAACACTGGGATGTCAGCGGCCCGTATTTTGCTGGGTGGGAGATCTACCACCTCAAGGGCTCGCCGGCTGAGCCAAATCGCCTGTATGCCTCACAATCGAGCGGCTGGTTCGGACAAGTGATACAGCGCTCAAACGACGGCGGCAAGACTTGGGGGACTCCCGGAGGGGAGGAGATGCCGAAGCCGGATTCCCCGCCTGCAGGCAAGAGCAATAAATTCGTCTACGACACTTCTACCGCCACTGGTAAGCCCCTCACCACTCACCAGTGGTACGACGGCACACAGCATCCTTGGGAATTCAAGCGCGTCTGGCATCTCGAACCTTCGCTCAGCGATCCGGACGAAGTCTATGCCGGAGTAGAAGACGCCGCATTGTTTCGCACCACAGATGGCGCTCATACCTGGCAGGAGTTCGCGGGACTCCGCGGCCACGGCACCGGGCCGATGTGGCAACCCGGCGCGGGCGGCTTGTGTTTGCATACGATTATTTTGGATCCCAAGGACGCGAAGCGGATGTTCATCGCCATCTCGGCGGCAGGCGCGTTCCGGACGGACGATGGTGGCACGACGTGGCGGCCGATCAACCGTGGCCTGCACTCCCCTTACATTCCCGACCCGAATGCCGAGATCGGCCACTGCGTTCACCACATCGCCATGCACCCTAATCGTCCCGGCGTCTTGTTCATGCAGAAACATTGGGACGTCATGCGCAGTGAAAACGCCGGGGACTCCTGGCAGGAAGTCAGCGGAAATCTTCCCAGTGACTTTGGCTTCGTAATCGATGTTCACGCACACGAGCCGGAAACCATTTACGTCGTGCCGATCAAGAGCGACGGAGAGCACTTCGTGCCGGATGGTAAGCTGCGTGTCTACCGCAGTCGTAATGGCGGAAACGAGTGGGAGGCGCTCACCAAAGGTCTGCCGCAAACCAACTGCTACGTCAACGTGCTCCGCGATGCCATGGCCGTGGACTCACTCGATAAATGCGGCGTCTATTTCGGCACCACCGGCGGCCAAGTTTACGCATCCGCCGATGCCGGAGACACGTGGTCGCCGATTGTGCGTGATCTTCCAACCGTGCTGTCGGTTGAGGTCCAGACGCTGCCATGATTCGCGTCGTTCTCCCGCCCCACCTGCGCGGGCTCGCGCGCATCAGCGGCGAAGTCGAACTCGACCTTCCGGCGCCCGTCACCCAGCGCTCCGTCGTCGACGCACTCGAAAGCCGGTACCCGGTGCTGAGCGGTACGATCCGCGACCACGTCACGCAGGCGCGTCGGCCTTTCCTGCGCTTCTTCGCATGCGGCGAGGACCTTTCTCATGAGCAGCCCGACGCCCCACTGCCCGACGCCGTCGTATCGGGCACCGAACCCCTCCTCATCGTCGGCGCAATCGCGGGTGGATGAATTCCGAAGTTCTCACAGCTTATTATTCGACCAAT
>PMOV01000240.1:8894-9052 GCA_003161195.1 Acidobacteriota bacterium | reverse complement strand
AAGATGTGGTTGCTGCAGAGGGAGTTGTGGGCGGCTACGATGATGCCTACCGAGCCGTCTACGCGGGAGAGTTCTTCGATGGCCAAGGCGTACTCGATGTAGCCCAGGCCGGCGCCGCCGTACGGTTCCGGGAAAATCACGCCGAGCAAACCCATTTC
>PMOV01000240.1:0-8866 GCA_003161195.1 Acidobacteriota bacterium | reverse complement strand
GCTATAGCCAGGCAAAGTTTAGTTTATAACAGTTTGTAACAGCAGGGTTGCCGCAGGGGCTAAAGCCCCAAACTTAGTGGCACGCTTACGGCATGACTGAAGTCATGCCCTCCCAGGTGGTTTACGGGAGGATTGAAGTGATGCCCTCCCTGGCGGAAAACGCACGAATCGCGCCTTGCTGAGGAGTAACAGCAGTACTAAGCCTAGGTCTGCGGTATGGAATGCTATTCATCTTTTAATCCGAACCATTGCAAGTTTTGCTTTGTGAATTACGGTTGGTAGGTCTACTATGCGCGCACCTTTACTGCGCCACCGCGAGGATCATTGAAGCGTTTCGATGCTCGCAAGCCCCTTCGATGTCCGCGCCGTGGTGGCGCCAGTCAATCCGCATCGACAACAACTAGGAGAACAATGCTGCAAACCAGAAAATGCTCGCGCACTAGAATCGCCGCATCGCAAGTGCTGGCCTTGACGGCGGTGGCCCTCGCACTATTCGTGGCCATCCCCGCGACTGCCGCAGCCGGGCCGGTGCACGGCAACACGCCGCGCTTCGTCGCCGACTCCACGGTACTGAACCGGGAAGATCCCACCAAGGTCATTGAAATCAGCCTATGGCTGACGCCCAACAACCGCGCGGAAATGGATAAACTGGCGCGCGAACTATACGATTCGACATCCCCAAACTACCGGCACTTCCTGAAGCGCGACGAATGGGCGGCAAAGTTCGCGCCCTCGGCCACGGATGCGGCGAAGGTAAAGAGTTTCCTGGAATCCAGCGGACTGAAAATTGTCGGGTACGGCCCGCACAATTTCTATGTGCGTGCGAGCGGCACGGTGGCCAACATTGAGTCGGCCTTGCACGTCAGCTTGAATTACTACCAGGTGCGGGGGAAGTCGATCCGCGCGAACAACACGGATCCGATGATCGAAGGACCCGCGGGTGCAGTGGTGCGGCACGTTCAGGGCCTGGACACCGCAGAGTTCTCGCATCCCAACCTGGCTCGGCCGGTGCCGCCGTCGGCGTCCGCGCTAGCCAAGAACAGCAATGCGGTTTCCGCTGACGCCTCGCCGGCCGCGGACTTCTTCTCGAATATTTGTTTTCCAGGCGACAAGACGGAAAAATACACGACCGGCGGAAGCTACCCAAAGGCTAGTTTCACGGGCCACGACTACGGCGGGCCTTCTTCCGGGCTCGGCTGCGGGTATACGCCGGATGAAATTCAGACGGCGTTCAAGCTCAAGGCGCTGTATGCCGAGGGCTTCGACGGCAAAGGGCAGACCATTATTATCGAAGACTGGTGCGGATCGCCGACGATTCTGGGCGATGCCAACGCGTTCTCGGCGAAGTTTGGCCTGCCCAAGCTGACGTCCGCCAACTTCTCGATGCTCGAAGTGCCGACGAAGTCGACCTGCGCGGCGCCGGATGCGGAAATCAACATTGACGTCGAATGGGCACATGCGATTGCCCCGGGGGCCAGCATCCTGCTGCTGGTGCCACCTTCGGCGAGCTTCCAGGACACGGACGCGGCGGAGTTTTACGCCATCGACTACGACCTGGGTAACGTGCTCTCCGGGAGCTACGGTTCGGACGAATTTTTCACGGCGCCGACGGAACTGGAAACCGAAGACCTCATCAATGAGATCGGGGCGATTACCGGCATTTCGACCAACTTCTCATCCGGGGATTATGGGGACTACAGCTTTGGAGGATTTGATCCGATCTCCGTGAGCGCCCCCGCGGATTCACCGAATGCAACGGCGGTTGGCGGCACGACGTTGGCGCTGAACGCTGACAATTCGATCGCCTGGCAGACGGGCTGGGGGAACAACGTGACGTACCTCGACGACGCGGGTGAGATTCAGGTGCCGCCCTTCGTGTTAGGACTGAATGGCGGTTCCGGCGGCGGCGCCAGCGGGTTCTTCGCCAAACCGAGCTACCAGAGCAGCCTGCCGGGTCCGGCACGGCAACTTCCCGACGTATCGTGGCTGGCGGATCCGTTTACCGGCGGGGTGATTGCCATCAGCGAACCGTTTCAGGTGCCGTCGCTGATCTACACGGTTTATGGGGGCACCAGCCTGGCCTGCCCGATGTTCAGCGGGCTATGGGCGATTGCCAACCAGGAAGCCAATGGCGGCCCGCTGGGGCAAGCCGCACCGTATCTGTACACCTTGCCGGCGAACACGCTGTACGACATCGTGCCGTATGACGCGCCGGGCAACGTGACGGGGACGGTTTCCACGTCGAAGACGGCGTCCACCTACTACCATTCGTGGGATTTGGTGGGCGTGCCGTCCTCGCAGCCGTTCTATAGCGCGTTGTGGGACTATCCCGACAATCAGGACACCACGCTGCTGATTTCGTTTGGGACGGATTCCAGCCTGACCATCACCAAGGGTTGGGACAACGTCACGGGCGTGGGGATACCGAAGGGCAAGGCGTTTGCGGACTTCTTCTTCGTGGCGCCACCGTCGAGCACGATGGCCGCGCCGAAATAAGGCTGACGACGATAAGAATCCAACTGCGCAGATTGGATGCAGAGCGAACCACGAGCGGGGGCCGAAAGGTCTCCGCTCGTTTTTGTGTGGGCGGAGAACCCGTGCCGGTTCGAGGAGTGCCGGGGGTGATGGTTAATAGATATTGACAATGAGCGGCAGCAAAAAAGATAATGCGCTCTGCGCCCAACTTGCAGAGCGAGGGTGTGTGCCCGTGCCGACTGAGTTTCTGGGAATTGTGCCGCAGGCTGCTCCGGAAGTTTGCAGTATCTACCGCGTTATCTCCGTGCATCGAAGCAAACGTGAGCCGAGAAATGTTTTCGTTGGGATGTGTGTGACCGCGAACACCTGTGGAGGGTCTGAGCATGGAAACGACGCGTAGAGACTTTTTGAAGGTGGCGGCGGTAGGCGGGGCGGCTGCGGCGGTGTTTGGGTTTGACGTGCGGCCGGCGTATGCGCAGTTGAGCCAGTTGAAGATTGCGCGGGCCACGGAGACGCGCTCGACGTGCCCGTATTGCGCGGTGGGCTGCGGGACGATCATTTACACCATTGGGGACAAGGCGAAGAACGTGACCGCGCAGGTGGTGCACGTGGAAGGCGATCCGGACCATCCGACGAATCGCGGGACGCTGTGCCCGAAGGGGTCATCGCTGGCGCAGGATATTTTGAATGACCGGCGGCTGCTGAAGCCGCAGGTGCGGCGGCCCGGCGGGACGCAGTGGGAAGATATTTCGTGGGACGACGCGCTGAATGAGATTGCCGCGAAGATAAAGAAGACGCGGGACGACAGCTTTATCGAGAAAGACGCCAACGGGAAAACCGTGAATCGCACGGAAGCGATTTCCTGGATTGGCGGCTGCACGGACACCAACGAGTTTAATTACCTGGTGGTGAAAGCCATGCGGGCGTTGGGCGTGGTGCATTTAGAAAACCAGGCCAGGGTTTGACACGGCCCCACGGTCTCAAGTTTGGGACCAACGTTTGGCCGGGGCGCAATGACGAACGGCTGGGTGGATATCAAAAACACCGACATGATGCTGATCATGGGGGGGAACCCGGCGGAGAACCATCCGTGTGGCTTCAAGTGGGCGATTGAGGCGAAGCGCAACCGCAACGCAACGATAATTTCCGTGGATCCGCGGTTTACGCGGACCTCGGCGGTGGCCGATCAGTTCTGCCAGATTCGCGCGGGGACGGATATTGCGTTTCTGGGCGGCGTGATCAAGTACGCGATAGAGAACAATCGCATCGCGCACGAGTATCTGGTCAATTTCACGAACGCCGCATTTGTGGTGAAGGGCGACTTCCAGTTGCCCGGGGACATGGACGGAGTGTTTTCGGGATTTAACGCGGAGAAGCACAGCTACGACCGGGCGACGTGGAATTATTCGGGTACCGGCGGGAAGTCGTTGCCCAATCCCACCGGGATGTCCACCGGGCAAAACCAAGGCAGCTCCCCGCCGCTGCCGCCATTGCCGGAAAACGTGGACTACGACCTGACACTGCAGAATCCGAGCTGCGTGTTTCAACTTTTGAAGAAGCACTACTCGCGCTACACGCCGGAGTTGATCGAGCGCATTACCGGGATTCCCAAAGAGAAATTTCTCAAAGCTGCGGATACCTTCACGTCGGTACGCAAAGATGGCGACATGAAGAAGGTGGCGACGATTATTTACGCGGTGGGCTGGACGCATCACAGCTTCGGCACGCAAATCATTCGCACGGCGGCAATGCTGCAGTTGCTGCTGGGCAACGTGGGGCGCGCGGGAGGCGGGGTGAACGCGTTGCGCGGGCATTCGAACATTCAGGGCGCTACGGACATGGCCGGGCTGTACGACACGTTGCCGGGATATTTGAAGGTGCCGACGCCGGCGGACGCGAATTTTGACGCGTGGATGACGCGCGTGACGCCAACCAGTTCGAAACCGCAGCCGTGGCAATCGTTCAACTACTACAGCAACACGTCGAAGTTCGTGGTGAGCTTCATGAAGGCGCTGTACGGCGACGCGGCAACCAAGCAGAACGGCTGGGCGTTCGACTATCTACCCAAGGTGGACCGCGACTATTCCTGGACGCATTTGTGGGACGACATGTACCACGGCAACGTGAAAGGCATGCTGTCGTTTGGCATGAACGGCGTGGCGATTGGGCCGGATTCGAACAAAAACATCGACGCGCTGAAGAAAGCGGAATGGCTGGTGGTGGGAGAGATTTATCCGGACGAGACCAGCGAGTTCTGGAAGTCGCCCAAAGTGATTGCCGATGGCGACATGAAGCAGATCCAGACCACGGTGTATCGCTTGCCCTGCGCGGGATTCGCCGAGAAAGATGGCTCGTTTACCAATTCGGCGCGCTGGCTGCTGTGGAAGAACGCGGCGGTGCCGCTGGCGGGAGACGCGCGGCTGGACCAAGGGATCGTGGCACAGATTTTCCTGAAGGTGCGGGAACTGTATCAGAAGGAAGGGGGCAAGTTTCCCGATCCGATTCTGAATCTGACCTGGAATTACAGCGACAAAATGAATCCGCCTCTGCTGGAAGTGCTGAAGGAAATGAACGGCAAGGCGCTGGGGGATCTGGAAGATCCCACGACCAAACAGCAGATTAAGGCCGGGCAGCAGTTGCCTGGGTTTGCGTGGCTCAAAGACGACGGCACGACCTCGTGCGGCATCTGGATTTATTCCGGAGCATTCACGGAAGCGGGCAATCAAACGGCGCGGCGTGATCCGTCCGACCCGTCAAACATGGGGGTACATCCGAATTGGGGCTGGTCGTGGCCGGCGAATCGGCGCGTCTTGTATAACCGCGCTTCGTGCGACGTAAACGGCAAACCGTGGGACGCGTCGCGGCGGCAGGTGTGGTGGAACGAAGACACGAAAAAATGGGTGGGCAACGACGTGCCGGACTTCAAGCCGGATTCCGCGCCGAAGGACCACATGGGGCCGTTCATCATGAACCCAGAGGGTGTGGGGCGGATTTTTGGGCCGCTAGCGGCGTTCGCCGATGGACCGTTCCCGGAGTTTTACGAGCCGATTGAGAGCCCGATTGACAATTTGCTGCACCCCGCGGTGTCCAAGAACCCGGTGGTGACGAAGTTCAAGGATGCCGACGACAAATTTGGCACGCCGCAGGAAGGTTTTACGGTGGTGTGCACAACATTTCGGCTCACCGAGCACTATCACTACTGGACGAAAAACAACCCGATGAACGTGCAGTTGGTGCCGGAGCCGTTTATCGAGATGGCGGCGGAGATGGCCGATGAGATGGGCATCCGCGGCGGCGAACACGTGAAAATTACCAGCGCGCGCGGTAATTACATCGCGAAGGCGATGGTGACCAAGCGGATCAAGTCGATGCTCATCGACGGCAAGAAGACCTACCAGATCGGCATACCGTTTCATTGGGGCTACCGGGGCATTTCCGAAGATGAAGGGCGGACGTCCCTGAAACTGGTGAACCAATTGACGCACACCGCGACCGATCCGAACGCGCATACGCCGGAGTTCAAGGGGTTCCTCGTGAAAGTGGAAAAGGTCTAGGAGACGCCATGAGCCAGGAAACGATGCGCGTCCAGAAAATTTCCGCCCACGCTGGAACCGTGCCCGGAGAAGGCACGCAGCGCGAATATACGGTGAGCAAACTGATCGACACAACCACGTGCATCGGCTGCAAGGCCTGCGAAGTGGCGTGCATGGAGTGGAACGATCTGCCGTTTGGCGAAACGTTCTTCGACAACACCTATCAGACGATGCCGGAGACGCGCTGGAACTACTGGAACTTGATTCTCTTCAACGAGCACGAGAAGGAAGATGGCTCGTTGATGTGGCTGATGCGCAAGAACCAATGCATGCATTGCGCGGATCCCGGGTGCCTGGCGGCTTGCCCGTCGGACGGCGCGATTATCCAGTACACGAATGGCATCGTGGATTTTCAGCAGGAAAAGTGTATCGGCTGCGGTTACTGCATCACCGGTTGTCCGTTCAATATTCCGAAATTTAATCCCGAAACGAAGCGCGTATACAAGTGCACGCTGTGCGCGGACCGCGTGGGCGAAGGCCTTGAGCCGGCGTGTATCAAGGCGTGCCCAACGGGCTGCTTGCATTTCGGCAGCAAGGAGGACATGAAGGAGCTGGCCGAGAAGCGGACCACGCAACTGCGGGAGCACTACAATTTCCCGAACGCCGGCGTTTATGATCCGGCGGGCGTGGGCGGCACGGGCGTGATGTACATCCTGCACGACGCGACGCAGCCGGAGTTGTACGGCGGACTGCCGAAGGATCCGCACATTCCGCTGGCGGTCAGGCTCTGGAAAGGGCCGATCAAGTGGCTGGGCAACCTGGCGATGGTGGGCGGAATTATCGGGCTCTTCATTCACTACTTGCGCTTCGGCCCGAAGGATAAGGAAGACGAGCAGATCCGCGAAGAGATCGCGGCGGCGCAGGAAAAGGAAGTGAAAGCGCGCGAAGAAAATCGCGCGGCGGTGCGGGCCGAGGTAAATCAGGAAGGCGGCGAACCTTCCAAAGGGGGGCACCCACGGTGAGCGAACCTGAGCTGCTTCTGCCACACAACCGCATCCTGCGCTACGCGTTTCATGAGCGGCTGACGCACTGGGTCTCCGGCTTCTCGTTCCTGTACCTGATGCTGACCGGGCTGGCGTTCTGGTCGCCGTGGCTCTTCTGGATCGCCTACGTCTGTGGCGGCCCACAAGTCTCTCGCGTGCTGCATCCCTGGGTGGGGCTGATTTTCGTGGTGGCGCTCGCGTATCTGTACATCATGTGGCACGCGCACATGCACACCACGGAGACGGACAAGGAGTGGTGGCGCAACGTCAACCACTATACGAAGAATGAAGACGAGCTGATGCCTCCCGCGGGCCGCTACAACGCGGGGCAGAAATTGCTTTTCTGGGGATTCGTCATCTGCGGCATCCTACTGGTACTGAGCGGCGTGGTGTTGTGGCTGCCGGAATATATTCCCTGGAACTTGCGCATTCTGCGTTATCTGGCGGTAATCGTGCATCCTGGCGCGGCCATGCTGAGCATCGGGCTGTTCCTGATTCACATCTACATGAGCGTTTTCGCGGAACGCGGCGCGCTGAATTCCATGATCGGCGGCGACGTCTCGCGAGATTTCGTGCGGCGCTATCACCCGGGATGGTACAAGGAAGTGATGGGCGACTCGACGCAGGCGCTGCCGCCGAAATGACGCTGTTTCAGGCGGCCAGCAGCGCGTATGAGCAGCGGCTGCGGCGGGCGGAGTATCTGGCGGGCGAGCATGCGTTTGCCGCGGAAGTGCTGAAGTTTTTCAGCGAAATCACCAAGTTTCAGAAGAGTTTGTACGCGCGCATAGCCGCGGCCAACCCGGCGACGGCTGCGCATGGGGGCCGACCTTCGCCGCCGATCCGCGAAGCGTTTGACGCCGCTTTGGTGCTACCGCATTTTCGCGCATTTTTGTCCACCGTGGAACGGTATGCGCCGGCGCCGCTGGCGGAATCGGCGCGGCAAATGGCGGCGCAGCCATCCGACACGTGGATCGCGCAACTCGCGGAGTACTGGAGCGGGAGTGCCAGCGTGCAAACCGCGTTCGGCGATGGAGAAGCAGAGGCGGTGGCGCAATTCTTTCCCCGCGCGTTCCTGCAACCGTACGCGGAATTTCTCGCAGAACAGATACCCACGCCGACGCTACTGGAGACCGCGAAGCTCTGCCCGCTCTGCGGCGGCCAACCCTTTCTCGGCGTGCTGCGGCGCGAAGGCGACGGCGGGAAGCGCTTCCTGGTCTGCAATTTCTGCGCGCAAGAGTGGGAGTTTCGCCGGCTGCTGTGTCCCAACTGCGGAGAAGACCACGAACGCAAGTTGCCGATTTACGTGGCGGAGCAATTTCCGCACGTGCGCGTGGAGGCTTGCGAAACGTGCAAGTCGTACCTGCCGGCGATTGACCTGACGAAGGATGGAAACGCGATTCCGCTGGTGGACGATTTGGCGGCCCTGCCCCTCACGCTGTGGGCGCACGAACACGACTTCGTGCGGCGACACGCGAATCTGCTGGGCACCTAGAGGATCCGTGGGGCTTAACTCGCGGTAGTTCGCTTTAGTGCGATTTAGTCCGCCGCGACGGCGCGCTTCCCTGCCCATTCTCGGATGGCCTGCACATCCTCGGCGCGGGTGACGCTTAGCGGCTGCGTGCCGCGAATCTGCTCGAGCAAAATCTCGGTGGCGAGTTGGCGCTTCAGCCCGAACGCCGTGTAGAGAGCGGACGCGATGGCCTGCTCGATTTCCGCGCCGGAGAATCCTTCGCTGGCTGCGGCGCCCATCCGGCGGCACGAACCCCGGCTGCAGCCGGGCCTAGTTCTGGCCGGGGCAGCCGGGGCTGTGCCAAC
>PMOV01000195.1 GCA_003161195.1 Acidobacteriota bacterium | reverse complement strand
GAGCCGGATAAGGGCGGGATTGCGGGGTATGCGCTGGTGCGACTGTATGACGCGGTACGCCCGGCGGGTCCGGAGGATCGGCGCGGCTTGCAGAACGAGATGCAAAGCGCGGGGAAAAATTATTTGCGGCAGGCGTTGCGAAATGCGCGACTCCTGGCGGCGCACCAGCGTGGTGGCGATGGCACGCATTCGCCGTGGCCGTTTCGAGTGGATTACCGGACGGGTGAGGGGCGCGGCGACGTGTCCGGCGATATGGTTTTTGTGTTGCGGCTTTATGATGCGCTGATTGCACATGGATACAAGGAGTTTGCGGGGCCGCGGGCTAAGTTGCGGCAGTGGATTTTGACGCGGCAAATTCCGAGTGCGCGTGGAGAGGGCGGGCTCTTTGCGCAGTTTTTCGAGGATCACGACAATGCGGGAAATCGCACGGCGTGGGCGCCGCTAAATCTGGCGCGGTATCTGGTGGAACAGCGCGAAGCGCTGGATCCGAACTGGTTGGCGGACGCGGGGCGCTTGGTGGAGTTTGTGCGCAAGAATTTTACGCACCAGGAGTTTGGCGTCACGGTGTGTCACGAGCAGGATGAAGATCACGACGCATGGGGCGGGATTAACTCGACCTATGGGGCCGTGCTAGCGATGTACGCCAAAGCCAGCGGGGACGACGCGCTGGCCTGGGAGGCGCGGCAGGCGCTGAATTTCGCGGAGTATGCGATCGATGATGGCGGTCGACCGCGGGATTTGTTCAAGAGCGCGGCGCTGGGCGGTTGGCAGGAAGATGCGCATACGGATGTGGTGCACAATTTTTTGGAGGCGATGCGGGTTTATCCGGAGTGGGGGAAGTGAATTTAGCGCGAGCTGTGTACGGCCGACTTGGGAAAGCCGGGGCCCCCGAAGAACCAACAACCAAGGAACGCGACAAGTTCGTGCGGTGCGATGCAGGGCGGCCCCGCGCAATTAGCCCGCGTATAGCTTGCGCAGGGTGGCCAGAACGGTGGTGCCGGCTCCCGGCTGGGATTCCACCCGCAAATCGCCGCCGAACTGGCGGACGCGCTCGCGCATGCCACGCAATCCAACGCCCGCGGCGCTGGTGTGTAGATGGCGGAGCTCTTCCGCGGACATTCCTTTCCCGGAATCGCGCACCTGTAACACGATGTCTGGGCCCTCATGGGAGACGCGAATTTCGGCGGTTTTGCTGCCGGAATGGCGGTGAATGTTGGTGAGGCACTCCTGAATAATGCGGAAAATGGTGAGCTCCACGACGCGTGAGGAGCGCGCAAAATCTTCGGGGATGTCGAGGCGCACGTCCAGCCCGGAGCGCTGCTGCAAACCTTCGACGTACCAGCGCAAGGCGACGCCCAGTCCCATTTCATCGAGCATGGGAGGGTGGAGCAGATAGGAGGTGGTGCGAATCTCGTTCTCGATTTCCTTGCCAAGAGCTTGCGTCTCCTCGGCCAGGGGCACGATGGCCGGAGCGGAGGTTCGCAGTTCGCGCAACATTCTGCCCAAATTCATGCACAGCGCGGCGACGAGCTGACCGGCGCTATCGTGCAACTCGCGTGCGATGCGGCGCCCCGCATCGTCCTGGCTTTCCATCAGGCGCACGGACAATTCGCGAAGCTGGTCGCTGTGCACGAGCACGGAGGCGTTGCGCTCTTCGAGGTCGATGGTGCGCTGCAGGACCTGGCTTTCCAAAGTGTCGGCGACGCGTTTCAGTTCTTCGCGGCTGCGGCGCAGATCTTCCTCGACGCGTTTGCGGGCGGAAATGTCGCGGGTCGAGCCGGCCACGGACTCGACGTTGCCTTGATTATCGAAAACCGGAGCGAAAATATATTCGTAGTAACCCTCGACGCCGGTGGGTGAAGTGTAGGGCGTCTCATCGCGCAGACCCGCTTTGGTGTCGAAAACCTGCTGAATCTGGCGCTGCAAGCGGTCCGCGAGTTCCGGGGGATACTTAAGATCCCAGAAGTTTTTGCCGACGGCGTCCGCTAATGGCAGGCCCCACAGATCGAGCAGCGCCTTGTTCACGTAGGTAAAGCGACCTTGATGGTCAAAGGTGTACGCAAAGTCGGCAATGGAGGAGAGCACCGCGTCAAACATGCGGGTTTGTGCTTGGAGACGGCGATGGAGATTCTCGGTGAGTAATTCGGAGGCGCGGCGTTCGTTAACCCATTGCTCTTCGGTAAAGGAGGCGGGGGGAGGGGAGGGTTTGGGAGCGCGGCTGGGCTTCGAGGCGGAGCTGCGTTTCGGGGTTGGTCTGATTTTTCGCATGGGCCGAAAATTAGCGAAGAAAAGTATAGCATCGAGTTTGAAACCGGGGCGAAGGCCGAGGGAAGGCCCGCGTGCGCGGATTGCATGGACGGCCAGGGCGAAGGTTTGTGGCGTACGCGGATGTGCTCCGAGAAGAAAAACTGGTATCTTTGCTGGACCAAAATTCCGCGCGAGGGTGTACTACGAGACATGGAGATTCCGGTTTGAGCATTCCTTCGCAGAAATACTCGCCCGTGCGGACATATCTGGCCCTCATCCTGGCCATGCTTTGCGGTGCATTTTTCTCGGCGCCGATCTCCCGCGCGCAGGCCGGGCCCGTGGAGGGCGAAGCCGAATATCAGGTCTTCACCAGCGGGGGACACGGCATCAACGGCAGCCAGATGGACGATGGCGTGTTCAACATTGGGGCGCGCTTCGGGCTGATTCTTACCGCGCCGCACGGGCCGGGATTTCTTAAGGGCCGCCTGGAGTACGCGCTGGATGTGCTTCCGTTGTTCTGCGTCACGCAAGCCAACGGCACGGCGTGCGGTGGAGGCGTGGACCCTTTTGCGTTTAAGTGGATTCTCTCGACGCCGAAAAAAGTGGCGCCGTATTTTGAAATTGGCGGCGGCACGCTCTTCACCGACATGGCTACGCCGCCCAAAACCTCGCAAATTAATTTCACCACCGGCGGGGCGCTGGGCATGCACTTTCTGCAAAGCAAGCACAACATCAGCGCGGAGTTTCGCTTTCAGCATATTTCGAATGCCGGTATGACCAAGCCCAATCCGGGCATCAACACCATACAACTGCGCATCGGGTTTGGCTGGTTCAGCCAAAAACGCTAAGAGGAATGGCTAACCGCGCGCCCGCGTCATCACGGTTGCCCGCATCACGGCTGTAGCGTTGCGTCACCCGGGCTTGACCATTTGCGCGGCGGCGGACGATACGCGCGGAAGCGCTCCAGCAATTTGTCCGGACGCGTTTCAATCGCCAGGATGGCGGCCAATGGCGGAGCCAGAAACTGTTCGCTCACCATACGGCCAATCATGGCGACGAGCGGATCGAAGTATCCGTTCACGTTGAGCAACCCGCAAGGCTTGGCGTGAATGCCCAATTGCGACCACGTCCATTGTTCAAATAATTCTTCGAGTGTGCCGGGCCCGCCGGGCAACGCGATGAACGCATCGCCGAGGCTGGCCATCAGCTCCTTGCGCTCATGCATGCTCTCGACGATGCGCAGATCCGCAATGCCGTGGTGCGCGGTCTCGCGCTCGACGAGGGCGCGAGGCATGACTCCGGTGATCTGCCCGCCGGCCGCGAGGACGGCATCGGCGAGCACGCCCATCAAGCCGACTTTTCCGCCTCCGTAGACCAACCGGATGCCCGCCCGCACGAGCGCCTCACCGGTGGCGCGGGCAGCTTCGCGATACACCGTATTGGCCCCGGTACTCGAACCACAGAACACAGAGATGGAATTCATAGGTGAGAAGAAAGTGTACTATGCGCCGCGCACTGAGCTCACGCTCTGGATCGCGATTTGTAAAACTTTTGTTACTCAGACGATCTGTCCAGCGCGGCGAAGACTTTACATTTGCCGGGGGGGGCTGCGAGGGTAACACGAGTTCGTGGCTACCGCATCCTCCGCCCACTGGGCGCGGTTGGTTTTCGTGTCCCATCTGGCGTAGGATAATTTGCGAGGTTCTTAGATTATGAAAATCACCGGAATCGCTATCGCTGCCATTGCGGTACTCGCCATCGGCTTCTTCTTGCGCGGCGCGCGCGCCGACAACAAGGCTCCCGCGATCGGCACCGCCGCCCCGGATTTCACGCTCAGCTCCCAGGAAGGGAAGCCTGTCAGCCTGCACGACTTTAGAGGAAAATGGGTGGTGCTGTATTTCTATCCCAAGGACTTCACCAGCGGCTGTACCGTGGAGGCGCACAATTTCCAGCGCGACCTGGCGCAGTATGAAAAGCTCAACGCCGTTATTGTCGGGGTCAGCGTGCAGGATGCCGACTCGCACCAGAAGTTCTGCACCAAGGAAGGTTTGAGTTTCAAACTGCTGGCGGACACGGACCACAAAGTCTCCGAAACTTACGATTCCGTGATGAACATCGCGGTGATGAAACTCTCAGCCCTCCACACTTTCCTGATCGATCACAACGGCATCGTGCGCAAATCGTACATGGACGTG
>PMOV01000155.1 GCA_003161195.1 Acidobacteriota bacterium | reverse complement strand
AAAGCGAAGAGCAACTGCCAAAGGCGACCGCCTCAGAAGGCGGTCACTACAAAGGCACAAAAGCGGGAGGGCGCTACCAACGCACCACACTTGCACGGAACTGCGCGAACAGCGTCGTTAGTTGACTTGGGTGCTTGGGCGACCCGATATCCTGCGCGACGCGAATCGTTTCCGAGGCGGGAATGAGCGATTCATCCCGCTACGGATCGTCGCGCGTAGTGGACGTACCGTTAGAGGGCGGATAGGGCGTTTTTCTGGTGGAAGGCAAGCCCCCAAGGCCAAACGGTTGCGCTGGTGGATAAAGTAATTGCAAATTTGCAGGACTCGGATTATAGTCGCTCATCGATATACCGATTATCGATTAACTATGCCTAAACGAAAACTGGACCCGCTGCCTTCCGCTGCATTCCAAATCCTGCTCGCGCTCACGGGTGACGACCTGCACGGTTACGGCATTATGCGGGAAGTGGCGGAGCAGACCGACGGTCGAATGCGACTCGGCCCGGGAACCCTGTACAGTTCCATCCAGACGCTGCTCGAAGCTGGACTGATTGAACAGTTGGACCAGCGGGAGACCGCAAAAAGCGGCCAGGAACGGCGCCGATACTACCGTCTAACCGCGGCTGGACGAAAACTGGCGCGCTCCGAAGCCGACCGCCTTGCCGACTTGTTGCGCGTGGCGCGGGCCAAGAAGATCTTAAGGGGGGAGTATGTCTGAGAAGATATACGCTTGGCTGCTGCGGCTGTATCCTCCGCATTTTCGCGAGAACTACGGTGACGAGGCACTGCAATTGCTGCGTGACCGCGCGCGCGACGAGACCGGCTTTTTCCGAACTCTGCGATTGTGGCTGGACTTGCTAACTGATTTAGTGATTTCTATCCCACGAGAGTACCGTAGCGTTCGACCGTCGCTCGGCGCGGCAGTCCAGCGTGTGGGCGGCGGGCCTACCTTTTTTGTGCTGGAAGATGGTTCGATACGTCTGCGAGGGTTCGTTTTCGGTGGAATTCTGTCGCTGGCCGTGCTGGCGATGGTTTTTGGCTTGCTCCTCCATGCCGGAGGCCAGCGGACAGTGCGTGCCTCTACCCACCGCGAGTTGACTTCCAGCAGCTTACGGTCTTATGCATCTGCAAGCGCGACCGCGCAAAATGCGGAGGACTCGATACCAGAGTCAGTTGCATATGGTTCAACCCCGCCGGTAGTTCCACTTCCGCAACTAGATCCACTTCCGGCAACGGTTCCGCAATCGGAGGAGCAGAGTCCTACGGTTGCAGGGGTGCCAGCGGCGAGCGGCGCTGCGCCGCTGGACGCTGCGGAACGGCAACGCGTGATTGATGGAGTAGTTACAAACCTGAAGCGGTTTTACTTCGATAGGGAGGTTGCCAGGAAGATTGCGGACTCGCTGCTTGCGCATGAGAAGAACGGCGACGACAAGGCGGCAACGGGAGGGGAAGCATTTGCCAGTCTGGTGACCGCACAGATGAGGGATGCCAGCAACGACGCGCACCTGGAATTAGAATACAGTGAGGATTCCTTGCCAGTGGCACCCCCTGTGGAAACGCCCGACAGCCTTGAAGGTTTTCGTCAGAGGATCCTGCAACAGAACTGCATGATCCGAAGGGCCGAAATTCTTCCGCATAACGTGGGCTATCTGAAGATCGATTTTTTCCCGGATGTTTCCGTGTGCGGTGCAAGCGCAAAGGCGGCGATGGCTGCTTTGAATAACGCTGACGCCATCATCTTTGATTTGCGGGATAACACGGGTGGATTTGAGAACATGGTCGCGCTGATCGCCAGCTACCTGTTCGACCATCCGGAGTATCTGTATAGCCCGAGGGGTGCGCCCACCGAGGAATCCTGGACGCGGTCACCGGTTCCCGGAAGCAGGCTCGCGAACAAACCCGTATATGTGCTGACTTCATCGGCGACCTGGTCCGGCGCAGAGCAATTCAGTTACGACTTGAAACAGCTAAAACGCGCGACCTTAATCGGGGAGACGACACGCGGTGGCGCCCATGCAGGGGCCTTTCATCGTATCGACGATCACTTCGGCATGGGCATTCCCGAAGAGAAGGCGATCAACCCTTTTGGAAAGGCCGATTGGGAAGGCGTTGGCGTGGAGCCGGACATTAAGGTGAAGGCCACAGATGCGCTGGAGACAGCCAGGAAGTTAGCCGAGAGCAAGCTGCACGGCAACTAGGCGATATATGAAACGTCGTCGAAGAGCTGCATTCTAGGAAGCGATTCACATGCTGGCGCTAATCGGAAGCTGACCCAGCACCCCTACCGGAGTGACGATTGACTTGGTTTCCTGAGTGACCTACTATCCGCCTCAACGCGCGGCTATTTTCTGACAATTATCCATGGGAGTATCCACAGGGCACGCATGAGCGATTGGGTTCATTTGCAGGCACGTTCGGGCGAATTGTTGATGCAGCTGCATCATTTTTCGATGGTGAAGCAGCAGAGCGGCGGAGAGGTGGCGTTTGCCATCACGGTGAAAGAGTTTGCGGTGCCGCCGCCGGGGCAACGCATGCGCTTTTATGCGGAGGCGGACAAGGCGGTGAATCAGGGAACGGCGCCGTTCGTGCCGTGCGGGTGGGGCAGTTCGATTTTTTCCGCGCTGGGAGATTGCGTGCGGTTGATCCGCGAATTTCCGTACGAAGAAGAGCCGCACGAAGAAAACCCTCACGCAGAAAAGAAGGATGCGGGGCTATGATCCTGGACTTCACCAAAAAAAACGTTGCAGCCGGGCGTGGTGGCGCTGGTGATCCAGGGCAGCATGCACACGGGGCCGGACTGCATGCGGCTGACAAAGGCCGTGGAGGCGATGATCGCGGAGAACGAGACGCGCATCATTTTCGATTTGGGGGCGTTGACGCATGCGGATAGCGCGGCGATTGGCGCGATTGTGCGCTGCCTGGCGAGTATCAAGAAAGCGGGCGGAATGCTGCGCATCGTGACGGTGCAGCCGATGATCGTGCACAGCTTGCAGTTGACGAAGGTGGACAAGCTGATCCCGATTTTTGCCACGGTGGAAGCGGCGGCGGCGGATTTATCGTTGCCGGGCGCGGGGTCGGCGAACTCTGGTTGAAATGAGCGGGTGGGGCGTGGAAAAGCGCACAGACTGAAGTCTGTGCCACAAGCTTGCAAAATTTATTGGAGAAGAATGGCTGGGGCGGTTGGACTCGAACCAACACCGTCCTCATTAACAGTGAGGTGCCCTACCGATTGGACCACGCCCCAGCAGCGTTGTGGACGTGATTGGTCGCACGTCCGCGAGGTAGGCTCCGCCGTCGGATTCGTGGATGGCGAAGGGTTTTTATAGGGTAGCACGGGGGATGGGGCGGGGTGGAGTGGAAAAACGGGGTGAGGGCGCGATTGGCGGGGGCGCGCGGGATTATAAAAACGCGGGCGGAGCGTTTGGAGCTGGCGTGGAGTGACGAGGGATGAATAGTGCAATCGAGGTTGGGCGGCAACCTGCACAGACTGAAGTCTGTGCTACCAAAGGCGGCGCCACGCTGAAACGAGACCCTGCCATAGAAGCTGCTGACTGGTTTAGCGGAGGTGTGTTGAATTGGGACTTTTTTTCGCGGGGAATCGGAGCACCAAGGAGTTGTTTCTAATTTTTTGAAAAAGTCGTTTTGCGCGTTGTATTTGCAGCGCACGAAGTACAAATTTGTTTTTGTTGTGTGGTTGCATTCCCGAAAGTTTTGGTGGACACTATCGCGTCACAGTCAGACCAAGTGTGTTCGGAGATGGTGGTCGCGATTGTGGACGGGAGCCGCAGCCTCCGTATTTGGTGAAGTGTGCGACGCGGGCTGTGGGTCGATTCACGTACGACGCATCGGCACGACGCGATGAGACGTACGAAGGTATTTACGCAAAACAGCCAACGATATGCCTCAGCTTTTTCATCGCAGTGCCAACGCCGCCGCCCGCATGAGCCTTCTGGCAGTGGCTTTATTGGCGACCCTGGGATTGACGGCGGTATTCGGCGTGGTGCGCGCGCCAAACTTCACCAATCAATTTCAGGTCCGCGATCAACCCATCCAATTCAGCCACAAACATCACGTGGGAGATGATGGCATCGATTGCCGGTATTGCCACACGAGCGTGGAGACGTCGTCGTACGCGGGAATTCCGCCGACGAAAACGTGCATGAACTGCCATTCGGTGCTGTACAACAGCGTGGGCTATCTGGCGCCGGTGCGGGAAAGCTACAGCACGGATAAATCGATCGAGTGGGTGAAAGTGCACCGGCTGGCGGATTACGTGTATTTCAATCACAGCATTCACGTGAACAAGGGCATTGGATGCTCGACGTGCCACGGACAAGTGAATCAGATGCCGCTGATGTTCCAGGCGAATACGCTGCAGATGTCCTGGTGCCTCGATTGTCACCGCGATCCGGCGAAGAACCTGCGCGAGAAGAAAGATATTTTTAATATGAATTGGAAGCCGGGCCCAGACCAGGAAGAAAAAGGGAAGCAATTGCAGGCATTTTACAATATTCGGTCGGTGCGCGATTTGACGAGCTGTTCGACGTGTCACCGGTAATGCGTGGGGATGAGTCGGCGCGAATTTATGGATGAGCATAGGCAGAAGATCGAGGGTCATCACGAGGAGCACGATACGGCGCGCGCGCATGCGCATGACGGTGGGTTGCGCGTGCTAGGCGCGTCGGATCCCGCCGCTACGCCGGCGGACGAGCCGATGACGTCGCGCACGATGGATCTGGCGGCGGTGCGCGCGAAGTTGCAGGCCAAAACGGGGAAGCAATATTGGCGCTCGCTGGAAGAGCTGGCGGACGATCCGCACTTTACGGAATTGCTGCAGCGGGAATTTCCGCGGCAGGCACCTGCGGAGTGGGATGAGGGCGTGGACCGGCGCGATTTTCTGAAGCTGATGGCGGCTTCGCTGGCGTTTGCGGGATTGTCGGGGTGTGGACTCGCGCCTGAGGGGCACATTGTTCCCTATGTGAAGCAGCCGGACGGGATGACGCTGGGCAAGCCGCTATTTTTTGCCACGGTGATGCCGTTTGGCGCGGATGCCGTGGGCGTACTGGTGGAAAGTCACGAAGGGCGGCCGACGAAGATCGAGGGGAATCCGGATCATCCGTCGAGCCTCGGCGGGACGAATGCGTTTGCGCAAGCTTCGATTCTGGATTTGTATGATCCGGACCGCGCGCAGAACGTCACCAATTTTGGAGAATTGCGCGGCTGGCAGCAATTTTTGAGCAGCGCGCAGGCGGAAGCGGCGGCCATCAAGACGCGCAATGGCGCGGGATTTCGTATTTTGACGGGAACGATTACCTCGCCGCTGGTAGCCGAGGAGCTGCAGGCGCTGCTGAAGCTGTATCCGCAGGCCAAATGGCACCAGTGGGAGCCGGCGGTGAGCGACGGCGGACGCGAGGGCGCGAAGCTGGCGTTCGGGCGCTATTTGAACACCGTGTACCGCTTGGAAAAGGCGGACGTGATTTTGGCGCTGGACGCGGATTTTCTGGCGAGCGGGCCGGGGAATGTGCGGTACATGAGAGAGTTTTACCGGCGGCGGAAGCTGACGGGGCCGCAGAGCGAGATGAACCGGCTGTATGTGGTGGAGCCGACGCCGACGGTGACGGGCGCTACGGCAGATCATCGCTTGCCGCTGCGCGCCTCGGATGTGGAGTTTTTTGCGCGGGCGCTGGCGGCGAAGCTGGGATTGGGCGGCGGCGCTGCCGCGCCGGCGGGCACGGAAAAGTGGCTGGATGCGGTGGCGGCGGATTTGCAGAAGCACCGCGGAACGTCGCTGGTGGTGGCGGGCGAGCAGCAGAGCGCGGAATTGCACGCTTTGGCGCACGCGATCAATGCGGCGCTGGGCAACTCGGGCGCGACGGTGGTGCAGACGGAGCCGGTGGAAGCGGCCCCGGTGAATCATTTGCAGTCGTTCACGGAACTTTGCGCGGATATGTATGACGGCAAAGTGGATACGCTGCTGATTTTGGGCACGAATCCGGTGTACACCGCGCCGCAGGATTTCGATTTTGCGTCCAAGATGCAGAAAGTGCGCAATGCCATTCACCTTAGCTCGCACTTTGATGAAACGGCGACGTATAGCCAGTGGCATATTCCGGAGTCGCACTACCTGGAGACCTGGGGCGATGCGCGGGCATTCGATGGGACGTTGAGCGTGATTCAGCCGCTGATTGCGCCCTTGTATGCGACGCACTCGGCGCGGGAAGTGTTGGCGGCATTCGGGGAGAAGCCGGCGGTTTCGGATTACGATGCGTTGCGCGAGCGCCTGAAGGCGGCGTATCCGAGCGGGGATTTCGACAAGTTCTGGCGCAAGACGCTGAACGATGGGGTGGTGGCGAACACCGCGTTCGCGCCGGTTGCGGGCGGAGCGAAATTCAGCGTGGGGAGTTTGGCGGCGGCAAAACCGCTGCCCGCCGACCAGATCGAGTTTATTTTCCGACCGGATCCTTCGGTTTACGACGGGCGCTTCGCCAACAATGGCTGGCTGCAGGAACTGCCGAAGCCGGTGACCAAGCTGGTGTGGGACAACGCGGCACTGGTCAGTCCGAAGACGGCGGAGGAGCAGAAGCTGACGTACTCGATTGCATCGCGCGGCGGCGAGCATGGGCAAGTGGTCTCGAACGTAGTGGACATTTCGCTGTCGAACAGCAAGGTGACGGCGGCGGTTTGGACTTTGCCGGGGCAGGCGGAGAATGTGGTGGTATTGCCGCTGGGCTACGGGCGCAGCCATGCGGGGTATACGGGTACGAACAAAGGGTTCAATGCGTATGCCGTGCGCACGTCGCAGGCGCTCTTCACCGCGACGGGCGGCACGATGAAGAAGACCGGGGACAACTATCCGCTGGCGTGCACGCAATACCACTTCAACATGGAAGGCCGCAAGATTCTGTCCAGTGGGACGCTCGCCGAATATCGCGCCAACCCGAATTTCGCGCACGAAGGCGACGAGAAACCGCCGGACAGCGATTCGCTCTATAAGCCGCAGGATTTTCCGTATCCCGCGGACAAGCCCGCCTGGGGCATGGCCATTGATTTGAACAGTTGCAACGGGTGCAACGCCTGCGTGGTGGCGTGCGTATCGGAAAATAATATTCCCGTGGTCGGCAAAGACCAAGTGATGCGCGGGCGCGAAATGCACTGGATCCGCATCGACCGCTACTACACCACGTCGCAATCGGCGACGAGCGGCAAAGCGACCGGCGACCCCTCGGAATACAACGCCTCGCTGGATAATCCGGAGACGTTTTTTCAACCGGTGCCTTGCCAGCAATGCGAAAACGCGCCGTGCGAGCAGGTTTGCCCGGTGGGCGCGACGGTGCACAGCTCGGAAGGCCTGAACGATATGGTGTACAACCGCTGCATCGGGACGCGCTATTGCTCGAACAACTGTCCCTACAAGGTGCGGCGCTTTAATTTCCTGCGCTTCCAGGATTGGGAGACGCCGCAACTAAAGCTGTTGCGCAATCCGGAAGTGACGGTGCGCAGCCGCGGGGTCATGGAAAAGTGCACCTACTGCGTGCAGCGCATCAGCAACGCACGCATTGAGGCAGAAAAGGCCAACAACGGCTCCGGTCGGCCGATTGCGGACGGCGACATTGTGACCGCGTGCGAAGCGGCTTGCCCGGCGGAGGCCATCGTTTTCGGTAATCAGAACGATCCCACGAGCCGCGTCGCCAAACTTAAAGCGCAGCAGCGCAATTACACGATTTTGGGCGAGCTGAATGCGCGGCCGCGCACCACGTATCTTGCGGCGGTGCGCAATCCGAATCCGGAGCTGGAGAGGGCATGAGCGTTCCCACCACCAACGCCGCTCCCGCCAACCATCCGGAGATTCGCCGGTTGGTGCCGGTACTGGCTCGGGGATATACCTACGAATCGGTCACGGAAAAAATCAGCGACGTGGTGCTGAAGCGGCCGCTGGGCATTCCCTGGCTCGCGGGCTTTGCGCTGGCGTTCAGCTTTTTGATGGTGCTGACGGTCGCGGTTACCTGGTTGATCGCCAAAGGCGTCGGGATCTGGGGCATCAACATTCCCATCGGCTGGGGATTCGCCATCGTCAATTTCGTGTGGTGGATCGGTATCGGTCATGCCGGAACGCTGATTTCCGCGATTCTGTTCCTGTTGAATCAGAAGTGGCGGACCTCGATCAACCGCTTCGCGGAAGCCATGACGCTTTTCGCGGTGGCTTGCGCCGGCATTTTTCCGCTGATTCATACCGGCCGTCCGTGGATGGCGTATTACATGTTCCCGTATCCCAGCACCATGGGCATCTGGCCGCAATTCCGCAGCCCGCT
>PMOV01000019.1:1677-3892 GCA_003161195.1 Acidobacteriota bacterium | reverse complement strand
TGGCGTTACCAGGCGCGTTGCCCCTTGCCCTGAGGCCCGCGAAGCGAGCCGAAGGGTTTTATTCCTGCCCGCGCCAACCTTGCGGCTGGCACTACGCAGGTGGTGTCCGGACTTTCCTCCCGCGACGAAACCTCACGGCCCGCCGCCAGCGATCACCCGGCTCACCCGCCACAGCCATTATATCGCGATTTGCGTTCGCTTTTAATTGGGGTTCAGCGAGGGGTGCAGGGCCAGGTTTCTGGTCAAAGCGTTCGATTTTTCTGAACGCATTGGAGAACGAGTTATATGGCGTGGCGGCAGGCGTGAGCATAGAATGCCCGCAAAGTCTCACGGAGGAAGCATGGTGACTTACGCACACGCAGAAGAGAAACAGCGTTCGCCTTTCCTGGGCGCACTGGCTGGAATTATCGTGGGCGCAATTTTCGGCCTGCTCGGGTTTCTTTTCGCCACTTTACCGACGGCGCGCCATCTCGGCTGGGTGTTGTTTTTGCTCGTTCCGGTCGCGGCCGGTATCGCCATTGTCTTCACCATGCGCGGCGAGGGGGCTGTCACCGCTGTGGCGCTTATCGCCACGTTGTTCGCACTCTTCTTCCTGATCGCCGCCGGCAAAGAAGGCATATTGTGCGCTTTAATGGCGTTTCCGTTTGTCTTTGTCAGTTTAATGATGGGGGTCGGCGTCGGCTTCCTTTTGCGCGAATTGATTGGCTCGGCGAAAGCGCCTACTTCCACCACGCTGCTCTTGTTGCCGCTCTTGATCGTCGGCGGCCACCAGGTGGAATTAAAAACAGCGAGCCAGCCGCGCACGGCAATCGTCACCACCACCATCTGGCTCCCCGCGCCGCCGGAGCAAGTCTGGCCGTACGTCCAAATGGTCGACTCCATCGGCGGACCAAAACCCCTCCTCATGCACGTCGGCCTCCCCATTCCGCAGCGCTGCGTGCTCAGCGGCACGGCCCTCGGCAGCAAGCGCACCTGCTACTTCGATAAGGGCTACATTGAGGAATCGGTCCTGGAATGGCAGCCGCCCTACCACATGCGCTTTTCCGTCGACCGCACCAATCTTCCCGGCCGCCACTGGCTCGGCTTTGAAAACGCCGAATACACTCTGCAGCCCGAGCGCGGCGGAACGCTGCTCACGCGCACCACCAGCATCACCTCGGGCCTAACTCCGTCCTGGTATTGGGAGCCGCTCGAGCGCTGGGGCGTCGCCAGCGAACACAATTACTTATTTCAGGATTTGCAGCGGAAAATTACGAGCCGCTAGCTTTTCAGCAGCTTCTCGAATTCCTCTTCCGTAAGAATCGGCACGCCCAGCTCGCGCGCTTTTTCCAGCTTCGAGCCGGCATCCGCGCCCACCACCACATAATCCGTCTTCTTGCTCACCGAGCCGGAAACTTTGCCGCCGTGTTGCTGCACCAGCTCTCCCGCCGCCTCGCGCGAACGATTGGCCAGCGTCCCCGTAAACACAAACGTCTTCCCCGCGAATTTGTCGCTCTTCACGGTGCGCTTCTCCGCCCGGGGACGCACGCCAACCTTCTCCAGCTTCTTAATCAACTGCCGATTCGCAGGCTCCGAAAAAAACTCCGCAATCGCCGCCGCCACCTTGGGCCCTACCTCGCCCACCTCCAATAATTTCTCTTCGCTCGCGCCCGCAAATTCATCCAGCGACGAAAAATGTTCGGCCAGCAACTGCGCCGTGCGCTCGCCGACAAAGCGAATACCCAGCGCATAAATCAGCCGCGCCAAAGGCTGCTTCTTGCTGGCCGCAATGCCATCCAGCAAATTCTGCGCCGANNCCATCCACATCCATCGCATGTCGCGACGCAAAATGCAGCAGCGACTCCTTCCGCTTCGCCGGGCAAGCCGCATTCACGCAGCGATACGCCACCTCATCTTCCGCCTTGTGAATCGTGCTCCCACATTCCGGGCATTTCTTCGGCATATGAAACGGCCGGCGCGGATTCCCTTCCTTGGTCACCTTCAAAATATGCGGAATCACTTCGCCGGCGCGTTCAATCAAGACGGTGTCGCCGATCTGCAGCCCCAGCCGCTCAATCTCGTCCATGTTGTGCAGCGTTGAGCGTTTCACCGTAACGCCGCCCACCTGCACCGGCTCCAGATACGCCACCGGCGTCAGCGAGCCCGTCCTCCCCACTTGCACCTGTATATCGTTCACCACGGTGGTTTCCTGCCGCGCCGGATACTTGTACGCGAT
>PMOV01000019.1:0-1579 GCA_003161195.1 Acidobacteriota bacterium | reverse complement strand
GGCGCTTTCCCGTCCACCGTCAGGTAGTACGCGAAAAATTCCAGCCGCCGCGAAGCGGTAATCGAAGGGTCAAGCATGCGTACCGCCCCTGCCGCCGCATTGCGCGGATTCGCAAAAATCTTGCCGCCCGCCAACTCCTGTTGTCGGTTCAACTCTTCAAACGATTTGCGCGGCATCATGATTTCGCCGCGCACTTCAAACGTCCCCTGCAGCTTCGCCTTCTTCAACACCGCTTCATCGATCAGCAGCGGCACGGAGCGAATGGTCTTCACATTCAGCGTCACATCCTCGCCCGTCCGCCCGTCCCCACGCGTCACCGCCCGCGCCAATCCACCCTTTTCATACGTCAGCGAAATGCTCAGCCCGTCAAATTTGTGCTCGGCGATATATTCAATCTTTTCCTGACCGCTCACCTCGCGCACCCGCCGGTCAAACTCCTTTAGATCCTCATACGAATACGAATTGTCCAGGCTCAACATGGGACGCGAATGTTGCACCGTTTCGAATCCCGCCCGCGGCGTGCCGCCCACCCGCAATGTCGGCGAATCAGCGGTTATCAATTCCGGATGCGCCTTCTCCAGCTCCGACAATTTGCTCATCAGCCGGTCATACGCCGCATCCGAAATCTCCGGGTCATCCTGCACGTAATATTTGTACTCGTGGTGACGCAACTTTTCGCGCAGCTCGGCAATCTGTTTCTTGACGGCGGCGGGCGCGGCAGCGGCTTTGGCCATGTCGGCGGTCCTCGAGAGATTTAGCCCACGTTTGGAACTCAACTACGAATCAGTCACAGAAGAGTAGCCGGATTTCCACACAAATTATATACAATGGATGTTTGAGCGGGACCTTCAAGCGATGGGCAGGAGCACTGACACACGATGACGGCGGATTTACGCAATGCACTTCTCATTCACAACCCCAACGCGGGTAACGGCGGCAACGGTCGGCGGCGTCAGCTTGACGATGCCCGCCGCGTGCTCGCCGCCGGCGGTATCGACGCCGAGCTCGCCGAAACGCGCGGCCCCGGCGACGCCACGGAAATCGCCAGCCGCGCCGCGCAAGAAGGCCGCCAACTGGTCATCGCCTGCGGCGGCGACGGCACGCTCAACGAGGTAGTCAACGGCCTCGCCGGCCACCAGAACGGTCATCGCGTCCCGTTAGCCCTGCTCCCCGGGGGCACCGCCAACATCCTCGCTAAAGAACTCGACATTCCTTGGGACATCCCGCGCGCCACAAAGAAAATCCTGCACGGTGAAGTAAAAGAGATCGCCCTGGGTCTGGCCACGCCGCTGGAGCAACCGGAACGCAAAAAATATTTTCTCAGCGTCGCCGGCGCCGGACCTGCCGGCATGATCGTCTATTCCGTTGACCTCGACCTGAAAGCCAAAGTTGGCATCCTGGCTTATTGGTGGCAAGGTGCCGTCGAAGTGCTGCGTTACAAATACCAGCGCTTCCGCGTCATTGCCGACGGCCAGTCCATCGAAGCCACCCTCGCCGTCGTCGGCCGCACCAAAAATTACGGAGGCCCCTTCAAAATCACTACCCAAGCCGACCTCTACGAAGACCGCTTCGAGCTCAT
>PMOV01000051.1:3633-18533 GCA_003161195.1 Acidobacteriota bacterium | reverse complement strand
CGTGTCCTGCCGCGCCAGCCGCTCCGGCGATAAATACAGCAACCGGTACGCGCCGCCGCGCGCCTGCTTGATAATCCCCGCCTGCTCCCCCGCGCTCAAGCTACTGTTCAGAAACGCCGCGGGAATCCCCATCAGCGCCAACTGCGCCACCTGATCCTGCATCAACGCAATTAGGGGAGAAATAACGATCGCCGTCCGCTCCGCCAGCAACGCCGCCGGCAACTGATAGCACAACGATTTACCGCCACCGGTCGGCATGATCACGCACGTGTCGCGCCCCTCCAGCAAACTCCGCACGATCTGTTCCTGCCGCGGACGAAACGCCTCATACCCCCAATACTTCCGCAGCGCCCACGTTACCTCGTCCGCAGACACCATGCCCGAAGTATAAATTCCGCCACCACACGCGTCTACTAGCCCAGCCTTGGTAGAGGCCGCCTTCCGAGGCGGTAGCATTTGCCGTTGCCTTCGCCTTTGCCTTTGTAGTGCCGCGGCTTTACCCAGATCGCATCCGCGCGAAGGGATGCAACGCCTCTGCTTACACGCGTATTGCTTTCGCCCGCAGCGCTGTCCACTCCCGCCGCCTACGCTGCGCCGCGCGCCCTCCTAATTCCTGACGTCTTCACTGCACTTCCACCTTCACGCCCCCCACCCCGCCCTTCCCCACCTCCACCTTCGTCCCGAGCGCCAAATACTTCTCCACGACCTCCCGTCGCGACCATTCCAGCTCCCACCCATCCGCAATCCCTACCACCATATACTTCCCCGCCACCACGTTCCCAAACGCAAACGTCCCGTCCGAATCGCTCTCATCCCGCCGGTACAACGCCATATTCCCCGCATCCTCCAGCGGCGCCAGCAGCATCATCGCCCCTTCCACCGGTCCGATGCGCCATCCATTCCCGAAAGTTGTTGTAAAGGCGATCTATCTCCACGCCCGCACAAAAAAATACCCCGTCATCGCAAACCCCACCACAATTACCAGTCCCCGAATCCACGATTGCGGCAGCTTCTGCGCATAGTGCGCGCTGGCGTACCCGCCGACGGTCGCCCCCACGGTCATCACCATCGCCTGCGGCCACACAATCGCCCCCAGCACCACAAACATCACCGTAGCCACCCCATTAATCACCGCGCCCAGCAGCACTTTAAGCGCATTCATCTCGTGAATGTCCGTCATCCCCATCGCCGCCAGCATCGCTAAATTCATAATCCCGATTCCGCCCCCGAAATACCCTCCATAGATAGACACCACAAACTCAAAAATGGACGCTCCCGTCAGCGCTTTCGTCGACGGNNGACCAACCCCCGCTGAAATCTTCCCCGTCAAATGCTTGCCAAACGTAAACAGCAGCGTCGCCGCCAGCATCAACCACGGCAACACCTGCAGAAACGTCTGCGCCGGTGTCTTGATCAGCAGCAACGCACCGCCAATCCCGCCCACCACGCTCGTAGCAATCAACGGCACCGCCACCCGCTTCGACAATTTCAGCTTCTTGCGATACGCCCCGCCGCTAGCCGTGACCCCGATCCACAGGGCCAGCGTATTGGTAGCATTCGCCGCCACCGGCGCCACTCCGGTAAACAGAAGCGCAGGAAACGCCACAATACTCCCCCCGCCCGCCACCGCATTCAACCCCCCACCCACCGCCGCCGCAAAAAAAAGAAACACCGCGCTATGGAAGCTCACGCCCGAGTTGTACCACGGTTCCTCAATCCCACTCCACAAGCTGCTGACCGCTGTGTAGCGGCCGCCTTCTGGGGCGCCTTTGTCTCGGTCGGCCGTTGCATGCTGCGCCCCGTTCGCCCAGCCGCAAGCCACATCTGTCTTTTCGTTTACGCAGGATTTAGTAACACGGGCATTGCCGCCAGTGCGCGGTGTAGTCCGCGCCAAAAACCTGCCTTTGTTGGCCCAGGGTTTCAGTCGATGCACGCTGTAATCTTCCACTCCACCCTCTGAGCCCTCAAGCAGCCACGTATTCCCCTCCCCACACAACCCTCAAGCTCCTTCTGGCGGTGTGGGCTCACACACTCAATCCCGCTAGGAGCGCTAGGAGGAGGCTACGATGTGACAGCGCTCTTCCAGGCAGGCTGATTCATTGACGGTGCTGTGGCGGTCTCCTATACTTGTTGTTTGCACCGTGGGAGTTTTCTCGCCTGGTGGCACTCTCTGTTGGCATCAGTGAACCTCTTACTTAGGATTTCCTGAACGCTGGTTTAGCCGGCCTCGCACCGTTTCGGTTTACGCGACATCGAATTATCAAGTTTTGGAAAGGTTGTTCTTATGGCGGAAATAGCGGAAGCGACTTGCCGGCGGGAACTCGAACTGGAGATACCTGCGGAAGATGTGTCGAAGGAAATGGAGCGCGTGGCCAAGGAATTTGCGCGGCTGGCGAATGTGCCCGGGTTTCGCAAGGGAAAAGCGCCGCTGACGCTGATCCGCAAGCGCTTTGCGGACGATATTAAGGGCGAAGTGTTGCAGACGCTGGTACCGGACAAGCTCGAGAAGGCGGTGAACGAGCAGCGGCTGCAGCCGGTGTCGCGGCCGTCGGTGGAGAAGCTGGATTTTAACGAGGGGCAGCCGCTGAAATTTACCGCGGTGTTTGAAGTGTTGCCGGAGTTTGATCTGGGGAACTACAAGAATTTGACGCTGGAACTGCCGCCGATGCAAGTGACGGAGGCGGACGTGGACCGCGCGCTCGCCGAAGCGCAGGACCGGGCGGCGACGTTCACGCCGGTGGAAGGGCGCGTCGTGGCCGATGGCGACTACGCACAACTTAAGCTGGTTGGCACGCCGGCGGATGGTGGCGAGCCGCTACAGGCGGAGAGCGTTTTGTGCCACATCGGGTCCGAAGAGACCATGGCGCCGTTTAATCAGCATCTGCGCGGGGCTTCGGCGGGCGACCACAAAGCGTTTGATGTGGATTATCCAGCGGATTATCCCGATCCGAAACTGGCGGGCAAAATTTATCACTATGAAGTGGACGTGCTGGGCGTCAAGGCCCGCACGTTGCCGGAATTGAACGACGAATTTGCGAAGGATGTGAGCGACGCGGCGACGCTCGAGGATTTGAAAGGCAAGATTCGCGAGAATCAGCTGCACCAATTGGAGCACCAGGTGCGCGACTTGAAGCGCGAAAAGGTGCTGGGCGAGCTGGTGAAGATGCACGAATTCCCGGTGCCGGAAGCGCTGGTGGAGCAGCAAATGGACGTGCGGCTGCAGCGCATGGTGCGGCAACTGGCGCAGCAGGGCGTGGATCCCCGGGCGGTGAATCTGGATTGGCAGGCGCTGCGCAAGCGGCAGGAGCCGCGCGCCAAGGACGACGTGAAGGCGGAGCTGATCGTGGACCGCGTTGCGACGGCGGAAAATATTGAAGTGACGGACGAAGAGGTACAGGCCGAGTTGGAACATATGGCCAGCCATAGCGGCGAATCGGCGGAAGCGATTCGCGCAAGTTTGACAAAGGATGGTGCGCTCGATAGGATGAAATCGAAGTTGCGCAGCGATAAAACGGTGGATTGGCTGGCACAAAACGCCGAGATCAAGATCGTTGCGAACCCAGAACCGCAGGTACCGGAAGCTGGCGCAGCCGCTGCTGGTGGCGAATCTCAGTCTTGACCCCTCATAAAAAAATGAAAAAAATCGAGCCAGCTACGTACCACGCTACAGACTTTGCGATGCCCGGCGATGGGCCGACGGCTGTTCCGCAGGCTACGACGCTCGTGCCGATGGTGGTGGAGCAGACCAGCCGCGGCGAGCGAGCGTACGACATTTACTCGCGGCTGCTGAAAGAGCACATCATCTTTATTGGTACGCCGATCGACGACCACGTGGCGAATCTGGCGACGGCGCAGATGCTCTTTTTGCAGGCGGAAGATCCGGAGCGGGATATTCAGCTGTACATCAATTCCCCTGGCGGTTCGATCACCGCGGGCTTTGCGATTTACGACACCATGCAATTCGTGAAGCCGGACGTGGTGACGACCTGCGTGGGGCAGGCGGCGTCGATTGCAGCGGTCCTGTTGGCGGGCGGCGCGCCGAAAAAGAGGTTTGCGCTGCCGAACGCGCGGATACTGATTCACCAGCCGTGGATGTCCGGCTTGGGCGGCCAGGCGACGGACATTGATTTGCATGCGAAGGAAATTTTGCGCATGCGCACGACGATCAATGCGCTGCTGTCGCAACATACGGGGCAGTCGGCGGAGCGGATCGAGAAGGATGTGGAGCGCGATTACATTATGAATCCCGCGCAGGCCAAGGAATACGGGATGATTGACGAGATTATTTTCAAGCACCGGTGAGTTTTTGATTTTTAATGCGTACGGCGCGGCTGGCTTGCGCCCCCAGACCTTTCGTGCAGGTTGCTAACTGGCGGCATGGATTTGCGTTTGTATTTCTTTCCGGAGACGATTCGGCATAAGATGTTCGCAGTAACCTTCGCCGCAACCCAGCGGAGACGAGGCGTTCATACTAGTGAAAAAACCCTATCCAGACGAGCCTTTGCGCTGTTCTTTCTGCCATAAAACGCAGGAACAGGTGGAGAAGCTGATCAGTTCGCCTTCGGACTATCCGCGCGCGTACATCTGCAACGAGTGCGTGGGGGTTTGCCAGACGATTCTGGAGGACGAGAAGCGCGAGCAGGCGGCGGCGCCGGCACGTCGATTGCCGCGTCCGCCGGAGATCAAGCAATTTTTGGATGGGTATGTGATTGGGCAGGACCGCACGAAGAAGAAGCTGGCGGTGGCGGTTTATAACCACTACAAGCGGATATTTTTGAACAAGCAGCCGGGCGAAGTGGAGTTGAGCAAGAGCAATATTTTGCTGATCGGGCCGACGGGGACGGGCAAGACGCTGCTGGCGCAGACGTTGTCGCGCATGCTGGATGTGCCGTTCGCAATCGTAGACGCCACCACGCTGACGGAGGCGGGGTACGTCGGCGAAGATGTGGAAAATATCATTCTGAAGCTGCTGCAGGCCGCCGATGGCGACGTGCAGAAAGCGCAGACCGGCATCATCTATATCGACGAGATCGACAAGATTGCCAAAAAGGACGAGAACCCTTCGATTACGCGCGATGTCAGCGGCGAGGGCGTGCAGCAGGCGCTGCTGAAGATTCTTGAGGGCACGGTGGCGAACGTGCCGCCGCAGGGCGGCAGGAAGCATCCGCATCAGGAATTTACGCCGGTGGATACCACCAACATTTTGTTTATTTGCGGCGGGGCCTTCGTGGGCCTCGAGAAAATTATCGAGAAGCGGGCGGGGCGTCGCGCGCTGGGTTTCCACACCGACGGCAAGCCGGTGAGCGCACCGCAACGCCGTAATACCGAGTTGCTCGAGCAAGTGCAGCCCGGGGATCTGATTCGCTACGGATTGATCCCGGAGTTCGTGGGACGCCTGCCGGTGGCCGGCGTGATGAGCGACCTGGACAAGGGCGCGCTGGTGAAAATTTTGACGGAGCCCAAGAATGCGCTGCTGAAGCAGTACCAGCGGCTGTTTGAATTTGAGAACGTGAAGCTGCGCTTTACGGACGACGCGCTGGAGACGGTGGCGGAGTTGGCGCTTCAGCGCAAGGTCGGCGCACGCGGCTTGCGCATGATCCTCGAAGACCTCATGCTGGAATTGATGTATCACTTGCCGATGCAGCGCAAGGTGCGCGATTTTATCGTCACCGCGGAGATGGTGCGGACGCGCGAGATCAACTGGAGCCTGCTGGAGAAAGCCGGCTAACTTTTTCGCCCGGCGCGTTTTGTTTTGGCGCGGGCATGGCGGGCGCCCCTTGCGGTGGCTCGCCGAAAATTTTCAGGGGCCCTAATGTTCACTCGTGAAAAACAGGAAATGAAGCGCGTGCCGATGATGCCGGTGCGGGACATGGTTATTTTCCCGCAACAGATGACCCCGTTCATCGTGGGGCGCGAAGCCAGCGTGCGCGCGCTGGAAGAGGCGCTGGCGGGCGATAAGAAGATTTTTCTTTCGACGCAGCACGACGCTTCGATTGACGACCCCAAGCCGGAAGAGATTTACGCTGTCGGAACGCTGGCGAATATCGTGCAGAGCGTGAAGCTGCCGGATGGGAACATCAAGGTGCTGGTGGAGGGCGTCGAGCGGGCGCGGGCGGTTTCCGTGGCCACCGAGGAAGGATTTTTTCGCGCCACCGTGCGCTTGCTTGGCGTGAAGGCCGAGGATTCGCCGCAGGTCAAGCAAATCGTTGAGAAAGTTACCGGCCTATACGAGCAGTTCATCAAGCTTTCGCAGAGCCTGAACTACGACACGATGATCGCGGCGGCTCGGGTGGACGATCCGGCGCGCCTTTCCGACACCATC
The DNA here is from genome assembly GCA_003161195.1 of Acidobacteriota bacterium. GTDB lineage: Bacteria > Acidobacteriota > Terriglobia > Acidiferrales > UBA7541 > Acidiferrum. The sequence goes on along the minus strand of PMOV01000051.1, from coordinate 12,211 downwards.
GCGGCAAATCTGCAGTTGCCGGTCGACGAAAAGCAGGATTTGCTCGAGACCACTGACCCCGTCGAGCGGCTGAACCGCATCGCGGATATTCTTGAAATTGAACTCGAGAAGCTGAACGTCGACCGCAACATCAACACGCGCGTGAAACGGCAGATGGAGCGGGCGCAAAAAGAGTATTACCTCAACGAAAAGCTGAAAGCCATTCAGAAAGAACTGGGGCGCGGNNAACTATCTCGATTGGCTGCTGGCGGTGCCCTGGAAGAAGAAGTCCAAGGAAATTCGCGACATTCAAGCCGCGGAAAAAATTCTGAACGAAGAGCACTACGGGCTCGAGAAGGTCAAGGAGCGCATCCTTGAGTTTCTGGCGGTGCGGCANNGTATCGCTCGGCGGGGTGCGCGATGAGGCGGAAATTCGCGGCCACCGGAGAACCTATATCGGGGCGTTGCCCGGCCAAATCATCCAGATGATGAAGAAGGCCGGCGCGGTGAATCCCATTTTCGTGCTGGATGAAGTGGACAAGATGTCCACGGATTTTCGCGGCGACCCCTCCGCGGCACTCATGGAAGTGCTGGATCCGGAGTTGAATCACGCCTTCACCGACCATTACCTGGACGTCGAGTACGACCTTTCGAAGGTGATGTTCGTTTGCACAGCGAACGTGCTGCACACCATTCCGCAGCCCTTGCAGGATCGCATGGAGATCCTGCGTATCCCGGGCTACACGGAGCAGGAAAAGCTGGAGATCGCCAAGCGCTTCCTGGTGAAGCGGGCGCGCGAAGCCACCGGCCTCAAAGAGGAAAATCTGCGGTTCACCGATGAAGGCTTGCTGCACATCATCCGGCACTACACGCATGAAGCCGGCGTGCGCAGCCTGGAACGGGAAATCCAGAACATCGGGCGGAAGATGGCGCGCAAGGTGGTCACGAATGGCGTGGATTCCGCGGCCAAAATCGAGCCGGCCAATGTCAACGATTTCCTCGGAGTCCTCAAATACCGCGAATTCTGGCTTGAGAAGCAAAACGAGATCGGCCTCACCACCGGCCTGGCCTGGACCGAAGTCGGCGGCACGGTGCTGGCTACCGAAGCCACCATCATGGAAGGCAAAGGACGGCTGACGCTGACTGGCAAGCTCGGCGACGTGATGCAAGAGTCCGCGCAAGCCGCGATGAGCTACGTCCGTTCGCGCTCCGCGCAGCTCGGGCTGCTCAAGGATTTTTATCGCAACATCGATATTCACGTGCACGTACCGGAAGGCGCCATTCCCAAGGACGGCCCCTCCGCCGGCATCACCATCTGCACCTCACTGGTCAGTGCCCTCACGCGCATTCCCGTACGCCGCGACGTGACCATGACCGGCGAAATCACCCTGCGCGGCAAGGTCCTGCCCATCGGCGGCATGAAAGAAAAATTGCTGGCCGCCCATCGAATGGGCTTGCGTATCGCGGTACTTCCGAAGGACAATGAGAAGGACCTCGCGGATATACCGCAGGAAATCCTCTCGAGCCTCACGGTACACTTTGTCGAAACCATGGACGAGGTTCTGCAGATTGCTCTGGAACGGCCCATTGTGCCGATCGAGCATGTGGCCGTCGCGCCCGTCGCGGATGCGTTTGTTGCCGCGGAGAAAGACAAGAGTTTAACCAACTAAGCAGCGTAGTTCGGGCCCAGTCCGCCCCGCGGATTGCCGCCGGTCTGTAGTGGCTCCGCTTCGCCGCCCAGTTGCTCGCAAGTCTGGATTGCCCATCGCTTTTGGTTTTCGCCGCCGGCGCAGCTCGGTTTTTTCGAGTGCGATGTTTTTTAGCCGCGCGTGCGAACGCCGGCGCGGTGCGACACCCCGTAAGAATTCCCGAAACTCAGGGTTATCTCAATCAAATAGTTTCACCCATTAAGGACATATGAAAGAAACAGTGGAAGGCAGCAATCAAATCGGTATCAGCCTGGCCGAGCTGAAAGAAAAGAACATCACCGATCTGGCCAAGATCGCCAAGGAACTGAATATTCCGGGCGCCAGCGGCATGCGCAAGCAGGAGCTGATCTTCCAGATCCTCCGCGCGCAAACCGAGAAGAACGGGCTGATCTTTTCTGAAGGCGTGCTCGAATGCCTGCCCGATGGCTTTGGTTTTCTCCGGGCCCCGGAATACAACTACCTGCCGGGCCCGGACGACATTTACGTCTCGCCGTCGCAGATCCGCAAGTTCGACTTGCGCACCGGCGATACCGTCTCCGGCCAGGTGCGGCCGCCAAAAGACGGCGAGCGCTACTTTGCTTTAATCAAGGTGGAAGCCGTCAACTTTGAGGATCCCGAGGTGGCGCGCAGCAAGATATTCTTTGACAACCTGACGCCGCTGTACCCGCAGGGCCGGCTCAAGATGGAGACCACCAAGGACAACATGACCGGGCGCGTACTGGACTTGCTCTGCCCGGTAGGCAAAGGCCAGCGTGGTTTGATCGTCGCTCCCCCCCGCACCGGTAAGACCATGATGCTGCAGTCCATCGCCAATTCCATCACCGTGAACCATCCGGAAGTTGCGCTCATCGTGCTGCTGATCGACGAGCGCCCGGAAGAAGTCACGGACATGCAGCGCACGGTGAAAGGCGAAGTGATCAGCTCGACGTTCGACGAAGCTCCGCAACGGCACATTCAGGTTGCGGAAATGGTGCTGGAAAAGGCCAAGCGCCTCGTGGAGCACAAGCGCGACGTAGTGGTGCTGCTGGACAGCGTTACGCGTTTGGCGCGCGCCTACAACGCCGTGACCCCGCCTTCCGGCAAAGTCCTCAGCGGCGGTATCGATGCCAACGCCTTGCAGCGTCCGCGCCGCTTCTTCGCCGCCGCGCGTCACGTGGAAGAAGGCGGCTCGCTCACCATCATNNATCGCCACCGCGCTGATCGATACGGGCAGCCGCATGGACGACGTGATCTTTGAAGAGTTCAAGGGCACGGGCAACATGGAAATCAACCTGGACCGCCGGCTCTCCGATAAGCGCGTGTTTCCGGCCATCGATATCCAGCGCTCCGGCACCCGTAAGGACGAGTTGCTTTTGCCACCAGAGGAACTGAGCCGCGTGTGGGTGCTGCGCAAGGTGTTGAGCCCGCTCTCTACCGTGGAAGCCATGGAGCTGCTCATCAGCCGGCTCACCAAGACCAAGTCCAACGCCGACTTCCTCGGCTCCATGTCCGCCCCCACGTAATCTATTCGCTGGCACAAGGCGCAGGCGCGTCAACCAGGTCGCGGCCTAACCACCGCCGGCGCGGGCTATTGCTTCTCCCGTTCGCGCGCCAGCATGACCACGAGGCGAGCGGTCTCTTCAATGTCCATAGCGGTGTTATCCACCAGGACGGCATCCGCGGCACGGACTAGTGGTGAGACTTTGCGCTCGCGATCGCGCAGGTCACGCTCGCGAATTTCGACGATCACTTCGTCCAGCGCGATTCTCTCGCCTTTTTCCTGATGCTCTTTCCAACGGCGCTCCGCGCGGACCTCGGGAGCGGCTTCCAGAAAAATTTTCAGTTCGGCATTTGGAAAGACCACCGTGCCGATGTCGCGGCCTTCCATGACCACGCCGCCGCCCACGCCGGCGCGCTGCTGCTCGGCCACTAGCACTTCGCGAACGGCTCCAATGGTGGCCAAGCGAGAGGCGGCTTGCGCCACTTCCTCGGTACGAATGGCCAGCGTCACTTCCAGTCCGTCGAGAAAGACGCAGTTTTTTGCCCCGGCGCGTTCTTTGTCCGTGGTGGGAGGCTTTAGCTCGATGTGCGTTTGTTTGGCCAACTCGACCAATGCAGGTTCGTCTTCGAGACCGATGTTTTGATGGAGCGCTTTGAGCGCCAGTGCGCGGTACATGGCGCCGCTGTCGAGATAGAGATAGCCCAGCATTTGCGCCACGCGGCGCGCAACGCTGCTCTTGCCGGAGCCGGCGGGTCCGTCGATGGCGATGGTCAGGTCCGGCATTGCGTTGGGGGCCGCGGATTGGCGCGCGGCTAGAATCCCATGATGTTGTAGCCGCAGTCGACGTAAATGGTTTCGCCGGTGATGCCGGACGCGGCGCCCGAAAGCAGGAAGGCTGCGGTCCCGCCGACCTCCGCGGGGTCGACATTGCGCTTGAGCGGGGCGCGTTCGGCGTGCGCTTTGAGCATTTCGCCCAGGCCGGAGACGCCGCGCGCGGCCAGCGTTTTGATGGGTCCGGCGGAAATAGCGTTTACACGGATATTTTTTGCACCGAGATCGTTGGCGAGGTAGCGCACGGTGGCTTCGAGCGCGGCTTTGGCTACGCCCATGACGTTATATTTGGGCACGACTTTCTCCGCACCGTAGTAGCTCATGGTGACGATGCCGCCGCCGGCGCTCATCAGCGGGACGGCCGCGCGGGCTACGGCGATCAGGGAATACACGCTCACGTCGTGCGCGATGCGGAAGCCTTCGCGCGTGGTGTTGAGAAATTCGCCCTTCATGTCTTCGGCGGGGGCGAAGGCTACGCTATGAATTACCCCGTCCAGAGTTTCGTAACGCGCGCGCAGCTCGTCGAACAGTTTCGCGATTTGCTCGTCGTGCGAGAGATCGCACATGAATCCGGAGGCGCCGGGAAGGTCCGCGATCAGGTCCTTGGCTTCCTGTTCGAGGCGATCGTTTTGATACACGATGGCCAGGCGGTAGCCGGCTTCCTGCAGCTTCAGCGCGATGGCCCAGGCGATGCTGCGCTTGTTGGCCAGGCCGAAGATTACCGCGGTTTTTTGTGGTTCGGTCATTCGTCTGCGTCTCCGGAAGCCGGGGTTAAGGCCCGGCCGTCACAAAAATATTCGACAGCGACTTCAAATGCGATGGAAAGCTTTCTCGATTTCTTTTAAGGAATACCGCAAAACTACCGGACGCCCGTGCGGGCAGCTCATGGGGCAATCGGTTTTGGCCAGCGCGGCAAGCAGCCATTCCATTTTTGTCTGGTCCAGCGGCATATTTACCTTGATGGCGGCGTGGCAGGCCGTCGACGCGGCGATTTTTGCTTGCAGCGTGTCGATGGAGATGGCGGCGTTTTCGCGGTCGAGGCCGTCGAGAATTTCCGTAAGCAATTGCTCGGCGTCGCCGGCGGCGATGCCCGCCGGCACGGCCTGGATGGCGAAACTTTTTGTGCCCATGGGTTCCACGGCGAAACCGTTGGCGGCGAGTTCTTCGGCGATTTTTTCGAAGATGACGATCTGGCGCGGCGCAAGATCGATGACCATGGGCATGAGCATGCGCTGGGATTCTACTTTGCCCGCGCGGCGCGCGTCGAGATGCTGCTCGAATAAAACCCGTTCGTGGGCCACGTGCTGATCGACGAGCCACAGGCCGGCGGCGTTCACCGCGACGATGAAGCTGGCGCTAACCTGGCCCAGTGGTTTTAGATCGCTGATTTGGTCGGGGCGCGGGAGCCACGCGGGGGCGTCGCCGTTGCTGCCGGCGAAATCGGCGGCCCAATGCGGGACGGCGGTGCGTGAACCTGCTGCAGGAGTGTCGCTAAGTGCGGCGTCCGCAAATCGCGGCATCGCGCCCGGAGTGCCGCCGAAACCGTTGCTTGCATCGAAGGCCAAGCGCTGCTCCACGGGGCGCAGCGGCGCGTTGGAAAGATCAAAGCCCCCGTCCGACCCTACGCCGGAGGCGAGGCCAACTTCCGCGAGCGAAGGAATAATCGCGCGCGGCACGCCGGAATCGGCCGCCGCGGGCGTGACGCTGGCAAACATTTGTTCGGCGTCCCCAGTTTGCCTGGCGGCTGGCGGAAAATTTGCCGCCGCGCTGCCGCCCAGCGCGCTTGCGGTCGTTCCTGCAGCGACAGCGAAACTGGCCACCGAACGCGCGCCCATCAAGGCCTGGCGCAGCGTGTCGCGCGTAAAATCGTGCACGAATTGCGAGCGGCGGAAGCGCACTTCAATTTTCGCGGGATGCACGTTGACGTCGACTTCATCGAAGGGCATTTCGAGAAACAGCAGCGTGGCGGAGAAAACGTTGCCCGGCAGAATATTGCGATAGGCTTCGTGAATGGCGTGCAGAATCAGGCGATCGCGCACCAGTCGGCGATTGACGAACACGTAGATGCCGTTGCGATTCGGACGCTGCACTTCCGGGCGCGACGTGAAGCCGGAAACCGTGAGCGTGGCTTTTTCCTCGCCGGCCTCCAGTTCCGGCTCGGTGATGGCGGAACGGAAGGGCGAGGAGACCGGCGCGAGTTCCACCAATTCTTCCAGCGCCTGGCGGCCGAAGAGCTGGTAGACGCGGTCGGCCATTTTTTCCGTGGGCGCGCAGTCGAGAATGGTTTGCGTCGGTGTGATGAGCTGAAATTGCCTGCCGGGATTGGCCAGCGCGTAATGCGTGACCAGCGAAGCGATGTGGCCAAGCTCGGTGGTGTCGGATTTAAGAAATTTTTTTCGCGCCGGCACGCAATAGAACAAATCGGCCACGGTAATGGTGGTGCCGGCGGGCAGTCCGGCGGATTTCACATTAACAAGTTTGCCGCCGGCAAATTCCACGCGCGTGCCTTCGGGCTCGGCTTCGTCGCGCGATTCCAGCGTCAGACGCGAGACGGCGGCGATCGTCGGCATGGCTTCGCCGCGAAAACCCAGCGTGGCGATGGACATGAGATCGTCGGCGGTGCGCAGTTTGCTGGTGGCGTGGCGCTCGAACGCCAGCAGGGCGTCGTCGTGCGTCATGCCGTGGCCATCGTCGATCACGCGAATCAGCCGCTTGCCACCGGCTTCCACTTCCACGCGAATGCTCTTTGCCCCGGCGTCCAGCGCGTTCTCGAGCAACTCTTTCACGACGGAGGCCGGCCGCTCGACAACTTCGCCTGCGGCGATTTTGTTGGCCACAGCCTCCGGCAGTATGCGAATACGACTCATTTTTGTTTGATGGCGATGCCCAGTTGATCGAGTTGTCCGGGGTCGACATCGCTCGGCGATTCGGCCATGAGGTCCTGCGCTTTGGTGGTTTTGGCGAAGGCGATCACTTCGCGAATCGAGGTTTCGCCGGCCAGCAGCATCACCACGCGGTCGAGCCCCAGCGCGATGCCGCCGTGCGGCGGCGTGCCGTAGGTCAGCGCATCCACAAAAAAACCGAAGCGGCGGCGAATTTGTTCTTCGCTCAGGCCGAGCGCCTTAAAGAGCCGCTCCTGAATATCTTGCCGGTGAATTCGGATGCTGCCGGAGCCGAGCTCCACACCGTTCAGCACCAGGTCATAGCCTTTGGAGCGCACTTCCCACGGCGCAGTTTCCAGCTTCTCCAAATCCTCGTCGACGATGCCGGTAAACGGGTGCTGCGCGCTCACCCACGCTTTGTCGTTCTCGCTCCATTCAAACAGCGGAAATCCGGTGAGCCACAGAAATTTCCATTTGCTTTTGTCGATGGCGCCAAGCGCTTCCCCAAGTTGCAAACGGAGCTGTCCGGCGACCAAAGCCGCCGCTTCCGTGCCTTTGATCTCTTCCTTGGCGGAGACGGCGACGACCAGGTCGCCAGTTTTGGCGGCGCACAGCTCACCCAGTCTCTTAACATTTTCCGCGCCCAGCAATTTTTCAACGGTGGAAGTCATGCCTTCCGGNNAAAGCAAACACATTGCCGCCGATTTGCAGCTTTTCCTTAGCCTCCAGCGAAAACACCTCCGTCACTTCGTGCAACTCCATCCCGAAGCGCAGGTCCGGCTTGTCGCTGCCATACTTGCGTATCGCGTCTTTGTACAGCATGTGCGGAAAAGGCGCATCGGCCTTGACGGCGGCCACCGCGCAAGCGCGCACCATCACGCTCTCAATCACGTTAAAAATATCTTCCTGGCGCGGAAAAGACATTTCCACGTCCAGCTGCGTAAATTCCGGCTGGCGGTCGGCGCGCAAATCTTCGTCGCGGAAACATTTGACGATCTGGAAGTAGCGGTCGAGCCCGCCAATCATCAGGATCTGCTTGAAAATCTGCGGCGATTGCGGCAGCGCATAGAACTGCCCGTGATGCACGCGGCTGGGCACAAGGTAATCGCGCGCCCCCTCCGGCGTCGAGCGCGTGAGCATCGGCGTCTCGACCTCCAGAAATCCCATTTCGTCCATGGTTCTGCGAATCTCCAGCAGGATTTTGTGGCGCAGCGCCAGGTTGGCGTGCGGCTTCGGGCGGCGCAGATCCAGATAACGGTAACGCAGGCGTGTCTCTTCCGCGGCGTTGATCTCCTCTTCAATCTGAAATGGCGGCGTCTTGGCGTTATTTAGAATGTGCAAGCGCGTGGCGAGCACCTCCACTTCGCCGGTGGTCAGCTCCGGATTGGACTTCTGCCGCAGGATGACCTTGCCTTCCACGGCCACGACGTATTCGGAGCGCGCCTGTTCCGCTTTGCCGTGCGCTTCCGGCTGCGTTTCCTTATTAAAAACCACTTGCACGATGCCCGCGCGGTCGCGAATATCCAGAAACAGCAAATTGCCGAGGTCGCGGCGACGCGCCACCCAGCCCATGATGACCACGTTGCGGCCCGCGTCGCTGTTGCGCAGAGCGCCACAGTAATTCGTGCGTTTCAGATTGCCTAGAAAATCGAGCAAGTGCTGCTCCTTGGTAGCACAGACTTCAGTCTGTGCGCCTT
>PMOV01000051.1:574-3448 GCA_003161195.1 Acidobacteriota bacterium | reverse complement strand
TGCCGCACCACGCCTTTGCCGGCATCTTGCAGCGAGAGAATCAAGCGGTCTTCCCCAATCGCGAAGCCGATGCCCTTGGTGGGGGGACCGCCGAGCAGTTCCACGAGCCCATCGTATCGGCCGCCTCCGCAGACCGCATTCTGCGAGCCGAGTCCCTTGGCGGTGATTTCAAACGTGGTGCGCATGTAATAGTCCAGCCCGCGCACCAGCCGCCAATTCTCGCGATAAATCACCCCGCGCAGTTGTAGCTGTTTTTTCACCTCGGCGTAGTGCGTCTTACAGGCGTCGCAGAGATGGTCGGCAATGTGCGGCAGCTTGNNCTCGCGCAGCAGCTCCACATATTTCGGCCGGCAATCCGGCGCATTGTGCCCAATGGAATTAATATCTAGCTGCAGCACAGGCAGCTCCAGCTTATCGAAAAAGGTCATCACCATCTCAATCACTTCNNTAGAACTGCCGATAACGCCCCTTCTGCGGCCGCTCCCGCCGAAACATCGGCCCCATGTAATACAGCTTCACGGGCTGCGGCAGTTGCTGCATGTTGTGTTCGATGTAAGCTCGACACACGGAGGCCGTCGCCTCGGGCCTTAGCGCTTTAGCCTGTGTAAGTGCGGTCACTTCAACGAGAATTCGCACTCCGACAATGGAGTCATCGAATACTAACCGATCGTCTCCCGCTTGAACCTCTCGATCGGCGAAGAGAGCCAACCGGGACATGGCCGCGTCCAGCATTCGGAGGTGAACATCTGAAGCCTCATGCCGGTATACGAGTCCACTTGCTAGTGCCTCTTTGTAGGTTTTTACGAACTCGGTCGCGAGCGTGATGAATGCTTTGAAAGACCCTTCCTCGGAGGTCGAAACAGTTATCGACGCGATTTTGAGTTTGAGAGTTTCAAGGCGCCTGCCTACTGCCCCTTCTGCGATGTCGTCAATGACGTACATCTCTTTATTGACTATGTCTGTTTCAACGCCAACCGCTCGCTGAAAAAGCTTGAACTCCTCGAATATCGGGGGGCGAATTTCGCCGAAACCGAATGTACCAAACACGTCTTTTGCGGCTTTCTCCACGCGATTCCAGATCGACGTATCAGGCGGCAGGAGGTCCCGGGTGCCGGTAATTGCCTGAAACTGTTTCTTAGCCTCAGAAGGGCGTACAGCAGCCTCAGAAGCATCTTTTTCGCGTTGTTTGGCCATCGCTTTGGCGCGATTGATCTCTTCCCACTGTGCGCGCTTGGCCGCCTTTTCCTGATCCTGTTCGGTCATGTTTAGCTGGTCGGCCCCTATTCTTCACTTGAAAGAAGTGGCGAGTGATGAGTGGCGAGTGGCGAGTCTTTCCAGAGCTTGCGGTGGATGGCGCCGATCATGCGCTGCAATTCGTCAATCTCCTTTAGCAGCTTCTCGACGTGTTCTGGTTTGCAGAATTGCAGCTCAACGCTCAACAACAATTGCGTCTCAAGCTCCGCCAAGAAGCCATCCGCATACGAAAGCTGTTTCAAGAAATTCTGCGTATCGTAGCGCGCCTGACCCTTGGCGATGCTCGATGGAATCGCCACGGCGGCGCGCCGCATCGAGGATACCAGTCCAAAGCGCTCCTCAATCGGGAAACGGCCCGTCAACTCATAAGTCAGTTTGGCCAATTGCATGGAGCGCTGCCAAACCAACAGATCCTTATAATGCTTGGCTTTCGCCGCCGTCGAAGTTGACTCGCCACTCATCACTCGCCACTCGCCACTTCTTCTTCCTTATAAATCTCTTTGTACTCGACGTAGCGCTGCGCATAATCGCGAATGCTGGCTTGATCCAGTTCGTTAAGCGCTCGCGTCACTTTGCCGGGAGAGCCCATTACCAAACTGGCTGGCGGAATCACCGTGCGCTCCGGAATCAGCGTGCCGGCGGCGACGATGCTACCCGCGCCGACGACCGCGCCATTCAGAATAATGGCGCCCATACCAATCAGGCAGCACGATTCAATTGTGCAGCCATGCAGCGTAACCGCATGCCCCACGGTGACTTCATCGCCCAGAATCAGCGCCCACTCGTCCCGCATGACGTGCAACACGCAACCATCCTGAATATTCGTGCGCGCGCCGATGCGGATGTGGTGCACATCGCCGCGCAACACGCACATCGGCCACACGCTCGAGTCTTCGCCGATGTGCACGTCGCCGATAATCACGCACGCCGGGTCGATATACGCGGAAGCGGCAATTTGCGGCCGCATGCCGCGATAGGCGCGAATGTCGGGTGTGCGTGGCACGAGAGCCATCATTATTCCATCTTTGTGAATNNGGCAGCCCGGCAACTCGCCTCTGCAGGCGCCGAACTTACTGCAGTTCGCGTTGCGATTCTCGTCGCGCGTCAGTCGATCTGGACGGCCGGCCCGCCGGAGGTCGGGCGCACTTCGTCCACGCGCTTCACCACGGCATGCGCCAGAGCGTACAAACTTTTCGCGCCGGGCGCCGCCTCCCCGAGCGAAGCCACGGGCTTGCCTACGTCGCCACCCACGCGGATGCGCGGATCAATCTCAATTTCGCCCAGCACCGGCACGCCATATTCCAGCGCGGTTTTTGCGCCGTCGCCGTGGCCGAAAATGTCGATGGCTTGCGCACAGTGGGGGCAGGAGAACGTGCTCATATTCTCCACCACGCCCAGGACTTCGACATTCACCTGCCGGAACATCTCGATCGCCTTGCGCACGTCAGCCAGCGCCACAGTGGAAGGCGTTGTAACCACCACCGCGCCCGTGACCGCCACGGTTTGGATCAACGTGAGCTGCACGTCGCCGGTGCCGGGCGGCAGGTCAATGATCAGATAATCCAGCTCGCCCCATTCCACGCTGCGCAAAAACTGCGTGATCACGCTGTGCAGCATCGG
>PMOV01000051.1:0-563 GCA_003161195.1 Acidobacteriota bacterium | reverse complement strand
GCCAGGTTGACGGCCACGGTGGTTTTGCCCACGCCGCCTTTGCCGCTGGCCACGGCCACGAGATTTTTCACGCCCGGAATCGGGTGCCGTTCGGGTGTTTGCTGCGGTGCTGGTGGCATTGTGCTTTCGTCTCGCAACAGCGAGAACAAATTCCTTCCTGGACTCGAAATGACGGATTGCCGCGTGGCCGCTAACTATTTGCGCCGTGGCATTTTTTATATTTTTTGCCGGAGCCGCAGGGGCACAGGTCGTTACGCCCCACCTTCGCGCCGGCTTTCACCGGCTTTGGCGCTTCCGTCTGACCCTGGCCGGTCTGATACTGCATCTCCTGTTGCGCGCGCTGCTGGCGGCGCTCCATTTCCTTGGCGAAGGCCGGAAGGTGCGCGGGCGTGCTCGGCTGTGCGTCGCCACGNNATTGCCGCCGTGGGACGCATCTGCTGCGGCCGCGGAGGTTCCGGACGCGCCTGCAGACGCACTGGCGAAGGACCCCCACCCGAAACTCCGCCCGGAGGTGTGCCGGCCACAGGCTGCGCCTCGTCATTGCGCTGCACCTGAATGTGAAA
>PMOV01000132.1 GCA_003161195.1 Acidobacteriota bacterium | reverse complement strand
GTGCCGATTTGCAAATAGCTGCCGGCGTCCGCATAGATGTGCACCGCCTGCGTAACAATAATATGACCGTCGAGCACCGTCGGCACAAACGTGTACACCGTCCCAATCGTGCTGTTTTGCACGTACAGAATAATGCTGGTCTGCACTAGGGGATCGCCTAAAAAGGCGCAATCCACGCCAAACTCCTCCAGCACCAGGGTCTTACCCGCGGGCACCGTGAGCGTAAACGTCGGCGGCCCCGCCGTGTTAAATTGAAAATTTCCCAGCGGCTGCAGCCCTGGGTTGTCCGTCGCCACCGTCGGCACAGGATTCGCCGTCGTGTTCGTCACCTGCACCAGCGCCGCCACCAGCGCGTGTGCGGACTTCGGCGCCGCCACCGCCAGCATCAGCGCCGCCGCCAGAATCGCTCCAAAACCCATCAACAACCGTTTCACCATTTGCATCTGCTTTCTCTCCTTTTTGCCCCATCGCGCTGAAATTTCTTCCCCTGCCCATCGCGCCTAATTCTGAATCGGCGGGCAACCCGTCACCGCGCAATCTTCCAGATACCCGGTCACCGTGGCATAGTGGTTGTAATCATGTCTAAAGTCCGCCGTGATGAACAGGTATTGCCCGTCGCCCGCGTTCACGTAACGCTTTACCGATTGGTTTATAATTGCTGCTTGAAAATTGCTGCCGAGATAGCTGCCATAAAAAAATGTCGCACCTTGCAGGGTGCTCGCTGCTCCGGATAACATGACTCCGCTGGGCGCAGGATTTCCTGAGCTCACATATAAGTAGGCGCTGATGTTTTCCACCACCAGGCGATATCCCGACGGCGCCGTGATCAAGCCGAAAACGCAATTCGCGTCCACCCCGTTGCAAGGCCCCCCGGTGATAGCGTCGACGCCCTGGCTCGAGCTCTGATACGGAATACGCGTGGCCTTGTCAGCGTCGAGCGTCACCGCCGGATTCGCCGTGGTGTTCGCCACCTGCACCAATGTCGCCACCAGCGCGTGCGCCGATTTCGGCGACGCCAGCACCAACAGCAGCGCCGCCGCCAAAATCGCGCCAACACCCATTAACAAACGTTTTCCAATTGGCATCCCAGTTCTCCTTTGTTGTGGATCGCGCAGAAATTCGTCACCGGCGCGTCACCATGCGCCCGTCACGCTTAGTTCTGAATCGGTGGGCAGCCCGTAACGGAACAGCTTTCCAGGTACCCGGTAACAATCACGTATCCGGTTGTGTTCGATTTCAGATCCCCGTAAAGGATGATGGAGGGGGAGCTGCCGGCGTTTACAAACTCCAGCAAGCCGGTTTGATGAAAAAGCGCTTCACTCGAATTGGTGAGGTATGTGCCCGTAAAAAAATCTATCGGAAATCCCTGGGATTTGTCGGTCACTACGACGATTTCCCCGTTTGGCATCGGATTCGCGGAGTTCGCACCAACGATACCGGCGATCTGCTGTACCACTAGCCGATAGCCGGCGGGAACCACCGTGAATCCGTTGAATTGACACACCGCCTGATCTCCGCAAGTCCCCGCGAACCCCTCGGCTTGCGAGGCACTCTCATACGGAATGCGCATAGCTTTATCCGCGTCCAGCGTAACCGCCGGATTCGCCGTCGTATTCGTCACTTGCACCAGGGCCGCCACCAACCCGTGCGCCGATTTCGGCACCGCCAGCGACACCACCACGATCAACACCACGAAGCCCGCGCATCCCACCAGTAATCGTTTTACGATCTGCATTTCCCGTTCCTCCTTCGATCGCCGCGCCAGGGCATTGCAACGCCACGGGTTGGTAAGTCTGAATTCGCGGGCCAGCGCTAGTAATGAATCGGCGGGCAGCCGGTCACCGCGCAGTTTTCCAGGTATCCGGTAATGGTCGCGGCATTTTGTCCGATGAACGTTTTATAGTTGGCTTCGATTACCGCAACAGCGGATTGCCCGCCGTCCACATAGAACTTCACTGTCTGGTTGACCACCGAGTCGTTCGGCCCTGCGCCAGAAATGTATATCCCCGTGAAGATGACACTCGTTCCGGCTCCCAGCGGGTCCGTGGTGGTCAGCGTGCCCAGCGGCAGTGGAGTACCGCCCCCTAGTACCATGGTGGCGCTGATATTCTCGATCACCAGTCGGTATCCCGTGGGTACCGCCGCCCACGTGAACGTACAACCCACCACGCCGCCTCCGCAGTTGGATCCGAGGAATGAACCAATGGCAGTGCTCTCGTACGGAATTCGCGCGGCGTGCTCGGCGTCCAGCGTCACCGCTGGATTCGCCGTCGTATTCGTCACCTGCACCAGCGCCGCCACCAGCGCGTGCGCCGATTTTGGCCACGCCAGTGTAAGCAGCGTGGCCGCCAGCGCAATCGCTCCCACCCCGATCAATAACCTTCGTACGATTTGCATTGCCCCTCTCCTTCTTGACTTTTGATATGAGACTCGCCACTCATCACTCGCCACTTCTTTCATTCTTGAAAAACTTTTCGCCAGTCACGCCACTCATTCACGTTTACGAACTAGCTTTTCTTCCAAGGCCGGCTCACGCCGCTCCCGCACCAGACACACCTCAAGCGTCGGCGTTCTGCGCCAACCTTCGGCGAGAAACGCTTCACCTATTACGGAACTTCCTGGGAAATCTGCCCGCGCTCTACGCCCTTGTGACCTAACCTAAGTTGCGCGACCTACGTTGGTCTCAGCTTCTCTCGGCCCCACCGCGCTGCGCCCAATGCCAATATGCACGCGCTCAGCAAAACCCGCGCCGTCGGTTCCGGCGTAGTCGTCGTCCCGCCGCCGCCAGCCGTCGTCACATCCAGCGCATACGCCCCGGAAGTATTCGGACAATCCGTAGCTCCGTTCGCCAAATTGCAGAACACCCCTCCCGTCAGGTCCGTAAACCCTTCGCTCAGCGTCCCGTTATCAAACACCGCGTTCGCTATATATTGCCCATCGCTCAACACGATGGTGTACGTNNCCGCCGCTCCCCGAAAAGATCGCCAGAAACGGATCCGTTCCCCCCGCCGCGATGCTCGTCCCCGCACCGTTCACGCCGCCCCCAAACCCATACGTCTGCAGCGTCACGTTCTCCACCGAACTCAAATTCAGCGTCGTCTCAAACGTAGACTCCGACGTCGCCAGCGTCCCGGTATAAGAGGTAGTCGTATCCGCCCGCGCTCCAGCCGCCAGCATCAACGCCATTCCCGCCAGCAACATCACAAACATTGCGCTAGACGCCATCGCCTTCGCATCTCTGCGCCGCCTCGCGCGATCGTCAATCGTTTTCAGCATGGGCAAATACCCCCCAAATGCCTGCATACTGCAGTCCACCCACCTCATGCATTAGCCATTACTCGCTTCGGCCGTGGCTTCGAGTCCCTCGCACGAGCGCAGACTGCACCAATCCGCCCAGCCAAGTCCTTAGGAACTCCTCAAGAAAATCTCAGGATTCCCTCACGGCTGCATATACCAAACAAAATCCACGACTTTGTAGCGGCCGCCTTCTGAGGCGGGCGCTTTTGACTTTTCGTTTTTAACTCTAGCTGACTCCCAACAGGCCGCGGTTTCACCCATGGCAAATTCCGCCCGCAAAAAAATGTGCCGCCCCTGCTAACAATCACCAGCCCACACGCACCCCAAACGCACCTCCTCCCGCGATTGGCGGCCACGCCATTTCATGCTAGATTTCCGCCTGTAGAGTCCCATCTCGGTGCCTGCATCCCTGTCGGCAGGTTGCCGCACCCATCGCGTCGTATCAACGCTCGTTTGTAGCGCCGGAGCCCGTCCCAGGTATACACAGTGCGAGCCATCGACAACAACCAGATGGACTTATACGAGTTCGGCCCCTTTCGCCTGGACTCCGCCAAACGCCTCCTCACCCGCGACGGCCGCCCCATCCCGCTCCAGCCCAAAACCTTTGACACCCTCCTCGTCCTCGTCCGCAACAGCCAAAAGGTCGTCCTCAAAGACGATCTCCTCAACGCCGTCTGGGCCGACACCTTCGTCGAGGAATCTAACCTCACCCAGAACGTTTTCATGCTGCGCAAAGCCTTAGGCGATACCGACGCCGAACGTCGCTACATCATCACCGTCCCAGGCCGCGGCTATCGCTTTGCCGAGTCCGTCCGAGCCGTAGCCCAACCGGAACACACACCAGCAGAATCGCAACTGCCCAGGACGCAAATCGGTCTTGCAACTCTCCCAACCTCGCTTGATCCTTATGCCGTCGCACCGGCTTCGCACCTGCCGCCCAGCTTGCCTGCGCCCTCCGTTCCCGCCATCCCAACAGCCCGGCTGCGCAGTCGCATCACTCCAGCGGCCCTCCTCTTGGCCGCGTTGTTCACCATCGCGCTCCTGCTCTGGAGGCATTACTCCACTCCGCAAGCCGCGTCGCCGCCCAGAATCATGCTCGCGGTGATGCCCTTTCAAAATCTTACTGGCGATCCCGAGCAGGAATTCTTCGCCGACGGCGTCACCGAGGAAATCACCACGCAACTCGGCCGCCTACGCCCCGAACAACTCGGCGTCATCGCGCGCACCTCCGTCATGCCCTATAAACGCACCAACGAGCGCACCGATCAGATTGGGCGCGAACTTGCCGTGCAATACCTTCTCGAGGGCAGCTTCCGCCGTACCGCCGACCGCGTTCGCATCACCGCCCAACTGATTCGCGTGAACGACCAGAGCCACCTCTGGGCCCAAGACTACGACCGCAGCGTGCAGGACGTACTTACCATGCAGGACGATGTCGCCGCCTCCGTCGCCCGTGAAATTCAAATCCGTCTTACTCCGCAACAACTCACCGCACTTCACCGTCCCCGCCCCGTCGACCCGCAAGCTTACGAGGACTACCTCAAGGGACGCTTTTTTTGGAATCAGCGCACCGAAAATGGATTCCGCAAGGCCATCGAGCATTTCGACGCCGCCATCGCCAAGGATCCCAACTACGCCCGCGCCTACGCCGGACTGGCCGACGTCTACGTCCTCATGGGCGGCTACGCCTATGCGCCCCAATCCTACGCGCTGCCCAAAGCCAAAGCCGCCGCGCTAAAAGCCCTGGCCCTCGACGACCAACTCCCCGAGGCCTACACCTCTCTGGGCCTGATCCTCATGCAGTCCGACTGGAATTGGCTCGACTCCCAGAAAAATTACCAGCGCGCTCTCGAACTCGACCCCAACTACGCCGTCGCTCATCACTGGTACGGCGACGGCTATCTTGCCATCGTCGGCCGCAGCGACGACTCCATCGCCGAGCTCCGCAAAGCTCACGAACTCGATCCGCTCTCCAGCATCATCCAGGTCGACCTCGCCAAGCAGCTCTGTTTCGCCGGCCACCAAGCCCAAGCCCTCGAGCAATTTCAAAAAATTCTCGAGGTGCGCCCCGATTATGCGCAAGCTCTCTACTATCTTTCACAGTGCTACACAAAAAACCGCGACTATCCCCAGGCCATCGCCGTCGCGGAAAAAATGATCGCTCTCGAGCCCAATCCCACGTTTACCGCGTGGCTCGCCTACAATTACGCGCTCTCCGGCAGAAGAACAGAAGCCCTGCGCATCGCTGACCAGCTACGCGAGGCCTCCCGGCGCACCTTCATCGACCCGCCCTCCATAGCCCACATTTACATAGCCTTGGGAGACCACGACCAGGCCTTTTTCTGGCTGGAAAAAGGTTTCAACGAGCGCAGCCCCTACATGCTCTCGCTGCGCCATGGCTGGCTCTACGACCCCGTCCGTGCTGATCCGCGCTATCTCGACCTCGCTCGCCGCGTGGGACTTCCCTAAACGCTTCGCATCGCGACTTCGGCGCTCTCTGTGTGACTCTGCGCCTTGCTCCTTCTTCGTTTTCTCTGCGCTTCTCTGCGCACAATGCGCCTCTGCGTTATCCTTTTATCTCTCCTGCCTCTTCTGCGTCCCTGAACCTCACGGCAACGTGCTCACCGTGTGCTTGTTCAAATCAATCGCAAAACTCTCCACCCGGCTCCCCACCGGACTCGTCGCACCCGCCACATACGGCGCCGAAAGATACGTCCCGATAATCTGCGTCTTGCTCACCTCAAATCGCAAAAATCCAAAATTCGTTTGGTCATACTGCTCGAGCGTCAGCCCGCCGCCCAGCTCCAGCGGCACCACCGCATTCGCTCCATTGATCGTGTACAGCGTTCCCAAATTGGTATAACCGCCCGCACCCGCCACCACACACGGAATCTGCAGCGTCCCCTTCGGCCCCTTTTTCACCAAAGTAAATCGCTGATAGTTGTGTACATGCCCCGATAAAATCATGTCCGGATAAACCTTCGTCTTTTTAAACGCGCTGAACAAAGTTTTCTCCACCACCGTGCTCCCCGAATGTTCCGTATCCCCGGAGTACGGCGGATGATGCACCGTCACAATCAGCGCCAGATTCCGATTCGCCGCCTTCAACTCCCCCTGAAACCACGCAATCTGATCCGCGTGAAATTCTCCCTGCTGCTCGCCGACGTTCGAGAACAACCCAATAATCGTCGCGAACGGCGTGGTAAACGTCCAATACACATTCGGCAAATCCAGTTGCGTCCGCACCGCGCCGGTCTTCAGCGACCCTTGCTGTCCGGGATTCGCCGACATAAAATTCTGCACCCACCCATCCAGCGGCGTTTTCGTGGGATCCACCGGACCATCCTGCGGATCGTCCGGCTGGCAATCGTGATTCCCCGCAATGGACACGATGAACCCGGGATAATTTTTGTACGTCTCGTAAAAATTCGCGCCGTATTTATCGATGTCCCCCGCAAAATACACCACGTCGCCCAAGTGATAAAAAAACGCCGGCTTCTTCGCGTCCGCCAGCGACTGCGCATCCGCGGTCATCATCGCCGCCACAAAATCCTGCTGCTGCCCCCGATAATCCCCCGTATCTCCCACGGTGTGAAACACCATGCTCGGCGCCGCCTTAATCGCCGCCACATCCCCCGGCGCCAGCAGATCCGATAAATCAAATCGGTACGGCGCCGCCCCCAGCGGCGTCGGCAACGGCTGAAACGGATAACTCGGCAACTGCAACGCCGCCGTCGCCTGCACCGGAAACTGTTCCTCCACCGTCTGCACAAAATGGCTCTGCCGCTTGCCCGTGCCTTTGCCCGTCCGAAACGCACGCAATGTACCCATAAGAACTCCTCCTGAACGCGTTAGCTTTTCTACGAGACGCACCCGCGATGTGCGAGTGGCCCACTCGAGCGAATGGGAGTTTCGCTCGGGGAGAGTTAGTTGGCGGGGTAATCATAGTCCACCTCGCTCGCCCGTTTCTACCGAGACTTTTTGCGGCTCCGGCCATAGGATATCCGGTAATTGAGCAACGATCACATCTCCCGCTTATACATATCTTTAATGAAACGTTTACAGCCGCCAGGACACTATTCCGACAGTATGCGCCCAGCGCGCACAATTTCAGACTTGGAGGATGACATGGGAACTCATTTGCCGACGCCGCCCGCCCCAACCCCGAAGCCGCCATTCGGGGTGCAAACACCGGCTGCGCGCGCCGATACCGCCAAACAAATTCGCATCGATGCTGCCGACTTCGAAAGAAAGCAACACTTGCCGGCGCACACCGATAACGGCGATGAAACGCGATACCCTGACAAAATCGGTAGTTATTCCAAGGGACTTCCGCACAACAGCTTCGGTGAAGTAGACCTTGCGGCTTACGCAACGCTCAGCAAAGCTGTCACATCCGGAAAACCGGCGGATTTTCAAGCCATCACCCTCGGTGGCCCCGCCGGCGGCTCGGTAAAGTTGGTTAATCCCCAGGCAGGACTGGCCTTTGATCTTCTGGGGGCCGATTCTCACGCTCTCAAAATACCGCCCTCGCCTCCGGTAGCGAGCGCTACCAGAGCCGGTGAAATGGTCGAGCTCTATTGGATGGCCCTCTGCCGCGACGTCCCCTTCAGCCAATATGCCACTGACGCACTCACGCAAGCGGCGATCACCGACCTCAACAATCTTTCCTCTTTCTCTGGTCCCAAAGTCGCCGGAAAGGTCACCGCCCAAACGCTTTTCCGCGGCGATACCCCTGGCGAGCTCATCGGACCCTACATCTCTCAATTCTTCCTCATGAACGCCGGCTTTGGCGATCTCGCCGTAAATGATCCCCTCGGCAATCCCGCTCAGCAGTACATCGCTTACCAGCCCAACCTCGACTATATGACCGATCTCGCCTCCTGGCTGGCAGTCCAGAATGGTCAGGCCACCGTAAGCCCCCTGCCACCGGGCAATTTTTTCGGCCCCAACGTCACCATTGGTCCGCGCTACCTTTTCGACGGACGCGGGGGATCAGCCTTTGTTCACGTCGACGAGTTATATCAGGCGTATTTCATGGCTGCACTCAATCTTCTCGATAACCTCAAATTCGACTCCTATGACGTGGACAACCCCTATCAGGTGCCCAACCCTTGCTCCGCAACCGAAGCGGGTTTTGGCACCTTCGGTAATCCCCACGTCGTCACGCTCGTCGCTGAAGTCGCCACACGCGCCCTCAAAGCCCAATGGTTCCAGAAGTGGTTCGTGCACCGCACGCTTCGCCCCGAGGCCTATGGTGGTTTGGTCCACTTCACCAAGGCCGGCAAAAAAAATTACCCTGTACACAAGGATGTTCTCAATTCTGCTGCTTTACCGGCGCTCTTCGCCAAATTCAATTCCTACCTCCTGCCCATGGCGTTTCCTGAGGGATCTCCTCAGCATCCGTCCTACGGCTCTGGTCATGCCACCGTGGCGGGGGCTTGCGCCACCATCATCAAAGCGTTCTTCAACGAGGACATGCCCATACTCAATCCGGTCCAAGCCAGCCCGGACGGCACCGCACTCGTTCCCTACACCGGTCCCGACGCCAACAAGTTAACCGTCAAGACCGAAGCCAATAAAATTGCCGGGAACGTCGGTATGTTCCGTAACCACGCCGGCGTTCACTGGCGTTCCGACCACGTCGAATCCATTAAGCTTGGTGAGGAAATCGCCATTTCCATCTTGCGTGATCAGAAGTGGCTCTACAACGAGCCCTTCAAAGGTTGGACGTTCACCAAGTTTGATGGAGCGTCTGTCACGATTTAACTCCGCTCAGGGAAACCTGGCGCGGCTCGTCCTTGCGCCAGGTTTCCCTTCCGTTCTTGCTCTTTCCTGTCCCCTGCGTCGGCATCGGTTAGTCCAAAAGTGGAAGGTCTATGCTGCTCCTCGCCGCGTTCTCTATCGCTTGCGTCGGCTTCGCCAATGGTGCCAACGATCTTTCCCGCGCAACGGCTACGCTCATCGGCGGACGCGTCACCCTTTACCGCAAGGCCATGTTGTGGACCGTTGCCTGGACCTTCGCCGGTTCCTTGCTCAGCGGAATCCTCGCAAAAGGAGTGGCGTTCAAGTTCGCACATGCCATTCAGGCTAACTCCATGCGCTCCCCGGCACTGATTTTCGCTACCGCTGTCGGAGCGTTTTTATGGCTCGCCATCGGTAGCCGCAGAGGGTTGCCTGTATCGACGACCCATGCGCTTCTGGGTGCCATTGTTGGCATTGCCTGGCTCCATGGCGGGCTGCATGCCTGCCGCAACCTCCGTCTTTCGCACGGCTTCCTTCTACCCATGTTGACCAGCCCGCTCCTGGCGCTTCTTCTTGTGCTCCTCGTTCGCCGTCTCGCTCTGCGCTTCTCCTTTGCCTCGCTGCATATTCTAAACCGCGCCCATTGGGTCTCCAGTGGATTCGTCGCTTTCAGTCGCGGCGTCAACGATTCGGCAAAGATCTGGGCGCTGATTCTTCCGTTCACCGCTGCTTCCGCGCGGGATTTGACGCCCGCTTCCAACGGGATGTTGGTCTTCGTAGCCTTCGCGATGCTTCTCGGCGGTTTGCTCGGCGGCCGCCAGGTTGCCGAAACCGTGGCCCATCGCATCACCAAAATGGATCTTCGCGAAAGCCTCGCCGCAAACCTTTCCACCTCAATCATCCTGATGACCGCGTCGCTGCTGGCCTTCCCTGTCGCTTCTTCCCATGTCCTCGGCGGAGCCGTCCTCGGCAATGGACTCGCGAAAAAAAAAGGACTTCACCGTCCGCTCGTGGCGGAAATGGCCATCGCCTGGGGGATCACGTTTCCGGCCTCCGCTATTCTGGCCATAGGCTGCGAACGTATCGTCGCCACGCATCTCGCATGGATTCTCATCTGTCTCGGAAGTTTTGGCCTGTACCTGGCTTTTCTCAGACCAGCGCCGGCGTTGCTTCGCCGTGATGCGCGCCGCCTGTACGTTTTTGTNNGCCGCGGCGGTCGCCGCCCTTAGCGCCCGCGGTATCTCTCCGGGTCCACACCAGTCCAGCGTGCTGACTTATGAACTAGCGCTCGAAGCCGACGCCATCTATTGCATGACCGGTGAGCAGCAAGAGGATGTCGTTCGCAAATTTCCTTTTGCAGCTTCGAAGACGCTTCGCCTGCATCCTCGCCTCGATATACCGAATCCCGCGGGACAGGATGAACGTGTTTACCACCAGGTTGCCTTCCTTATCCACTCCTCCGTGGGAGCCCAATTCGCCGTGACGATCTTCGCCTAAGCCACGGATGAACGGCTTTTCAGCTCTCTGCGCTTCTCCCTCGCTCCGTCATTCGCAAACGTCTCATTCGAACGGTACCGATAAATAAAATACTTGACAAACAACATTTTTCATGCTACCGTGGGATGTGACCATCGCCCACCAGCCTTGCCCGCTCCTCCATCACGCCAAACACCTGCACTTGAACCACGCAAAAAACGCCCAATCTTTGCCCCTGTCTTTTCATAACGATACAAATTGCTCCCCGCGCAACTCCCTTGTTTTGATAACCATACAAATTCCCCTACCGTACACCACTCGTTCCTCCAAAACTCCCTCCAGAAAAGGACCCTCGCCATGCCCGCAATCGCCCAGGAACACACCTCTAACTCCAACACCCCAAACGCTTTACATCATCCGCAACCAACCCTGGCAGCGCACCTAACCACCGACACCCGCTGCCAGCACCGCTACGCCAACCAAAAACGCTGCCGCCTAAACACCCAGCGCCTCGACGCTCGTTTCTGCCTCCACCACCTCAAGTTCTACCAACCCTCCGAGGTCGCCGTCGCCCTCACCGCCAACCTCGCCGAATTAAAATCCCCGCAAGCCCTCAACGACTTCCTCTCCCG
>PMOV01000333.1:11858-12517 GCA_003161195.1 Acidobacteriota bacterium | reverse complement strand
TTGATTTCGTCCATATCCAGCAGGCGGTCATAGGGAATATCCGCTTCGGCGAGCAGCACGTTCATGTGTCCGGGCATACGCCCCGCAACGGGATGAATGGCGAATTTTACGTCCACGCCGCGCTTGGACAAGGCATCGAAAAGTTCGCGCACCTTGTGTTGCGCCTGCGCCACGGCCATGCCGTAACCCGGCACGATCACGACTTTGTTCGCGGCGGAGAGAATGGCGGCAGCTTCTTCCGCCGTGGCGCTGCGCGCCTGCTTGGCTTCACCGGCTTCGCCCGCGGCTGCCTGCACCTGACCGAACGCCCCAAAAATCACGTTGGTGAACGAGCGGTTCATGGCCTTGGACATGATCACCGAGAGGATAAATCCCGAAGAGCCATCCAAAGCGCCGGCGATGATCAGCAGCTTGCTGTTCAGCACGAAGCCCATGGCCGCGGCGGAAAGTCCGGCGTAAGCATTGAGCAACGAAATCACCGTGGGCATATCCGCGCCGCCGATGGGAATGACCATGGAAACGCCGAAGAGCAGCGGGATGCCAACGATGAATGGGAAGAGAAACTTAGCTTCAGGATGAATGACCAGATAAACGGCCAAACCAATGGCGATCGCCAGCAGTGAGAGATTGACGAAGTTCTGTCCTTTATAGGTGAGCGG
>PMOV01000333.1:0-11796 GCA_003161195.1 Acidobacteriota bacterium | reverse complement strand
GCAATGGCGATCCATTTGTAATCGACGATGCCGTGATGCAGCAGCGTGCCGCCGATAGCCAGCAGCATGCCGATTTCTCCGGCGAGGATGCCGCGGCGCGCGGTGACCGGCGAACTCATCCAGCGCAGCGACAGAATAAACAGCGCGCTGGCCACCAGGTAAATCACTTCAATCACGATTTGCGGAACGGCGAAGCTTTCGGTCATCAGGCGCGCACGCTCCTAGGATTTGCCGGTGCCGCGGGTGGACTTGAACATTTTGAGCATGCGATCGGTGATCAGGAAGCCGCCGACGATGTTGCTGGTGGCGGCGACGACGGCGACGGTGCCGAGGACGGCGGCCATAGTGGTTTTGTGTTCGCCAGCCAGGACGATGGCACCGACAACGGCGATAGCGTCGAGGGCGTTGGTGAGGGACATCAGCGGCGTATGCAGCAACGGGGAGACGCGGCGGATGACCTCAAAGCCGATGAAGCCCGCGAGCATGAAGATGAAGAGATTGTCGAGCAGATTGCCGGACATCGTGCCTCCCTGACCGCGCTGCCATCAAAGTATGAACACAATCCGTTAATTCCCACGCCTAGGCAAGCTGGGGCGCAGCATGCTGCGCCCCTACAAGGCTCAACTCGTCGACGCCGGCGTCAACGCTGGTAGTGCAAAAAATTCGCGGACGCGCTGATTTACGATTTCGCCGTCGCGCGTCAAGAGCGTGTCGCGGACAATATCGTCGGCGAGATTGGCTTGCAGCTTGCCGTCTTTCACCAGGTGCAGAAGGAACGCGGTGATATTGCGCGCGTACATCTGGCTGGCGTGATAGGGCACCCCGCTGGCCACGTTGGTGCGGCCGATGATGGTGACGCCGTGGCGCACCACCGTTTCGCCCGGGACCGTAAGCTCGCAGTTGCCGCCGCGCTCAGCGGCTATATCCAGGATGACCGAGCCGGGCGCCATGTGGCGAACCATTTCTTCGGTCACCAGCACGGGAGATTTTTTCCCGGGAATGACCGCGGCGGTGATGACCAGATCGCTTTCGGCGACCACGCGGCCGAGCAGTTCGCGTTGCTTGCTATAGAAGGAATCATCCTGCGCCGTGGCATAGCCGCGCGCATCCTGCGCATTGGCGGCTTCGATAGGCAGTTCGACGAAGCGCCCGCCGAGGCTCTGCACCTGCTCCTTGGCCGCGGGACGCATATCGTAAGCGGAGGCGACGGCGCCCAGNNTTGTACCCGCAGATGGTGCCCATGGAGGAGAGCGCGTCCATGCTCTGCGCGCGCGTGGTGCGGGGCATTAATTCCACGGCAAAAGAAGTAACGCCCGTCGCGGCGAGCCGTTGTAACACGCCGGGCGCACCGAGCGGGCGCAAAAATCCGATCAACAGCTGCCCGCGACGAAGCAACGGCAGGTCCGCATCGCCGGTACGATCATTCGACCCATAGCAGAGCACCTGCACGATGGCGTCGGCCTCGGCAAACACTTGCGCGCGAGTGCTGGCAAGTTTTGCGCCTTTTTCAAGGTACTGGGCGTCCGGGTAGCCGGCAGCGACACCCGCGCCGGCTTCGAGCAAAACTTCCATGCCGGCCTTGGCCAGCAAAGGAATTACCACTGGCACTAGAGCAACGCGACTTTCTCCGGGATAGCTTTCTTTGGGAACTCCGATGATCACGCGATGGTCATCCTCGATAGGCCTGGTGCGTGACGGCTTTGCACCGCACGAGAGCATAGCACTGAGGAAACGTCCCGGCTAGCCAAGCTCACCTGCGCGGCGCTGAGGATATCTTTGCTGTGGGAGACAAATTGTTAGGCAGCGCGCTCGGCGGCGGCGGTGGTCCGCATTGCGCCTGCACTGCGGCCGAGAGATCCGCGTCGAACTGCGCGCCTTGCCATTGCGCCGCACAGACTTGCGAAGCCGTCAAGCCGGCGGCGCCGCGCAAATCCGCCCCCGAGAGGCTGGCGCCCGTCAGGTCCGCGCCACGCAGCAGCGCTTCCGGCGCGCTAACGCCGCGCAGGTCCGCACCCTTGAGGTCCGCGTCGAGCAGGATGGCGCCTTTCATATACGCACCGCTGAAATTTGCCCCGGCAGCGTGCGTGGAAGAAAAATCCGTCAGCTCGAGATTGGCGAAGGACAGGACCGCGCGATCGAGGTGCGCATCGCGCAAATCGGCACGCGAAAGGTCGGTGCGCAACAGTTGCGCGTCGCGCAGGTCCACGGAGTAGAGAGAAGCGCCACCGAGCTTCGCGCTGGAGAGCACGGCGCGGCGCAGCACGGAATAAGACAGGTCGGCGCCATGCAAATCGGTGCCGGTGAAATTCGCTCCGGTGGCGTCTGCGGAGACGAGCACAGCTCCCGCGGCCTGGGCGCGGTCCAAAATCACGTCGCGCAATACCGCTTCGCGCAGATTGGCGCCGCGCACGTCGGCTTCGGAAAGATACGCGCCCTCAAAATCCACGCGCCAAAGCTTGGCGTTGGCCAGAAAAGCGCGATAGCCGCGTATAAAGTGCAGGGTCATTTCGTTCAGGTGCGCGCCGCGTGTCCCGGCCAGCGATGCTTCGTTCCATTTGCCGGGCGGCGGCGCGGAAAGCCCGGCTTCCGTGAGATCGGCGTACGGCCGGTAACCGACCGACTGAAAGAGTCGCGCGGGCCAGCGACGAACGCTGGCGCGGGAATATTCGGGGGCGACGTCGGAGTCCGCGGGCAAACCTTTGTTTACGCCAAGAGACAGCGCCAGCACCACGCAGCCGGTAACGAGCGCCGCGCGCGTGGTCATCAGCACCAGGCGCACGAGGTTTCTGCGTTTGGGAAAAAGAATTTCGCCGGAGCCCAGCACGCGCGTGACGATGGCGGGCAAACAAGTAGCCGCAGCCACAGAAACTGTGAAGAGAAACACGTGCAGCACCGTGCCGCGCAGATCCTGCCGCACCAGATAGCGCAGCCAGAAAAGAAACAGCGTGAAGGGCACGATCCAATAGGCCAGCGCCGTGGCTAGCACTGTTTCCAGTACGGCAAAAGGAGAGCGCGCGTCACGCTGCCAGCGGAAATGGCGGCGCGCCACCCCCATCAGATACCACGGTCCGTCACGCTCGAGCGTCTGGCCGTCCGGAAAAACCGCCGGCATGGCGGCCATGTTGCCCCACAAGCGCAGCAGCAAAAAGTGGAAGCGGAGATACAGCCCCACGAGCAGAATCGGCGCGCCCAGATAAAAACCGATGATGGGCAGTGCGCGACCTACATAGGGAATAGGAATCGCCGGTCCGTTGATCACCAGGCGAAGATCCGAGGTGAAGGCGATCAGCAGCAAGCACACGGCGCTGATCGATAGCGTCAGAAAATAAAGCCAGCGCGCCACTTTGGTGGCTTGCTGGATGGCGCGCGAGCCGTCAAACGTGGTGAGCAGCGTTTCCGGAAGCAGCGCGTCGAAAAGATTCGCGCCGCCGAGGCGGCCAATCCACATGCCCTCCGCGCCGTAGACCGTGGCGCCCATAAGGTTCGCGCCGTGCAGTTCGGTGCCCAGCAGCGTGGCATCGCGCAGGTCCGCGCGCACCAGGCTGGCGCCACGCAGATTGGCCATGGACAGGTCCGCGCCAGTGAGGCGCGCTTTATCCAGAACGGCGTTTTGCAGATTGCCGCCGGTGAGGTCGGCGTTGGCGAGATTGATGCCGCTCAGGTCTGCGCGGCGGCCGGACTCGCCGCCGGTCTCGACCCAGAGCTTATGCTGGTCTAGAACTTCGGCAAATTCGATGAGCGGGAGCTCAACGGCGACTTCTTCGATGCTGGTGCTGAAGAGTTCTTGCTCAGGCGGCGCGTCCGCATCAGCGGACTCCGCTGCGAGGCCAGCAGGGGATGCGGTTGCCTCGACCGCGGACAGTCCAAGCTCGTCCGCGAAGGCCAGCGCTTCGGCGATTTGCTCCTGAGCCGCAGATTCGGCTAAGCCTGCGTCCGCCTTCGCGGCAGGCTTCGCCGCATGCATATCCTGAATTTCGATTTCCAAAACAATCTCCCCGGTGACGGCCGGCCATGCCCTTTGCGAGAATCGCGATGGCTTCTGCTGGGACCCCCATAGTGGGGCATTTGCAAGGCGGAAATCGCCTGCTCTGAAGGACAGGGGCGGCGGGGCTATAACGCGGTGTGGAAAAGTCGCTGAGCTGGGTCTCCAGGAGTTGCGAAAAAAAACTGGGAGACCAGTTTACAAGAACTACGTGGTAAGAAAAATTAGAGCCGGGGCGCTTCGCTGAGGGGCCAAGGAGCCCCGGCTTATCCTGCCCGCCTCCGCAGTGAGCGAGCAAGAAACTGGTGTGTGGCGCGCTTATTTGTCTTCGTCGCCGCGCAAAAACTCGTAGCGTTCGATGGCCGCAACCACGCCCACCGCGCCTTCGTCACGCGACTCGGTGCGCTGTACGCGCCCGAGGCAACGCACGCGAACCGGACCGGCCAGGGTAATTTCGTTGGGCAGGGTGAGCAGGATCTCCACCGCCGAGCCTTCCTTCACGTCTTTGCTGAGGAAGAAGTACACGCCGCGGGAGCTGACGTCGCGGGATTCGGTGCTGGTCTCGCCCACCGCTACCCCGGTGGTCCAGCGAACCGTAAGCGGCAGGCGCATGGAGAAGCGTTGAGTCGTACGTCGTTCGGTGCCAGTCACTGAAAACCTCCGCTTGATTGAATGCAAAGTGTAGCCGGGAGCGGCCCAGGGAACAATAGGACTCGAGATACAAATAAAACGGCGGCCGGGAAAGTACTGTTGTACTAGGACGAGGGGTGTTTGGTAGGACCATGGAGCTAGGGAAGGACCTAAATCAGTCTCGATCGGTATCCCGGACGGCGTTGGGACGCCGCCCGAGTAGCCCGTTGCTTAGTATTAGTGTTTGCTCAGGGGAGCCTTATTTAGAGGCCCTGGTTTAGGGATTGGTCCCGATTGGGGTGCCAATCACGTCGCCGCTGATGATGATTTCGACCCGGCGGTTCCGCTGGCGACCATCAGGGGTGCCATTATCGGCCACAGGGACGGCCTCACCCAATCCAACAGCGCTCATGGAATTAACGGGCAGGCCCTGCTGAGCCAAGTAGTCGCGCACACTCTCGGCACGCTCTTCGGAGAGCTTCTGGTTAAAATCCTGGCTGCCCGTGGAGTCGGTGTGGCCTTCGATGGTCAGCCGCAGGCCAGGATAGGCCAGCACGATGCCCGAGACCTTCGCCAAGGCTTCGCGCGCCGGGGGCCGCAAGGTATAGCGGGCGGTGTCAAAGAGCACGTCGCCTACGTTGACGACCAGACCGCGGGCGGTGTCCCGCGTCTCGAGAATCAGGTTGAATTGCGCGAGCAACTTTGCGCGTAGCTGCTGTTTCTCTTGCTCTGCCTGCGCAGCCTGAGCTTGCGCCTGCGCGGCCTGCTGATTGGCCATGGCTGCCTGCTGGTTCGCAAGAGCCGCCTGTTGGCTGGCAGCATCCGCCTGTTGCGCGGACTGCGCGGCTGCGGCGTTAGCCTGCTGTTCGCTCAGCAACGCTGCTTGGCGCTGCGCGTCCGCTTCGGCGCGGGCTTTGGCCTCATTGGCGGCGGCTACTTCGGCCTGCATTCTCTGGCGTTCGGCGTCCATGCGGCGTTGCGCTTCGTCTTGCTGGGCCGCCTGGGCGCTGGCAGCGGCATCATTCG
The DNA here is from genome assembly GCA_003161195.1 of Acidobacteriota bacterium. GTDB lineage: Bacteria > Acidobacteriota > Terriglobia > Acidiferrales > UBA7541 > Acidiferrum. The sequence goes on along the minus strand of PMOV01000333.1, from coordinate 6,158 downwards.
CGGCCTGCTGCTGTTGCGCGGTGTACTCGTCCTGGCGGCGCTTGATGGTCAGCGTGCGGGCGTCTTCCGCGGATTGCACCGCGTCGCGGGCGGCGGTCGCCGCGGACTTACGGTCTCTGCGCATCTCATAGTCTTCTGCGCGGGTAAGCGAGTTCTGCGCTTTGGCGAGCGAGTCGGCAGCGTAACGATCCGCGCCGTCGGCCTGCGCAATGCGCACGGCGTTGCGCGCTTCATAAAGGAACAGCGGCACACGGCCGGTCACCGGATAGGCGGTTAGCTGCAGGCTGTCATACACGCCGCGCTGCAGCAGATCGAATTTGGCGTCCACCATCGTTACCGTACCCTTGGTGTCGCCACGCACGACGTTCTCGAGCACCACGAGTTCGCTTGGGTAGGTGACCGCGTAGTAGGGCTCGGCGGTGACGATCATGGCGAAGGTTTGCAGCTTGGTGGTCACTTCCACCTTCACTTTGCCTTCGTCGTCGAGGAGCAGTTCACCCAAATTGTTTGCGCGACCTTCCGGAGAAATGGCCCACAGCACATACGTCAGATAGGCCGAACCGAAGGAGGTCGCAGGAGACAAATCCTTAAGTTCCAGTTTAATCGCTACGCGCCCATCGCGGGCATCAACCCGCGCTTCTCCCAATGCGCGCGGCATCAGTGAAGTACCCTGAAAATCGATCTTCGTGGAGGTTTTGTCCCGATAGCCGACGGCTTCGGTGGTGCGAGAGGTACTAATATTGATGAGTCCCGCACCTGCCGGATATTGCGTTTGCGTCGTTTGCCCGAAGGCCAATGCGGCAAAACCCAAGACTGCAACCTCCGCAACAACAACCGCCACGGTGAATCTTATTCGCTTCATTTTTCATAACCTCAGTTTTCAAAAAATTTTGTGGCTTTGCAAAGGCGTCTTGCCGGATGAACTAACTGCTCGCGTTCTAAGCACCGCGGCATACTGATACGCCTTCTAAGGTTGGATAGGCTTTCCGGGTGGGAAGATAGGGCGCTACAGGGTTTCCCTTGTAGGCCTCAGTGCCGCGAAACGATGCTCTGCAGGCAACACTTGGCTTAACTTGCTTACACGGCACTCCAGAGCAGCACCGTGCCAAAACATCCGTGGCAAGCGTCTAATCTTTGGGCTGGCACTCCCTGGCGCACGAGCCCGCCCAACCCTCGCCCATGACCTCTTTTTTTCGCTACCTCGGCCATCTGGCCTATCACGCTGGGGCATCTGGACTCGTTATCGTCGGCTTTCTCGATTCTTCGTTCCTCATCCTGCCGTTCGGCAACGATTTTTTGCTGATCGCGCTCACCGCGCACCATCACAAAATGGCCATTGTTTACGCCTTCTGCGCTACCGTGGGCTCGCTGCTCGGCTGCTGGGTGACCATCTGGCTCGGCGGAAAAGGCGAAGCCAGCATCCGCAAACGTGTTTCCAGCAAACGCTTAAACTACCTGGAAAACAAAGTGGAAAAACACGCCGGCTGGGCCGTGGCCCTGGCCGCCATCATGCCGCCGCCCTTCCCCTTCACCACCTTCGTGGCCGTGGCTGCGGCGTTCGATTATCCGCGCAAAAAACTTTTCGCCGTCATCGGCGTCGCGCGTCTGACGCGCTTCGCCGCCGAGGGCTATCTGGCCGTGCACTACGGCACGCGCATCCTGCATTTCCTGAATTCCCGCGAATTGAAATACTTCGTTGTTCCGTTTGTGGTGGTGTCCGTCGCCGGCAGCGCCTATTCCATCTACAAATGGATTCGCAGTAGCGCACCCGCAGCAGGCAAACGCAAGTCGGCCAAGTCCGCCAAAGCTGCAAAACCTGCATAGCACGGCGCCGAAATTTTAGGGGCGTTTCGTATCGACTACTGAATGGTGATACTCACCGGGATGGGGTGCATATTCGAGCCGGTCTGCGCCTGCACCGTAATGCTCGTGGTGCCCGTGGCCACCTCGGTGAACGCGGTCGATGTCGAGGCCAAATTGTTGGCGTCGCCGCTATACGTCGCGGTAATCATGGTCGCCCCCAGAGTGCCGAAGTTGAGCTGAACGGGCGCCGCCCCACCCACCAGAGTATACGGCCCATACTGCGCGCCATTGACCGATAGCTGCACGGTCCCGGTAACCGCATTTGTGGAGCTGACCGTCACCGTGAAAGTATTTGAGGAGCCGGCGGCCACCTTTGGCGTAGCCGTAGACACCGTCGTGATGGTCGTAGCCTTTTGAGGCGGCGGTGGCGTGTAGCTAGAACCGCCGCTTCCGCAACCCAGCGCCACCAACGCAACGCTCGCTAAAAACGCACCAAGGCCGACGCCCAGAAGGTAGCCGCGCCCTTTGCGGCTCGTCGCCAGCCACCAACAGAGCAGCACGCAGACCCCGGCGAAGCCGAGCGGCCACAATGCGCCAGGGGTCGTGCGTCGCGGAATGCCTCGCAACGTATCCAACCAAAACCAGAAGCTCTTATGTTGCGCGCCCACTACCATAGCCGCGGGCGACGGCCCAATCGACGTCACCATCACCGTGCCCGTCCCAGCTACGCTATTCGCCAGATTCACCGCCGCCGGATTCACTGAACACGTAGAACCCATTGGGAGCCCGCCCGTGTTCGCGCAAGACAGCATCACGGTACTGCTCAAGTTGCTCAGCGGGGTAATATTTAGCGTGGCCATGCCCGTCTGCCCCGCCATGATGACGATGGGTGCGGGCGTTGCGACGCTAAAGTCTGGCGTCGTCACCTGCAGGTACGTCCCACCCGAAGTTGCGCTGTTGAAGTTATTGTCTCCGGCATACCGCGCGTTAACGCCCTCGGTGGTTTGCGGCGTGAACGTCACCGTCGCGGTCAGTTGCACGTTGCCGTTGGTGTCGGTTCCCGCGCTTTGCATCGTCGCGTTCATCGGCTGGTCGTAGGACGGGAAAAAAGTAATTTGTCCGGTTGGTGCGGGACTCTTCACATTGGTGTCCACCACCGCGGTCAGCGTCACCTGCGCGCCGTAGATCAGGTTTTGCGTGCTGCTGGTGATCGTGATGGTCGTCGAATAAAAGGCCGTCGCCGTGAACGTCGCCGAGGCCGGCCCATAATTCGCATCTCCAGTATATTTCGCGGTGATGACGTGCACGCCGGGCGTGGTTAATGTTGGCGTGAGCGACGCAGTCAGGCTGCCGCCGCTGTAAAGTGTTCCAGGCGTGCTGGTAATGGTTGCGGTTCCAGAGAGCAGAGTGGTGCCGTCATAAAACGCCACCGTGCCCGTAGGCGCCGCACCGTTCACCACCGGCCCGAACATCTGCACGCCCAAAACGAGTGGCTGGCCCACCGTGGCGTTGCCCGCATTCGGGTTAAAAACCAGGGTGGATGCCGCCGGCGTCACCGTCAAGGGATACGCCGCCGAGGCGCTGCTCGTATAACTATTGTCCCCGCCATACTGCGCATTCAACATGTGCGTGCCGCCGAGCAGCGTGGTGTTCTGATCCTCCGTGTATCCTGCGCTGTTCAGCCCAAACGTGCCCCCATCCAGCGGCACCGCCGCGCCCCCGTTCAGAGCGTCCGTTATCGTCACGTTGCCCGTCGGGCAGCTCAACACATTCACGCTGACGCACAACTGCGACGTCGAACCCGTCGCATTGGTTACGTCCGCGTGAATCAAATACGACGAACCATACACCAACGTGCTCGCCGCGCTACTCGTCTCCCGCCCGGTGTTGGGATCGAACGTCGGCACCGTTAAAAACGTCTTGCTCGGCTCCGGCGCCACAGTCACCGTCACGCTCGTGGAGTCGCTCGGCGCGTTCGTTCCGTCGCCCTCGTAATGCGCCGACACCTTGTAACTCGCGCCACCCGGCAACGCGTCCGTCGTGCCCGTGGCCATGCCGGCAGCCAGCGTGAACTGCCCCACCGCCAAACTCCCGCTGCCTGGCTTCGCCGCCACCAGCGCCGCCTGCCCGGACGCCGCTGTCGGGCTCACGCCAATATTCACGCTGACCGACGCCCCATGCGTAATATTGACCTGCATCCCGCCGTTCAGCGAAAGCGTCGTCGTGGTCGGCACGGAATTGGCGGACTTCCAGTTGTTCACCAGATTTTCCGCATTCACCGAACCCAGTCCGGTGACCAGGTCATACCCGGCATTCGCCGTCCACGCCGGCGTCGCGGTCGTTCCCGGCGCCAGCAAAATTCCCACCACATTCGCCACTTTGCTGCTGCAATCGGTCGACGCTCCCGCACACGGCACGGAATTCGTACCTACGCTGCTCCCCGGAAAATAACTGTCTCCGCTCACCACATCATTGAACGTGCATGCCGCCGCCGGACTCATCGCCGCATTACAATTCAGCAACGGCGTGGTGTTCTGCTGCTGCTTCGCCAGCGCATACANNGCCGGCGCCGAAGCCGACGTGCCGCCCACTTCCTGATAGTCAAAGCTGCTGCCGTTGAGCACGCAATCCCCGCCCGCGTCCGCCTGGCAAATTAAGTAGCCCGTCCCGGTAAACCCGTTGCTCGCCATCAGCGACACGTCCGGAATGTCCCGCTTGCCATCGAGCGGCACGCCCATGCCGGTCTGCCACGACGGCTTCGTATAAATCGTACTCGGCCCGCCGCTGCCCGCCACAATGTTATTCAGATCCCCGCCCGTCTCCGAGCTTCCGCACCCACCAATCCCCAGCTGCGCGCACGAATTGTTCCACGGAATTTCCGGGATGTACCCCATCGCCGACGCAAAGCTCGTCGGATTATTTGTCGCGCTCCAAAACTGCGGCCATTTATTAATCTGATCGAAGTCCGTTCCGCCCACGGCCACGTCAAACGGCGTCGACGCATAGCCGCTCACCGCAATCCCCTGCGTGGCCATGGTCTCGGTGTTGAAATCGTCGCAGCCTGCCGCACCGCCGTCGCCCGACGAGAGCAGCACCGTAATGCCCTCCGCCGCGGCCTGTTCCCATATGGTGTTGTAGTACGCGTTGTTCGCCGTCCCCAGCGATTGCTCGCAGTTTCCGTAACTCTCGCTGACCACCGCCGCAACGTCGTGATCCACGGCGTACAGCGCCGCCAGATGCACGCCCCCGGTCACTTCCGTCGCCGCGGCTTCCACATACGTAATCGTTGCGTTTTTCGCCACCGCGCCCGACCACTCAATGTCCAGGTCCGCCTCGGTCTCATCCCCCGTAATTCCCGGATCGATTCCATCCACAATCACGTTGGCACTGGAAAAATTGTTCGCTAGCCCGAACAGCGCGCGAAACGCCTGCACATCCGACACCGTAATGTCCGTCTCGCCCACGATAGCAATGGTCTGCCCGGTCCCATCGATCCCCGCGCTCCACAGCGGCGCCACGTTATAGATAATCCCGAAATCCCCCGGCACCAAAGGATATTGCTCCGAATCATTCGGCGGCGTATACAGCGGCGCGCTTTGCGCTGCGGCCAACGGCGTAACGATGGGCCGAATCTCCCCGCTATCCTTCAACCGTTCAAACGCTCCCATCCTGCGCAAGTGCGATTGCTCCGGAAAATTGTGCAGCGAGACAATTCCCGCCACCACCGGCGCCAGCGCCGCCGGGATCTGCGGGTCGCTCGCGTTGGCGAAATGCTCCACGCCATTCACCAGGTAACGATGCATCTCCGTGTGAAACGCGCTCCGCACCTGTCCGGCGGTTCCGTCAAACTCAATCACCGTGCGCCCCGCCGATACCCGGTTGATCTGGAATCCCTGCGCCGCCAGCCACGAAGTGATGGTTTGCACGTCCCCCGCCGCCGGCCCATACTCCGCACCGAACTGAGCCGGCGTTAGCCAAGTATGAAAACTAGCCGAGGATTTATCCTGCTGTTCGCCCATGAATTGCTGCAGCGCCGCTTCCTGCGGCGCGCTGCGTTGCAAAAGCATCAGCATGCGGTGCAGCGGTTGCGCGTCCGCCACCGCTCCCTGGTCAAACTCCGCCCGCGCCAGGGGATTCACGTTGCCGTGCAGCACCACCACTTGATTGGGATTAATCGCTTGCGTGATTTGCGGAATCGCCGGAGGGATAGCCCCCGCCGAGTTGCTTGACGAGTTCGACGACGCATCGGCCGCAGTCGTCGCGCCCTGCGAACTCGCGGAGGTCAGCGAAGTGGGATGGTAGGCGCCGCCACTCTGCGCCCGCAACGTCGCAGCACACAACAACGCACCAATCAT
>PMOV01000056.1 GCA_003161195.1 Acidobacteriota bacterium | reverse complement strand
TCCCGTTATAGGAAGCTCCGTCCGTCGCAGCCCGAACGCATGCCCACCCTTAGCATACAAGTGCATCTCGACCGGAACTTTAGCATCCTTCAAGGCGATGTAGTAGACGAGCGACTGGTTTACATTGTCCACGTAGTCGTCCTCCGCCTGCAGCAAAAACGTCGGCGGCGTCTGGGCGGTGATATGAGCGCGGATATCCGGATTTAACTCGAACTTTAGGTCGTCAATCCATAGATGGCCTGGATAAATAGCAATCGCAAAATCCGGGCGGCAGCTTTCTTTGTCGGCTGCATCGACAGCCGGGTAGGCACGCTGCTCAAAATGAGTGCTCATCTCTGCCACCATATGCCCGCCTGCCGAAAAGCCAAGCACTCCAATCTTGTGCGGATCGATATGCAACTCGGCGCCGTGAAAGCGCACTAAGCCCACGGTCCTCTGCGCGTCTTGTAGCGCCATCGGTGCTTTAGGGTGAATGTAACATTGACATTCATCGTGCCACGCCGGACCCGAATCCGGCACACGATACTTCAACAACACACACGTGATTCCCTTGAATGTCAGCCAGTCGCAGACCTCCGTGCCTTCCAGATCGATGGCAAGGTCCTGATAGCCCCCTCCAGGAAATACGACCACCGCAGCACCCGTATTCTTTCCGCTTGGCGAGTAGACCGTCATCGTCGGCCGCGAAACATTCTCGACAAAGTCGCCCGACTTTCCGGCGATTAGACCCTCCGCCGTCGCGACGACTTCCGGCCCCACGACAGGTTGCGCATCAGGCACAGCGCCCGGCCATATCGGCATTTGAGTATGTCCCGGCGATGGCTGCCAGTTAGGTTCCTGCGTGCTCAAACCGCCAAATGCAAGGAAAACACATAGAGCAAAGAACGAAGTCTTCATCACGCCCCCGGCCGCTTAATATAACCCGTCATTCCCGGAAGGCGCTGATTGAAGCTTGGGAAGAGTAATCGAGCCCCTAAGTCCCGATAAAACGCGCTAACCGGAAACTGACCCATTACCAACCGGCGCGATGCATGGGCTACCGATTCCGGCTATCAGCCTGGGCGCTGGTTTGTTTTTTGCTCGCCGAGCGCAGCTCCAGGTTGCGCATCAAGCGATGCAGATAGTTTGCGTGTACGCCCAGGAGCTTCGCGGCATCTGTAACGCTGTTAGCCGATTGCTCCAGCGCGTTCAGGATCAACTGTTTCTTAAGATTGCGTACCGCGTCATGATAACTTGCTGCGGTACTCGCTTCGCCGGCTCCGGTTTCCAGAATCGCTTCCGGCAAATCCTCCACTAAAATCCTGTCCGAAGCCCCCACCACTACCGCGCGCTCCATGGCATTGGCCAGTTCGCGGATATTCCCCGGCCAATCATATTGCGTCAACGCCGCCAGCGCCTCCGGCGAGATTCCGACGATGTGGCGATTGGCATGTTTGGCGTGCCACGCGCAAAAATGCTGCGCCAGCGCCGGAACATCCTCCCGGTGCTCCCGCAGGGCCGGTAACTTGATGGAAATCACATTCAGACGGTGAAATAGGTCGCCGCGAAACTGGTTGTTGCGCACGGCATCCTGCAGATTGCGATTCGTCGCTGCCAGAAAACGCACATTGATCTTGATCACGCGCGTCCCGCCCACGCGCACAAACTCCCGCTCCTGCAACACGCGTAGCAATTTGGCCTGCAGCAGCGGCGAGAGTTCGCCAATCTCATCCAGAAAAATCGTCCCGCCCTCGGCCACTTCGAGGAACCCTTTCTTCTGGCTGATGGCGCTGGTGAACGCCCCTTTTTCGTGACCGAAAAGCTCGCTCTCCAGCAGCGTCTCGGCCAGCGCCGCGCAGTTCAGCGCCACAAAGGGCCGGTTCTTGCGCGGGCTATTTTTGTGAATCGCGCGCGCCGCCAGTTCCTTGCCCGTCCCGCTCTCGCCCCAAATCAGCACTGTCGAATCGCTGGGCGCCACGCGCTCAATGAACTGAAACACTTCGCGCATCCGCGCGCTGCTCCCGACCATGTCGTGCGTCAGCGCAATCTCCGCCAGCAACCGCTGATTCTCGCTCCCCAGCCCAGCAAACTGCCGCGCATTCTCAATTCCAATCACGCCCAGTCCGGCAATCGCGGTAAGCAATTGAAAATCGTCACGCGTAAGCGCGGTCGCCGAGCTGCTCGACTCGAGGTAAATAATCCCGATGGGCTTGTCTTTAGAAATCATCGGCACGCAAAGCAGCGTCCGTCGCGCCACGCTTCGTTTCCGCTCGGCCGAGCCGCCGCCGTTTGCCTCGTCACCTCCGTCATCGAGCAGCGAAACGCCTTCCGTCATCACCCGCCGCACCACCGAGCCAATCACCTCCACGTTGCGGTCAGGCCCAGACGCCCTGTCCCAAGCCGCCTGCGAACGCACCTCCTGCGAATCTTCATCGAGCAGCAAGATCGCCCCGCGCTCCGCCGGAATCACATCGAAAATCAGTCCCAGCAACTGCCACGGCAACGATTCCTCATCGCGCAGCAAGCCAATCGCCCGGCTGATCTGCAGCAGCACACTCAGGTTACGCGCCATGCGCGCCGGCTCGGGCAGCGCCGCTAGCGTCTCCGGAGCCAAATTCCTCAACTCCTCCGGCTGCAACTCGACAACTATGGCGTGAATCGCCTCTCCCTCCCGCGTCTGCACCACGCCCGCTGAGACCTTTTGCGGCGCTGGCTCCGCCTGCACCACAAACACTGAGCTCCCAACGGCAATCTCGTCCCCCGCTTGCAGCACCCTTCGCTTCATCGGAATGCCGTTGACGAACGTGCCGGACTCGCTGTCCAAGTCGCGAAGCGTTAGTCCGCCATCTTCCTCTGCCACCGCGCAATGTGACAGGGAGACGCTGGAATCCTCTATGCGTATCGTGTTTTCCGATCCGCGACCAATGGTGCAGGCATCGGCCAGAGTAAAAACCGCTCGTCGGTGGGGTCCGCTTATGGCTAGAAGTGTCGTAAGCATAGTGTCGCGGGTCGCCGCCGGACCGGCGATGGCCCGAACATACGTTCCTTCACCGGAACATTGGTGAATGGACACAGAGTTTAGCGCTGATTCACCGGCACGCGCCAGATGACGCTCCACCTATCCGATCGGATAGCGGCCTATCCGAAAGGTTGGCGTTGCCAGAAAATAGCGCAGTGCGCACCAACCCCTGGAGTATAAGTCCTTGCGAATGATTCTGTTGCGACGATTCAGCAGTGCCAGGTGACGCCATTGCCTGCGGGCGGCGCAACACGCACACCAACGCGAAAGTCGCTGTTCGGATAGATTCCCAGCTCACCCGTTGCCTTCTGGCGGCGCGCGCCCTCCCCGCCGCTCCGCCTAAATTGCTCTACTGCAAGGACATACCAGATTTCCTGGGGACCAATCGGGGCATACCGAAGTTTGGCCCACCGCTTGCCATTCCATTAGACGTCGGTGAGAACAAGAGATCAAAAACTGAGGTGGCCAATGAAACTACAAAACTTCTTCCGCACTAACGTAATCGCGATCAGCTTCGGCGCCGCACTACTCTTCGCAGGCGTCGCCCACGCGCAGGAAATTGATAATCCCACTTTTGATCAGGGTGCCAACAGCATGCCAATGCCTTACGGGCAGAACGCCTCTGCCGCCCAAGCGAACTCTGCGGCAGTTGTTAATCCCAACGCCGCCAACGCCGACGCCGCCGCGGCAGAAGGCGTCCCGGTCGTCGATCAGGCTTCCGTCCTCACGGGCGCAACCTCACTCCGCAGCCTAGGCCTAGGGATGTTGGTGGTCGCCTTCGCGTGGGCTGTGCTGTATGTGCGAACGAAGGGCAATGAACGCCGAGCCACGCAACCCAACTCCGAGTTTCGTTACATGGCCAAAGTTCACTCGCTCAAGTAGTTGCCCGCCGAATTTGCAAACTTTCCGCAACTGACACCCCGCAACCGACCGCCAAACGCCCCAAATGCTCCGAGAGTAAATCCTCTCGGAGCATCGTCATTTCCAGGGGGGATTTTTGCGCAGATCCTTAATGCGAGTCTTCACCGCGCGTGGTCACCTTGAGTGGGTGCGATTCGCCTGCAATCCGGCGAGGTCGCGCCTAGTAACCTGCGCGGTACAGGGCGAAGACGGCGATGGCGGCCACGATGCAGTAGATGCCAAAGAGGTACCATCGGCCTTTCTCAAGCCACTGACTCAGCCACTTCAGCGCCAGCAAACCAGCGAGGAACGCGAAGACCGCTCCAAGTAAACTCGGCACCACCGCGGAGGACAAGCTTGCGCCACCCTCATGCTGCGCGTGAGCCAGCCGCAACGCTTCGCGCCCCACCACCAACGGCGTCAGAATCACCGCCAGCGCAAAGCTGAACGCCTCGGCGCTGATTTTCGGCACGCCCGCCAGCATGCCCGCGGAAATCGTCGCGCCCGAGCGCGAAAAGCCGCGAAAGGGCAGACACAAACCTTGCACCACACCGATGAGACTCGCCTGGCCAGTGCTAATATCCGTGGCCGCGGCCGCACCGCCGACCCCGGAGTCGCTCTTGGCCTTCAATCCAGCGATCAGAATGAGGATTCCCGCGGCGAGCAATGCCGGAGCGATCAGGTCCAGTCGCCCAAAAAGATTTTCAATCTCCGCATGCGGCGCGCCCCGAAACAACGTCTTCTCGACGACTTTGATAAGCGCTTCGCCCACGATGCCCGTTAAAACCGTGGCCACAATCAGCAGCACTGCAATGCGCTTGAATTTTTCGCTGCTCTCAAAATACGCCGTGCGCCACTGCTTCCAGAAATACAAAATCACCGCGAACATCGTTCCCGTGTGCAGCATCACCAAGAGCAGCGTCATGGCCGGAGACGTGGGATCCAGCCCCAGCAGTTTCTCCGTCACCACCACGTGCGCGGAACTCGAAACCGGCAGCAACTCCGCCAATCCCTGCACCACCGCCAAAATTATTACCTGGATTAGCGACATGACACCGTCCCGAGCCGCCCCGTGTGTCGATCGTCGTTCACTGTGATCTCCTGTGATATCTCGCCTGGAATATGGAATCGCGCCGTCCGCATAAGGCCCACCATTGTAATCTGAACCGGCCGTCAAACCGATTACGCGCGAGCAATTTTTTTGCGCATCTCATAGGCATCGATTTTGCCCAGATAATAACGCGGCAGTACGCCGACCGAGAGAAAGCCGTGCCCGTGCCAGAACGCCACGCCAACGGCGCTCTCCACACTGGTCTCGATGACAATCTCCGTGACGCCGCGCGACGCCAAACCTTCCTCACTGCGCGCCAGCAATTGCGTGCCAACTCCCCGCCGCCGATATTCCTCGGCCACGTCCAACGTCAGGATGTGCCCAACCGGCGGTCCTTCCTCCGTGATGATAAATCCCGCCAGTGCCCCATCCCGCGCCCGCGCCTCGCCGTTGCTTGCCCGCGCGTCGCCGTCTCGTGCCAGGATGCAGCGCCCTTGCGGCATGCGCAGAAAATAGCGCAGCATGCGTTTCGAGTACGCAATGCCGGGAGGGAAGCAGCGCTGGTCCAGCGCGTAAATATCCGCGAAGTCTTCCTCCGTGTAGTCGCGCAGCTCCATTTCCATCGCACCATTCTAGCCGATAGGCAACTGCCGGACGAGAACGGGCGCTTGAAGAAGTTGGTAGTGGAATTAAGCCTNNATTTAGAAAAGAGGGCGCGGCGAGAAATGGCTCCTAACTCCGGATCTGCACCCTCGATGAAAGTGGAACCACAACGACCAGAGTCTCGGGCACGCGGTGATTCTCGTTGTGCGGTCTCGTCGTCTGGGGGCACGAGGCGGAGTAAAGCAAACCCGGACCAACCTGTCTGTACAGTATTGAACACGTAATAGTACCATGCTGCCATCTGGGGCGTGCGGCGTCGCGATCGCCCCGGTACCTTCTACGGATTGCGCGTGGGGAGACCTCCCCTCCCGGGTACCCAAGCGACCTCAACTGAATCGTGTATCGGCGCCCCACTTCGCGGGGCGAAGCATCAAAAGTTTGTGTTACACCTAATCGTTCTCGTTTTCTGGCTAGGCGCGGTCTATATCGTTGCCGTAACGCTGGCCTTGCTCTTTGACGCGACGCTGCGATTGGCCGCTCGGCGGGGCTACCACTTAGCGCCCGCCAAACAGATGAATCGATAGTGTTCGTCGTTAAAGAAGAACGTTCGCACCCTAATCCACGACGAAAAACTCCTCGCCCTTCACAGCCGACTCAATCGCTTGCACCAGCTCACGGTCAGCATCCGATTTCGCAACGTACCCGTTAGCCCCAGCTTTCCGAGCTTCCGCAATGAACTGCTGGTCTTTGTGAGATGAAAGAATCACGATGGCGCAGTCAGGTAAGCACATCCGAATATGCCTGGCCGCTTCGAAGCCGGACATTTTAGGCATCGTGATATTGATAACGACCACGTCCGGCTTCAGTGCTTCGGCTAGCGTTACAGCGTGTTGGCCGTCTCGCGCTTCGCCAACCACCTCAAAGCCGGAATGAGCTTCAAGGATTTGCTCGACCATTTGCATGATCGTTGGATGGTCGTCCGCCACAAGAATACGCAGGGCGCGCTTTTGCGTGTTATTTTCAGCGACTGATACAGGGCCGTTTGGGAGCGGAATGTGGAAGAGTTGTGACCACATGCCTGCGCATCGGTGGTGCAAGTGAATCTCGATGTGGACATTATTTGCGGCCTCGTACGAAACACTCAATCCATTGTCGAGCGTGACTGGATTATCACGGCTTTCACAGTGTCCGCAGATGTAAGGCAGTGCGACAGTCATGGATTCTTTCATTGCGTCAGCGTACAATACGGTTCAAGAATTGAAGCGCGTTCAATGCGTCCAGGATTGCCTGACGCTCTTCAGGTTCTGCCTTGCTGCTCACCATGCGATGGCCGATCACGCTTTTTGCGACGGCGATTTTGACTTTCACGGTTGCGGACTTTGTTTCCAGCATGGCGGCGATGTAGGATTCCTGCCATGCGGGATATCGCAAGGGGCTGGCCATAGGAGCCACAAGCTGTCCGTGCCGTTTAGCCCGCGGCATTAATTGTGCCCGTTGAGGTTTTTGGCTGACGGTAACCTCAACGTGCGTGCCCTTTTTGAGGCTGACATCTTCGCCGTGTTCGTCGAGTAAGATATTTTCAATACGGAGATCTCGATGCTGGCGATCGGCACCTTCAACAGTAATCTGTGCCTTTTCCGGTTGGCTCGGCCGTGGCGGAATAATCTTATCGACCGTTCCGGGCATGCTGGTGCTGGGGTCTGCTGGAGTTCGCGAAGTGTCCATACTCAGTTCCGCTATTCTTGCCGATCTGGAAATACGTGGCTTCGCCATTTCTTTCTTGACGGCGTCACGCGTCGTGTTGTCAGCTTTTGCCATATCTTCAGCCTTCTACCGTTTCCTGGTGTAGCGACGGAATCTGGCGGCAAGGGCAGCTTCCAAGCGTTCAAACTGCAAAGGCCCGCTC
>PMOV01000036.1 GCA_003161195.1 Acidobacteriota bacterium | reverse complement strand
CGGACTGATGGTCGGTGTGGCCGCAAGAGATTGCGTCGTGCTGCCCGGGGTGTATACCCAGGAAAGAATCTCCTGGATGGCGGTCTCGCCGCCCGTGCCGCCGGTGAAACCCACATACGCTGCGGAGCCGCCGACGAGCGACGGTATATTGACGGCAGTGGAAGTAGAGAAGGACTTTCCGATGGCGGCATCGGTTACGGTCCAAGAGAGCGTCGTACCGTCGTAGGTCATCAGTACGTTCATGATGTCGCCGCTGTGGAGGCTAATGCCGGAACTGGTCATGTCGACGGCAGGCAAGGTAGGCGTGGCGCCGTCGGTATACATTCCAGTGGAATCGCTTCCTTCGCCAGCATTGTCGTAGAGATCGAATTTAACCGCAACACTCTTGGGAAATGCAGTCGCGCCGGGATAACCGTATCCGAGACCTTCGCCAATCGGGCCTACAGCAGTCAGGCTGTCACCTTGAATCGTGAAGGTGAAGCCATCAGCATTCGCATTGGTCAGTTGAAAGGAAAAGGAATTGGTGAAGGATTGGATGTTGACCGGAGTTGTATAGAACGCGTTGCCGGACTCGTAACCGGCGGCGTTGGAATCGGTAAGGCGAATACGCGCGGAGGATTGACTCCAAACGGCACTGCCGTTGAACTGCAAACCCGTGGCGGAGCTGAAACCACTGCCGAAATTGATGGTCTGCGAGCCGGTCTGGATCACATACGAGGCGGAGTTGGCGTTGCTGTTGGTGTAGCCCGGTGCGACCGCGATGGCTTCGAGCGTTTCCGAAGCGCTGACGGTGACGGGACCGCTGTAAAGGCTCGAGGAGGTGGTCGGCATCGTGCCATTCGTCGTGTAGTAGATAGCCGCGCCGGTGGTGGTGTCACTGATGATCACATTCTGCGCGGAGCCATAGGTGCCGCCTGCCGGGGAGAAGGCGGGAGTAGCCGCGAGCGGCGCGGCCGTGATGGTGTACGTGCCGCTGGAAGCGTTGCTGTTGAAATAGCCGCTGACGACCGCGATGGCCTTGATGGTGGTCGTGGTGCCGATGCTGATGGGAGCCGTGTACTGCGTGGAAGTGGTGGTAGGCGTGTTCCCGTTGGTGGTGTAGTAGATGGTTGCGCCGCTGACGGAATCGATCAGGGTAACGGAGACCGAGGTTACGAACGTGCCGGGTACGGGATTGAACGTGGGCGCGGGAGCCTGCGATTCGATGACGTAGCCCGCGGTGGATACGGCGCTGTTGCCGTAACCGGTGGCAACGGCAATCGCGTTGATAGTTTCCGAGGCGCTGATGGTAATCGCGCCGGTGTATTTGGTGGAAGAGGTGGAGGGCGTGGACCCGTTGGTGGTGTAGTAGATGGTTGGCGTCACGCCGGAGACGGCGTCGCTGAGGGTGACAGTCTGCGTTCCAAGGTAGGTACCCGGGGTTAGGCTGAACTTCGGCGGAGGAGCGTTGCTGGTGAACGTCCACGTTTCGATCTTCTGGCTGGAGGTAAGCGTGCTCGTAGCGCCGGTGAAGCCGACGTAGGCGGTGCTGCCGCCAACAATCGCGGGGAGGTTGAGGGGCCAACTGGCGGCATAGCTCTTGTTAGCGACATTGTCCGTCAGATTCATGAACAACGTTGTGCCGTCATAGGTGAGCTGCATCGACATGGTGTCGTCGCTCATTAGGTTGATACCGGAAGCCGTCATGTCCAGCGCAGGGATGGTCGGCGCGGCGCCGTTTTGGTAGAGACCGGTGGAGTCCGTGCCTTCGCCTTGATTGCTCACGTAGTCCAGTTTGACCGCGATGCTATTGGGGATACCTCCGGTGCCGCCCGTGGTGCTGGCGCCGTAGCCGAGGCCACCTCCGGTCAGCCCAAGTGCGGTGGGACTGTTGCCCTGAATCGTGAACGTGATTCCTTCGCCCGCGGGATTGGACAACTGAAATGCAAACGTGGTGGTGAAGGCCTGAATATTGAGTGGGGTATTCAAAAATGCGCTGCTGGCTTCGTTGGCGCCGCCGTCCGTCAGTTGCAGCCGGGTGTCGTCGAGTTGGGTGGCACCGTTGAAGGTGATAGCGGCGCTAGAACCGGCGAAGCCGGCGCTGAAGTTGGCGGTAGTGGAGCTGATTTGGATGGTATAGAGCCCGCCCGCGACGGCGCTGGCGGTGAAACCGTTGCCTGCTGCGATGGCTTGCAATGTCGTAGTGGCGTTGATAGTCATCGGCGTCGTGTATTTGGTGGAAGCGGTAGTTGGTGTGGAACCGTCGGTGGTGTAGTAGATGGTGACGCCGCTGGAAGCGCTGGTGATGGTGACCGACTGGGCGAAGGAATAAACGCCGGGAGCCGGAGTCAGCATGGGCGTGGCCGCTTGCGTGGGCAGCGTGTAGGTGGCACTGGCGACGGGGCTGGTGATATAGCCGGAGGCGCTGGCGGTTACCTTGATGGTCTCCGTGGACGTGACGGTGATGGCGCCGGTGTACGGAGTAGATGCCGTGGTCGGTGTGGCGCCGTTCGTGGTGTAGTACAGCGTTGCGCCAGGGGTGCTGTCGGAAATCGAAACCGAGACGCTGCCGGTGAAGGTTTCGCTGGATGGAGTGAGCACGGGGGTGGCCGCTTGCGGCTGGCCATTGAGCAAGCCGTACACGGTGAAGGCGTGTTGCACGCCGATGTAGACCTTCCCATTCACCACGGTGGGAACCGTAAATTTGACAGGAAAGCCGGTGGCGTCGCGCGTCGCATTCTGCGTGCTGGAATAAAGAAGGGTGCTGACGTTGCTTGCCAAATATGCCGAGAGTACGCCGTTTTGTCCGAAGCCCCCATTGAACGCGTCGAGCGTCCACACAATGGCATTGGACGTACCATTCGCGGAAATGGCCGGAGTGATGCCAGCCTCGGTGCTGGCGGCGGACAGGGCAACCGGGGCAGTCGAGAGCAACCCGTTGCTCAGCGCGAACGTTTTGAGACTGTCGTAACGCGCCCAAATGTAAACGTTGTTGTTCCAATAGGCCGGCATGCTCCACAAACCGCCGACTTCGAAGCTGGTGGACGGCTGCGGAGGGATGTCCTGTACGTTGTTATCCGCTGTGGTGCTGTAGCCACCCATGTTGTCGCGGTCGACCAGATAAATGCGGCCCTCTTTACCGGCGTTGACCAGCAGATGCGTGTGCCCGCCAACGGTCTGATCCGGCAGAAGCAGCACACCGCCGGAAGCGACGTCGTTATCCGCCAGGTTCAAACTGCCCTGATTTTCCGGCGTGAAATCATCCTGCACGGTGATGACGCCGTTGGTTAAATCCAGGCGGAGGTCGCTGTCGCCGTAATCCATATGGTTGGTATACGGAACAGTGGCGTCGTACGAACCGTTTCCTGTGGCGATGAGCATGCGTCCATAAGGGTGATTGACGGGATCGGGAATATCGGCGGCCAAACCGGAGCCAGACATCCACACGCCTCCGCCGGTACCGTTGGGCGAAACACAGAAGGCGCTGGTTTGCTGCAGGGTCTGCGCGTTGTAGGCAAGAATCCAGCCGTGCCATGGACCGTTGTCGCCGTGCGCGCCGAAGCCAAGATAGACGATGCCGTTCTGCAGCAGCAAACTCGCGCGCTGATTTTCCCACTTGGGGTCGAAGGCCAGCACACCGCCGGAGCTACCATTGCCTGTGCCCGGAACCGAAGCCTGCAGGGTTATCGGGCCGCCGAGTTTTTCCAAGCCGGTGGTTATATCGAGGGCGTGCAGCCGCTGCACGAAGTTGCCGCTTTCCAGGGTTTTCCCGACCACATAGATGGTGCCGGAGTTCGGATCGAT
>PMOV01000126.1 GCA_003161195.1 Acidobacteriota bacterium | reverse complement strand
GGTGGTCAGCTCGCTGGCAACGTCTGTCACGCCGAGCCGAGGTTTGTTTCGAGCAGAAAAATGGGGCGATTCGCTGTCCGTCTTTACTTGTGGAAATCAAGAATCGAGCGAAAGCTGGAGCGAAAAATCATGCGAACCGGTTTCACCTCAGTTTTCGCCCGAGGGATTTCCACAATGATCCATAAACCCAACAGAAATAACCATCTTAGCGAGCGATGGAGCACAAAAATCCACAGGCACAAAGCACGTCCTTGGGCGGTAGCGACCCCGCTTTGTGCGGCTTCCGAGCCGCCCAACGCCACGGGCGCCGGGGGTCGCTACCGCCCAAGTTGTTCATGCAGATTCTCTAGCTCCGTCGACAGCAGAACTGCAAGCAAACTACCCAACAACTTTGAATCCCGAACACGCGAGGAGATGAAGACATGGCCCTGATTCCGAAGATAGAACCGAAGCAAGAAAGGAAGCTCGTCTCGGCACGCCTCGACGAGGAAGCGCACACCCTGCTCCAGCGCTATGCGGCCTTCCTAGGGGGCGCCACCCACGAGTACATCATCGGCGAATCGCTAAAGCGTCTGTTTCGCCGCGACAAAGAGTTCAACGAGTGGCTGGCAAAGCAGGAAGCGAGTACTGCAACGGTCTCACGGGCCAGCAATACTTCCTCGCCCGATCTGAAGATCTCAGCCAAATCAGTGCCGAGCGCAGCATGATTCACCGGGTTCTTAATTCGAAGAACTTTCTCGCAATGGTGTTGGCCATACTCACCGGGACGGTCCTATATATAAGGATGCCCTGGTCCATGACGACCGCGCTGGTTTCGCAATCATGGATTGAGTACTTCCTCCGGCTTATCGCCATTCGGGACCCGTGGACCTACGCCGGCCTCAAAGCTTCCTATCATGTCATGCTGTTCACCACGCCCTACGTGGGCTATTCGTTTCTGCTCTCCGCTCTCTATATCTTTACGTTGCGGCCGCGTCGCGCCGCAAAGCCGCAGGCTCTGCCACCTTATCCTGCTGTGGAGACACGCAGCAGGTTGAGTTTAGTTCTAGGGGAGGTTCACAACCCGCGTTTGCCCATTCCGGCCGAGAAACCCCGTTGGCTCGTCATCCCCGAACGCGGACTCTTTACCGGCACTATGATCATCGGTGCGGTGGGCAGTGGCAAAACCAGCTGCTGCATGTACCCCTTCACCGATCAGTTGTTGGGCTACCGGGCGGCCGATCCCCAAGCCAAGGCGAGCGGCCTCGTGCTGGAGGTCAAAGGCGACTTTTGCCACAAAGTCAGAGAGATTCTCAGACAGCGTGGCCGCGAAGAGGACTACATCGAAATCAGCATCGATTCCGAGTGGGCCTACAATCCGCTCCACAACGACCTGGACGGCTATGCACTGGCTTATGGAATCGCATCGTTGTTAAACAACTTGTTTGGCAAGGGCAAAGAGCCGTTTTGGCAGCAAGCCTACACCAACCTCATCAAATTCATCATCATCCTGCATCAGATTGGGTTTGGGTACGTCACCCTGTTTGACGTGTACGAATCGGCGATCTGCCTGGACGTGTTCGAAAAAAAGATGCGGCAGGCCGAGGAAAACATCCTGGGGAAATCGTTCCTGGCGGTGCCGCGCGAGACTTTCCAGCCACATGCGTGCGAGTTGGCCGAACTAGGCTTTGAGGCCGATGAAAGCGGACAACTGTATCGAGCGGCCGATTCGCCAGCCGCACGGGAGGGATTGCAAAAGCTCGGGATCGAGCCGAACATCCAACACGAACCCAGTCCGGCCGGCGTTGATCTCGACAAGAAAGAGCAACTCGATTCTGTCAAGCGTTGGTATAACGGAGATTGGAAAAATCTCGACAAGAAGCTGCAAAGTTCGATTGTCGAAGGCATCTCGGTCTTTCTATCACTTTTTGACGACAACCCTCGCGTCAAACGGACGTTCTGTCCGCCCATCGACCTCTACCGGCAAAACACACCCCAGACATCGGGGCGGAAGCCGCTGCCTCCCATAGCAACATTGCTGGAGCAGGGCAAGGTCATTGCGCTGAATTTTCCCGTGAGCATGAATCCAGGATTGGCCAGGGCGATTGGCGTGATGCTCAAAATGGACTTCCAAAGGGCCGTCTTGAATAGAATCCCTCACATCTCAGCGGATACATCTAAAGTGTGGCGGCCAGTCGTATTTATATGCGACGAATACCAGCACTTCGCGACGGTCGGCGAGAATGAGCCCAGTGGCGACGAGAAGTTCTTTACGCTCTCGAGGCAAGCCAAGTGCGTTCCGATCGTGGCAACACAAAGCATCAGCTCTTTGAAGACGACATTGCCGGGCGAAACATGGCGAACTTTGTTGCAAACGTTCCGGACGAAAATCTTTCTAGCTCTGTCGGACGACTTTTCCGCCAAGATTGCCAGCGAACTATGCGGCCAGGACGAAAAATGGCGGGTGAACTACAACATCTCGGAAAGCGGCCACGATTCCCGGGTGAGCTATCTCACTGGCAAGCCTCTAGCCGACAAAGCCCACATCAGCACCTCCAAGACCTACAGCCAGCAGCGAGACTACAGATTCGATACGAAAACCTTTACGGAATTGAAAAACGCGCAGTCCGTAACGTTGGCATATGACGGGCTCGATCCCTTGCCGCCTCTGTATTGCTATCTCAAGCCGTACTTCAACGACGTGGATAAATCCTACTTTCGCCAGCTCTCTGATGGGCAACTGTGATGGACGGCTTCGAGCTGATCCTTCCGTTCCTTCGCCCCATCCAGCACCTGATACTCGACCCCGACATCAGCGAGATTATGGTCAACGGCCCGGACGCGATCTTCATTGAAAAAGCCGGATACCTCCAGCGCGTGCCGGAAGCGAAGCTCACCCCCGAATCGCTCATCGTCGCAGTCAAGAACATTGCCCGCCGTTTGGGTGACGACATATCCGACGAGAAACCCATCCTCGACTCTCGGCTACCGGATGGAAGCCGAGTCGCCGCCGTGATTCCCCCATGCAGCATCCACGGTGTCACTCTGACGATTCGCAAATTCAACTCCCACAAATTCAAAATGAATGACCTCGTTCAAGCCGGCATGCTGACAGCGGACCTGGCGGATCAGTTGGCCGAGTTTGTGGTAGGGAGGAAGAACGTCCTAATCTGCGGCGGCACTTCCAG
>PMOV01000322.1 GCA_003161195.1 Acidobacteriota bacterium | reverse complement strand
CGCGGTGCGGCCTGCGCCAAGGCGGCCGAAGCCGCTGGCTACTGTGCGAAGCGGCGGAAGAAACTGTCGGTCTTCCACGTGGGGCGGGCTGGCGCATCGGCCACACGCAATGCTAACTGTCCGAGTATGGCGTTGAATTGCGCGGCGGCGGCCACATCCACGGGCTGGCTCACGTCGTCCGCCGGGCCGTGGTAGCGCTCGCTGTACCACGCCTTGAAGATGCGCTCTTCCGCTGTGCCGGGAATATAGCCAAACTTGAACGCCAGCGACGGAACGCCTTTTTTAATAAAACTGTACTGATCGCTCCGGATGAAGCGATTGTGCTCTGGTTCCTTNNGTCGATTCGCCCAGCCCCTGCACTTCCAGGTATTTCAGCGGGAAGAGCGGCAGATACATATCCATATTAATGTCCGCAACGATGGGCCCGGCGACCGTCGGATGCGCGGCGAAATATTCGGAGCCCAGTTCGCCCTTCTCTTCTCCTGTGACGGAGAGAAAAATAATCGAGCGCTTGGGTTTCGCGCCGGAATCCTTCAGCGCCCGGGCAATCTCGATCAGCGATGCGTCGCCGGACGCATCGTCCATCGCGCCGTTGTAAATCCGGTCGCCGTTCACCGGCTCGCCGATGCCCAGATGGTCGAGGTGCGCGCTGACCACCACATATTCCTTCTGTAGTTCCGCATCGCTCCCTGGCAGCAGGCCCACGATGTTTTCGGATTTCACTTCCGTCCGCGTCATCTCCACCCGCGCGCGGATGCCCGTAGCCAGCGGAAAATGCGGCAAAGGCTTGTTGGCGTTAAGCGCGGCAAGAATTTCCGCGAACGTATGCCCGCTGCCCGCGAACAGCATCTCGGCACTGGCAGGGTTAAACGTTATTCCGACCTGCAGCGGCGGAGCCATGTCCCCGCCCGGATCGCGCAACTCCATCCTCGGCTGAAAACGCGACGCGGCAACACGCGACCAGGGAACTTCAGCGCTCTTGGGATTCGGGATAGCAATCGTGCCGATCACTCCGGCCTTCGCGAACGCCTTGCGACGTTCCTCGCCGGATTGGTAGTGCGCCTTGATGGGGCCGGGCAAATCCGCCGGACCGCCGGATACATAGACCACGATTTTTCCCTTTACCTCGAGCCCGGCAAGGTCGTCGTACCGGAATTCCGGGATTGTCAAGCCATAGCCGGCGAAAACTGTGCCAGCTTCCACGTGTTCCGCTGCGTGCGCATTGACCCCGAGAATCGCTTCATCGCCAAGCTTCACCGGCTGCGCAGCGCCGTCGCGCAGCAGTTCCAGCGCGCAGTGCGGCTCGTCTATGCGCACCACGTTAAACTCCATGGCTTGCCGGTAACCCTCCGTTCCCGCGGGCTGCAGTCCGGCGGCGCGAAACTGTTCCGCCATGTACTGCGCCGCTTTCTCGTAGCCCGCGCTCCCAGTATCCCGCCCTTCGAGGCTGTCGTCGGCCAAAAATTGGATGTGCGTCCACCAGCGCTTGCCGAGCGCGTCCCAATCCGGCTCTTGGGCAAAGGCAACGCCAGCCGCCAGAGCCAGCGTCCCAGCCATCAGCACTCGCCGCCAAACTCGCAAGCTGCGATTTGAAAAGCGTTTCATGTTGCAACTCTCCCTACGGCCGGCTCACCGAGATGGTCATGTCGCGAAAGTCCAGCGTCAGCACCGAGCCGTAGAAAACGCCCAGGCCCACCGTCGCGTCGAATAAGCCATCCGGTTCATGTACGTCCGGCGTCGGGAAGTACACCACTGGCGCGCTAACGCCCAGCGCCAGTCCATGAAAGCTTTCTTTCTGCGCGGGCGCGGCTTTCATATCCACGCCGCCGTCGGTAAGCGGGAAATTTTCCGTCCGTTCCGCCTTCGCTGCGTCGCTGAGGCCCAACTTATCGATCGACGCGGAGTACACCACCATGGTTCCGGTGTACATCGTGTCTACCTGCGCGCTCACCGCCTTGCCGTTGATTTCAAATCCTTCCGCCACCACGATCGGCGGACCTTTTTTTCCGAAGGTGATCAGCGAAAATTTGTCGCACGTGCCGCTGCAAGGCACTGCGGCGGTCAGCAGTTCCGAAATGCGTAGTTTGTTGGCCACAAAATCCAGCTGCACAATGCGGTCCTTGAACGCCGTGTAGGCCAGCGTCCCCGCAACGTTCGGCATCTGCTTCTGCGCGATCATTTCCGAAAGTGACATGCCGAGGGCCGGCACTTCGTGCAGCGTCGCTCCGCCGATGTGCACCGCCGGAATCGTCGTGCGGAACATCCCCGCAGGCGCACCTGCGGGCATCGCACTCGTAGCCTTCAGGCCCGCCGCATCGGCCACATCTTTGTCCAAAATGGAAGCCTGATTACCCGTATCGATCCCCAGCTTCAGCGGTTTGCCTTCGCCAATGCGCGCTTCCACGCACGGCGTCCCGTCGCAATCCAGCAGTTCCACCTCCGCGTTAAATTTCACCGCATGCGCGGTTTTGCCTTCTGTCTTGGACGCGACCGCAGAATCTTGCGCCCACGCGCCAGGCACCGCAACTCCCAGACCAGCAACCGCAAGAAACGCAGCGAAAAAAATCGCGAGGCGAAAACCCCAACTAACGCACTTCAATGAACCCATTGTGACCTCGCCGGAATTTTTTGTTGCGCTAGAAAGTGTTGGCAACTTTTGTCCGCCGAACCTGCCCGCCGATAGACGAATCCGGCGGCTAGATGTTAGCATTGTCCTGGCTGTTCCGGTGGGGCTGTGGCGCAGTTGGGAGCGCGCCTCGATGGCATCGAGGAGGTCGTGGGTTCGAATCCCATCAGCTCCACCAAAAATTTCCATTCCCAAATCTCACCTCTCTGAATTTCGGCGCATATCCTTACCGTAATGTTCCGCTGGCAGCACAGGCAAAAATGCCTGTGCTACTAAAATCTGCAATTTTCCGACGGCTACATCGTCGTCCTCCCATTATTTTTCCTGCAGCTGCAAAAATCCCTTTTCCACCGGGATGCGTTCGCGATCTGTCGCGAAAGAGACGGGGCCGGTGTAGGACTGGCCGATGGATTTGCGCACAGCGAGCTTCTGGCTCGCCACGTCCGGGGCGAGATGGCTCAGGACGAGGCGCTTCACGTGGGCGTCGCGCGCGGCTTCCCCGATTTTGTGCGGCGGGGTGTGCAGGTCGTAGAGCTGCGATGGCGACGCCGGCGGATCAAGGACCGCGCAGTTGAAGATGAGCAGGTCGGCGTTTTTTGCGAGTTGCACGAGATTGGGGATGGCGCTCGCGTCCATATCGCCGGAGAAAACGATGCTCTCGCCTTTGTAGCCGATGCGATAGGCGACCGATGGGCAGTCGCCGTGATGGGTGGCGATTTCTTCGACGGTCAGGCCGCTGGGGTCGTCGACGATTTTTGTGGGCGGCGAATCGAGCGCGATGGCCAGGTCATGCACGTCAAATGTTTCGTCGGCGCCAAAGGTGGTTTGGTAGGCCCACGCGCCGTCTTTGCCGATGAGCTGGTCCACGAAGCGCGACGTTTTGGGAAATTGGCCGGCGCCGTCTGGACCAAAGATGCGATAGGTGATGGGGCCATCGCTGTCCAGCGCACGCGCGTTGAAGAAGGAAGCCAAATCGCCCGTGTGATCGATGTGCAGGTGGGTCAGCAGCACGATATCCACGTTGTCGAGATCGAGCTGCAGTTCGCCGATGCGCACGAAGGCGCCCGGTCCGGCGTCCAGCAAGATGCGCGGCGTGCCGTCGACGAGCACGACAAAGCTCGAGCCGCCGCGTCCGAAGGGGCGCGGCCCGCCCGAGCCGAGCACCACGACTTCGAGAGCCGGCTTGGCAGGCGCGGTCTTGGTGGTAGTGGGCTTGGGAGCAGTGCTCTGCGCGCGCAGGGGCGCAGGCGACAGCAGCGCCGCGGTCAATAGCATAAACAAAGGCAGCATACGCAAGGACAGCATCGCCAAAGGAAGCATTGCCAACGGCAGCTGGGCCGCTATGAGGGTAAACTAGCAGAAAACGTCCCGTCTGTCCCCGGGTTTCCGTTGGTTGGAATGTTCCGGTCCCAGTGACGCCGTAAAAGAAGGCCAGGAGAAAATTGGAGAATAGTATGAATACAAGAACTGTTGGAAGAGCCTGCACTGCGCTCTCGCTGTATCTGTTCTGGATGGCTGGTATAACTATGGCTGAAACGATCGGTGAACCGCGTGCAGTTTCAATGCTTACCGAAAGGTTTGAAACTGTCTTTCGCGGCGACAGCAAACTTCTTTGGGGATCTGGTAAGTACGACGATCTGTCGCAGGAGGATTCTGACGGCCTGCGCGTTCCTTTCGTCTACCTAACCGTCAGCCTCAATGCTTTGCGGGGCGATGCCGCGAATAAGACCCTTCGAGCTTCGCGCGCCGTCTTTGTTGGCGCAAAAGATTTTCGGTCCCCTTCGGGGCTAGGATCGGTTCGATCACGGTTTTGCTATGTCATCCTCCTTGAGCAGAAACAATTTCAAATTGGCCAATTCTTTGATCCGGCGCCCACGGATATACACGCCGGTGTCTCAATTTGGCAGTGGAGAGCAGATCTCAAGGAGTATGGCGAAGGAAACCCGAAACCGAGCTTGCTTTATGCTGCTCAAATTGCCAAAACTTATGTCATAGTATCCAATAATCTAGACGATACAAAGGTGGCAATTGACTTTCTGCGGTCTCCGCAACCCCAGTCAAGCGAACCTACATGGTCCCGATCCAAAGAATTATTGAATGGACATACCATTTGGGGTTATCGAAAATATCGTCATCTCAATGCAGACGACCATGAGCCGGCGGGAACCACGGGGGTCGCGACCGGAGCTGCGGCTCTGCTCTATCTTATTGACGAAAACAAGAAATACTCCACCCTGATAATTCTCAGCGCTGCGACCGATACGGAAACAGCTATGAATTTGGCTAAGAACGCAGTTCTTCCTCCATTACGATTCGTTGATCAACATGGCGGGAATTGGGTAACAAGCTTCCCACTCTCAGGAGACAACAAATCACAAGATAGAGTATTTTATGTTATGGGACTGTTTGGCTTCGGCATATATGTGTAAGACGGAGACGGAGACGGAGGCCGTTGGGTTGCCGAGCTCGTCGATTTGTACTTTGATATCTACCGCATTCGGGAGACGCGACGCTCTTCATCTCCAATGCTAGAGTTGGTAAATGAGCTGGAACCGCTTATCCGAGCTGCCAAAAACGAATGTAATTCCATCGTGTTTGTGTGAACCTCGGAAACCCGGTGTCTTGTGGTTCGCCAAAACTCTGACGGCCAATGAAATCAATAACTTGTGCGGTGTTCATAATCTATGGAACTGCATCGCCCCGCGCGGGCGCGTGAATTGCGAGCGCGTTGTGGATGATGCCGGAGCAGCTGCCGGGATGATCCGGTTGGGGAACATCCGTAGTGTAGACGATTTTGTAGCGGCCAGAGCCTCCGTGATCAACGACACTCAACCATAGTTCGAACGAAGTCGGCAAACCAACTAGAAAAAGCACTTATTTTGGGCAGTGCTGGTGATGCTGGGAGTTGGGGACGTGGTTAATTGAGCGGCAAAATAGGAAGTGTCGCGGGTGATACCTTGAAGTGACGTGCCCCCCAAAAACCGCGCAGGAGTGAGTATGATTTCACATCGCGGAAAGGGGCAGAGGCATGTCGAAAAGCAAGCATACAGAGGCGCAGATGATTGGGGCGCTGAAGCAACTCGAAGCGGGGCGCAAGGTGGAGGACGTGGCGCGCGAAGAGGGAGTTTCTAAGCACACGATTTATGCCTGGAAGGCTAAGTACGGGGGGATGGAGGTCAGTGAGGCGCAAGAAGCCAAACAGTTGCGGGACGAGAACGGGCGGTTGAAGAAGCTGGTGGTGGATTTGAGCCTGGACAAAGAGATGCTGAAAGCGGTAATCGCAAAAAACGGCTGGGGCTCGTAAACCAGCGGGCGGACGCGGACTGGCTGCGCCAGAAATACGCAGCCAGCGAGCGCCGGGTTTGCGGGCTGCTGGGAATAGCGGCATCCAGTTATCGCTACGAGGGCAGGCGCGACGACGCGGAGTTACGCGCGCGTTTGGTGGAGTTGGCGCGGGAGAAGCCGCGCTTCGGATATCGCCGGCTGCACGTCTTGCTGCAAAGAGGGGGAACGCGGGTGAATCACAAGCGTGTGCATCGCGTGTATCGGGAGGCGGGATTGCTATTGCGGCGGAAGAAACGGAAACACTGCGTGCGCGTCGGACAGCCGTTGCTGCAGCGCACGGCGGCGAACCAGGAGTGGGCGCTGGATTTTGCGCACGATGCGGTGGAGTGCGGGCGGGCCATCCGGGTGCTGAGCGTGGTGGATGCGTATACGCGGGAGTGTCCGGCGCTGGAAGTGGACACCAGTTTTGCGAGCCGCAGAGTGACGCGGGTGCTGGAGGACCTCATCGTGGAACGCGGCATTCCGGGAGCGCTCCGCTGCGACAACGTACTAACTGCGGAGCGTTACAAAGAGGTCAGGGCAAAGATCTCCTGTGCGTCTGATTTCAGGCGCGATTGCAGTCTAAATCCAAGTGGCTTCCACAGACAACAGGAATGGCACTCGACCATAGCGACACAAGGTCCGCTGGAACTTCACGGCCTTTACTGTACTTAAAACGAGGTCCCTTCCAAGTGGAAGACCCGCACATTATCTACGAGGTCGGCATCGCCTCAACGGCTCGTGCAGAACGGGTTCTTCCACCTGGCACCGCCACTTCATGGAAGCAGCGGTAATCGACTCCGGACCTGATGAGTGCGAAGGCCACACGGGCGATTTTTGCGGCGACGGCGACGTAAGCTTTGCGCTTACGGTCTGTGCTGCCTGGATCGCTCCTCATGTAGCGCTCGAACTTGGCCCGGAAACTGTTTTCACGCATGCGAACGGCAACGCTCGCGGACATCCAAAAGACAGCACGGAGTCGCGCATTGCCCCGCTTTGAAAGTCGTGAGAGGCCACGGAACTGCCCCGACTGTTCGGTGGCGAGATCGAATCCACAGAACTTCAGGAACTGCCGGTGATGAGAAAACCGCCGCAGGTCTCCCGCCTCAGCAAGGATGGTCAAGGCCGAGATCGGCCCGATCCCCGGGATGCGCCGCAGTCGTTGATAGTCCTCGTTGCTGGAAAGCAGATCGTCTGCTCGCTCTTCGATGGTGGCGCGCAACTGGCACAGTGTAAGTAGCTGGCGAAGCACAAAACGAAGCATGGCGACAGCCTCCGAGTTTTCTTCGGCAGGAAGACCGACGGAAGACTGCGCGGTGAGATAAATATCAGTCAAAATGCGCTCTTTTGCGACCTTACGGCCAACGAGAGTCCAGGCTTTCCGCACGAACTCGTCTTTTGAAAGTCGGTTCACGCTGCGGGGTGTCGGGAACTCGATGAGCAAGTTCCACAACCATTCCGAGCGCGAAGAAGAGTGGTAGCAAGCGATCTCTGGGAAATAGAGCGGCAGGTAGTGGGTCAGCAGGCGATGCTGAGTACGGGTTTTTTCCAAAGAGATGTGGTGATGAGTTTTCGAAAGTTCCTGGAGATCGTTCAAGTTGTGCACCATCGGGTCGTGATAGTGCTGGGTGAGTCGACCTTTGAGGAGATGCAAGATAACCTGGGCATCCTTCGGATCATTCTTATCCCAAGAGTTGTGCATGGCTTCTCGGGTGCGAGCAAGAGCGACGGAAGAAATGAGCTCGAGATGAAAACCCTCGGAGTGGAGAAAATAAGCAAGCGCTCGATGGTAGTTGCCCGTTGGTTCAAAACCAATCCAAATAGGCGATGCCAGCCCGTGCAGAAAATCTGCAAAGGCCCGAAATTCCTCGGCGCTGTTTTGCACGCGAAACTTCTTTCGACTTTTCCATCCGGGTGCTTCGATGAGAGCTTCGTGGCGATCTTTCGCGACATCGATGGCTACCCAGACGACGGCTTCCGGCGTACTCTGCGTGTTGGTCATGGTTGGTTCGTCTCCTTTGGTGAATGCTGAACACACTCACAGTACAGGAGACCTCCGGCTGACCATGACCAGCATGGCTTCCGGTCGCTTCGCTCCCTTCAGCCATGCTGGTCCACCCCGCTCGTTAGCAGAAATAGCCTCGTTCCCGAGGTGCTACGGTCCGGAATTCAGCAGCCGACATTTTCTGGCATGGTGCCTGAGCTGGGGCATCGAGCTGATCCACATTCAGCCGGGGAAGCCCACGCAGAACGCGCGGGTGGAGAGCTTTCACGGGCGCTTGCGGGAAGAGTGTTTGCGGGTGAGCTGGTTTCAGAACCTGTTCGACGCCAAGCGCAAAATCGCAACTTGGAGAAAGGAGTACAACGAAGAACGTCCGCAAAGCAGTCTGGGGTACCTGACGCCGCAGGAGTTCGCGGTGGCGGAGACGCCGTTGTATAGGGTGTAGGCGGGTGAAGAATGCGTGCCGCTGAAGCGCTAGCGGATGGCGGCCAAGCGGGTTTCGGTTAGATCCAACTCGTATTGGAGTTTGCGCAGGGTTTCGTCGCCGATTTTGCCTTCGTTGCGCAGGCGCAGTGCGGTCTGGCGTTCTACTTGCACTACGTCGCGCATGGCGTCGAGCCGGCGTTCGCGCAACGCGACGTGCAGCTGATGATCTTTCTCGGATTCATCCTCGCCGATCTCGTGCAGAACTTCGAGGCGGCGACGGTACATGCGCATGATTTCCTTGTAGATGGCGGGGTCGAGTTGGTCTTTGCGGGTTTGCGTGGTTTCGAGATAGGCGACCGCGGCTGCGACAATTTCGCGGCGCGCGGCTAATTCTTCTTGATTGTTTTCGTGCGTGGAGGCGAGCCCCAGGAGGCGGATCAGCGGTGGCAGGGTGAGACCTTGGAGGACGAGGGTCACCAGGATTACGCAGAAGGTCATGAAGATGATGAGGTTGCGGTTGGGGAAGGCGGAGCCGTCGGCGAGGAATTCGGGCAGGGAGATGGCGGCGGCCAGGGCGAGGACGCCGCGCATGCCCGTCCAACCGACTACGAAGACGCCGCGGGGACTGGGCCAGGCTTCCTTGTGGTGCAGCAGGTGGCGGCGGATGGCGTAGGCGAGATACGCGCCGGGAAAAACCCACAGCAGGCGCAGCACAATTACCAGCACGCTGAAAAGCAATCCGTAAAGGATTAATTGGCGCAAGCTGTATTCGCGGATGCCAGCCAGCACGTAGGGGAGTTGCAGGCCGATGAGCACAAATACCAGGCCGTTCATGACGAAGGTGAGCGCTTCCCACACGGCGTCGGCCTGAATGCGGACGCTGGGGGAAAAGAAATGCGAGCTTTTGCGGCTAAGATAGAGGCCGCAGGCGATGACGGCGAGCACGCCGGAAGCGTTTAGTTTTTCCGCGCCGAGATAGGTGGCGTAGGGCACCAGGATGCTCACGGCGATTTCGATGGGACCGTCGTCGATGCGGTGTTCGAAGAATTCGACGATGAGGCCGACGACGATGCCGACGAGCANNAAGCCGGTGGCGTCGTTGACGAGACTCTCGCCTTCGAGCACGTCCACGATGCCCTGCGGCAAGCCTACGCGTTTGGCGATGGCCGTGGCGGCGATGGCGTCGGTGGTGGAGATGACGGCGCCCAGGACGAAACCGAGGCGCCAATCGAAGCCGGCGAAGAGCCAGCGCGAGGTGTCCGCCACGCCGAACACAGTGAAGCCGACGAGGCCGAAGGCTAGAAAGAGGATGCTGACCAGGTTGTATTTGAAATCGCGCCAACTGGTGTGCCATGCGCCGTAATAGAGCAGCGGCGGGAGCACCACGAGGAAGACCAGGTCTGGGCTCAGCGGCACCTTGGGAATGGCCGGCACAAATCCCAGTAACAATCCTGCGATGACCAGGACGATGGGGTAGGGCGTCTTCAGCTTGCGCGCCAGCGCCGCAAACACCACTACGAACAACAGCAGTAGCAGGAACACCAACTCCACCGCGTGTATGCCTTGGCCCTGTAGCATGTGTTTTGTCGTGCGCCTCGCGCGCCGCTCCGGTCTTAATTAGCCACGGGATGCGAAGCTACCTTATCTTACGTGGCTTTTATTTGGCCATCCTGCCGCGGCAAAAAGGTTTGATGAGCGGACCGCACGAATCGCTATGCGAGGTAAAGAATTTTTCTTGCGGGCGCGCGGCGAGCTATGCTTGGAAGGATCATGCCCGCCCTTTCCAGGATACTGCAACGTTTATCACTGGGCGCCGCTGTGGCGGTGCTGGTTGCGTATGGCGCGGATTTTGTTTCCGTGCGCGTACGCGTGCGGCATCCCACCACGGTGGATCCGTTCGAGACGCTTACCGCGCCACGGCTGCTGGCCATCCCGGAAAAAGGGAACAAGACGGAATACGAGATCGACGTCGACAATCCGGTGCAAACGGTCACCTGCGTGCATTCGCTGTTCCCGCAGGCCGGGTACTCCCCGTGCTGGCAGGTGAAGCGCGCGTTGCACCAGCCTATTCCGATGTGACTCGCACGAAAATGTAAAGCCGAGTGTCGTCATTTTACGACAGGCATGCTATCAGCCGTGCTCGTAGATACCTTAGCGTTCAATTGTTTTTAGCGTCCACAAAGTGCCCGGGCCGCTCCGAGAGTTGTAAACGCTCGTGTTACCATCGTGCGGCATCACGCGTCTCAATAATGGTTCGTTGTTCGGTGAGCGATGCACTCTCGAAAAAAGGTGCGCTTGGCGTTCGGCGGCGCGGTGGTTTTCCTGCTGATTGCGGGGCTGGCTGCGGGTGTGGCCATTTCGCGGCTGACGCAAAGTCTGCGCTGGGTCGCGCACACCTATGAAGTGCAGGTGGCCGTCGGCGAACTTACCGCCATCATGGACGAGGCCGGCCGCGCCCGCGTCAAATTCGACGAGCAGGCGGACCCGGCCGTCGAGCAGAACTTTGACCGGATCGCCGGCCGCGTCCCCGAAAAAATAAATCACTTGCGGGAATTGGTGCAAGATAATCGCGCGCAAGACGCCGCGTTCGCGCGGTTGCAGGACGTAGCCTTGCGACGTCTGACCGTGTTGCGCGCGCGCGTCGAGCGACGCAAACTGGGTCCCCTCGAGACCGAGGAGCTTGCCGCCGGCACCCGGCAGTTGGTGGCTCTGGGCGCGGAATCGCAGGCCGCGGCGCAGGAAATGATGAACAATGAGCAGCAGTTGTTGGTGACCCGCCGCTCGAACTCCACGGCGCTCTATGACTTGCTGATCTGGATACTTATTCTCGCATTTGTGGTCTCCCTCATCCTGCTGTATCTCTACTACCGCATGTTAGAGAACGAGCTTTCCGAGCGCGAACGCGCGGAAGCCGCGGCGCTCGAAAGCCAGGCGGCTTCGCGCCAGCTCAGCACGCGCTTGCTGCATCTGCAGGACGAAGAGCGCCGCAAGTTTTCCCGCGAACTGCACGACAGCCTGGGGCAATATCTGGCGGCCGCGAAAATGAGCCTCGACGCCATGGCCAGCGGCCGCAGCCCGGACGAGAGCTTGAATGGCGCGCGCGCCCACCTGGAGCAGGCGTTGGCCGAAACGCGCACCATCTCGTATCTTTTGCACCCGCCGTTGCTCGACGAGACCGGCCTCGGCATGGCCACGCGATGGTACGTGGAAGGATTCGCGCGGCGCAGCGGCATCGCCTTCACCTGCGAGGTCCCGGAGGATTTCCCGCGCCTGGCGCATCCCGTGGAGCTGGCGCTGTTCCGCGTGCTGCAGGAATGTTTGACCAATATCCACCGCCACGCGAAGAGCAGCCACGCGGTGGTGGCGTTGAACTGCACGCCCACGCAGGTGGTCTTACGCGTGCGCGACTACGGCGGCGGCATGGCGCCGGAGGTGCTGCAACGGTTTCTCAGCAACGGCACGCACCTGGGCGTGGGCCTGGCCGGCATGCGCGAACGGGTGCGTGAACAGCAGGGGAATCTGGATATACAATCCGACAGCGCCGGCGTGACCGTGGTGGTAACCGTGCCGTTTATTCCCGAAGTGCCGCAGTCTGCGGACGCGGAGTCCTTGTCCACGGCGCAGAGCCGGTCATAGCTCCGCTCCACACACGTGCTCACCATACTCCTCGTGGTGCTTCTCGCGCTGGCCACCCTGTGGGCCGCGAGCGCGCTCTATTTTGATTTGCGCACGCCGTGGCTGCGCGTTCCAGCGGCGGCCTTGTACTTGATGCTGGACGCGGCAGCCATTTTCCTGCTCCCGACGTTTCAGGCGCGTGCCATCGGCGTCTTCGTGGACTTCCTGCTGGTGCTGATCTGGTGGCGCTCCATCAAGCCTTCCAACGAGCGCATCTGGCAACCGGATGTGGCACAGACCGCGTGGGCCGAGATGGATGGCGATATTGTGACCATCCACAATTTCCGCGTGTGCGAATACCGCAAGGAGTTTGACTACGACTGCCGCTGGGTCGACAAGCAAATCAAACTCTCCGAAATCCGCGGCATCGACCTCTTCGTCACCTATTGGGGCTCCAGTTGGATCGCTCATCCCATCACCAGTTTTCAGATCGGCGAGAACGACCAAGTGGCTTTTTCCATCGAGCTGCGCAAGGAGTTGCGCGAGCGTTACTATCCGATCCGCGGATTCTTCCGTTCCTACGAACTTTTCTATGCCGTGGCCCCGGAGGAAAATCTCGTCCGTCTGCGCACCAATATTCGCCGCGGAGCCCAGGGTCAGGGCGAAGACGTATACCTCTACCGCACCACGGCCGGCCCCGATTGGTCGCGCCTGCTCTTCCTGGCGTACATCTACCGCATCAACGAGCTGCACCGCCGCGCCGAGTGGTACAACGCCGTCACCCGCAACTGCACCACGAACATNNAACCGCTTCGACTGGCGTATCCTGCTGAACGGCAAAGGCGACAAGATGGAGTATCAGCGAGGCGACCTGGAGACGGGCGGTCTCTCCTTCGCGGAGCTAAAGAGGCAGGCGTACATCAATCCGGTAGCGCGCCAAATCCAAGGCCCCAAGGACTTTTCCGAACGTATCCGCAAGGGCAGAGTGGGGTTCTAGTACGCGATTTTTGTTGTGTAAAAGCCGCACCGACCCGTAATTTCTTGCTGAATCTCACACTAAAACCTCTGAAAAATTGTCTAACCGAGAAGCAACCTCTCCTCCCACCGCTCCAATTTAAGTATTGTATTTTCTTATACTTAAAAATTTGCAGCAACTTGCACCCCCGAATACGGGTTTGCAGGTAGGGCAACCGGCGGCCACTCTGCAAGACTACGCTGGTAATCTATCTAGGACGCCCTCTAAGACGCTGGCAAAGCAACCGTNNTGCGCCCGCCCGCGCCGACATCACTATCTTCCTCGAAGAGCCTTACGCCCTCGACGGCGAACTGGCCGGCACCGGCCACACCGCCGTGTACCTGAGCAATGTTTGCGCCGACACCCCGACGGTCCTGCGCCGTTGCGAACCGGGCGAAACCGGAATCGTCCTCAGCCGCTATCATCGCATTGCCGGGTACGACTGGCTGGCCATACCGCTGCTGCCGTATCTCTATGCTGTGGAGCGCCCGGAAGACATCCCGCTTTTCGCCGACACCAAAATCGAAGCCGCCATGCGCGACGCCTACCGGCGTAAATACCTGACAGCCCTGGCGCCAGACGGCCCGGAAGGCCAGACGCCCACGGGCGACTGGTATGAACTGGTGGGCTCGGCCTTTGATCGCACGCTTTACGGTTTTCAGCTAGCCACTGCACCGGAGCAGGACGACGCCTTCATCGCCCTTTACAATGCTCGGCCGAATCACCAGGCCTACAAGCTGGTCACCAGCAACTGCGCCGACTTCGTCCGCAAGGTGGTGAACTTTTACTACCCCAAGGCCGCCACCCGCAGCTTCCTGGCGGACCTGGACGTGGCCACGCCCAAGCACATCGCCAAATCCGTGGTGCACTACGCGCATCGCCACCAAGACGTGGCGTTCACCGCCTACGTCATCCCGCAGATTCCCGGCAGGATCAAACGCAGCACCCCGGTGCACGGTGTGGTGGACTCCGTCTTCAAAGCCAAGAAGTATGAAATTCCGCTGCTCGTATTTCACCCGTTTGTCGGTGGAGGCTTCGCCGTGGCTTATGTCGTCAGCGGCCGCTTTAACCCTGCGCAGAACGCCAAGATGTATTCGCCGGACGGTTCGCTGGATGCGCCGTTGAACAAGGCGGAGCGCCGCGCGTACGCCAAATCTCTGGCAGAGATGCTCCGCGAAGAAGATGCGCTGGTGGCCTACCAGAGCAACTCTGCGACTAACTCTGCCACCAACTCCGCAACTTGGCGCGAGGTGCAAACAAAAGCGGTCTTCGCGCCGGACGCCGCGGGCTATCCCGCGCTATCGATGCCGCAGGAGGAGAACGTTTCGCTGGCCAACGCATCGTCTTCGCCCGCCAACGCGCAATCCGTCGGGCTCTCAACCGCGCAGCCGGCCATGATGATCATCGGTCTGACACGCGAAAATATTTTGGCCTCCACCGCTCCGGCCGCGTTCACCCGCGACTTGCTGGTGACCCGCCTGCGGCAGGAACTCAGCGCCGGCACCTCGCCGCACACCTCCGAGCGGCAATTCCGCGCCGACCTCACGCTGCTGGAGAATCTTTTCGCCGCGCAACAGAACCAGACCGTCGCCGGCGGCAGTCTCATTCCCTCCGCCGAACGTTAGATTCATTTCTGAATTTTTGTTTGTGGGCGCAGTGCGGCCCGCTTTCCGTAACGCTGGCCGCGCAAAACCTACCGCGCCGCCGCCAATCGCCGTTCCACATATTCCGTCATATACGCGTCAAACAGATCATTCAGCCGTTTGGCCATCGCGCCGGCAGTGTTGGCGATCACATGCCCGGCGATCGACCCGACGCTAATCACGTTGCGATTCGTGGAGGTAATAAACACTTCGTCGGCGCCATACAAATCCTGCGGGTGCAGGGCCTGCTGCACAATGGAAATCCCGGCTTCCGGCGCAATCTCAAACAAAATTCCGCGCGTCACGCCTTCGAGGCAGCCGGAATTGAGCGGCGGCGTAAACACTTTGCCGTCTTTCACGGTGAAAATATTCGCAGAGGTACACTCGGAAACTTCGCCGCGTTCATTCAGCAGCACCACCTCGTCAAATCCTTCGCGCGTGGCTTCCCCGATGGACCACACGTTGTCCAGCCAGGAAATCGTCTTTACGCTGCACAGCGGCGAGGCGGCGTGGCGGCCATGCTCGCGCAACGCCAATCGCACCGGCTCGCGATAGCTGGGTAAATCCGCGGTCGTCATGATCAAGTCCACTTCCGGCCGCGCTTCGCCGCTCTTCCAGTAGCCGACATTGTTGTGTACGAGATAAATCCGCGCGCACCCTTCGCTGATGCGGTTGCCGCGAATCACCTCGTGCAGGTGTACGCGCACTTTGGCGCCGGAATAAGGCATCGGCAGGTGCGTAATGGCCGCGTCTTTCTCGAGACGTTTCCAGTGGCGCTCATAGGCAAAAGCTTCGCCGCGCGCGATGCGCAGCGTGGTGAAAAGCCCAAAGCCGCAAACCAGCCCCGCCTGGCCGGGCGAAAGCCGCGCCTTCTCGATGGGCAGCAGCGCCTCGTTGTGAAAGATATGTCGGTGAATCACACAAAGCCTCGGAACAAATCGTTGGCTACCCAACCGTTGCTAACAATTATTGTAGCTGAAACGGACGCCGCGTTTGTGCGGGTGAACGCCGAGATGTGCGGCGTTACGAACGGGTGAGGAAGAGGTTTTGGCGGCACAGGCTTTCAGCCTGTGAGTGTTTCTCCAACCAGCGCGAAGCCCAACCGATTGAATCGCGAACCAGGCAAAGAGCCCGCTGCGCGGTTGTTGCTGCGTGGCCCTATTGCACGTCGGAAACCTTGCCGTTGGTAAAGGTAATCTTCAAATCCTTATAAACGTAAATCTGCTTGGTGCCCAGCTTCACGATCTTCTGCGGATCGCCGAGCGCCGCCACCACTTGGTCGGTGGTCTGCCCCAGCTCGATGCTGGCCGGAGGCGCAGCCTGTGCCGGCGCCTGCTGTCCGCCGCCCTGCTGTTGCCCCCCCTGCGCGTTGTTGGCCTGCTGGGAATCGGAGCCCGGACTATTGTCGATGGTCAGCACCTGCCCGACCGTATCTTCCACCTGTGCGGCGGTGGCCGTTTCAAGAAAGCCTTTGTCGAACTGAAACGCTAATTGGGTCTTATACCCGGAAGGATTCTGCACATTGTTGCAGGTATCGCACTCCACCAGCGACAAGACCACTTTCTCATTTTTCACTTGAACGTCGATCTTCGTCACGTACACTTTTTCGCCCACGGTGAAAAACTTGGTGTTCACCCCGCCCTTCTTTTGCAGAATCATCATGGCCAGACCATTTGGCGAATGAATGCTGCCTTTTTCGAATTTCGTGGGGATCATTCCGCCGGTGTCATGGTCAAATCCCAGGATTCCGCCCTTTTGCACGGCGAGGACCGTCCCGGCGTCGGTCACTACCGTTCCGGTGGAGTCCGCCGCCAGCTTGGACACTTTATATTGCGCGGCAAGCTCGTCCGGCATGGAAGCCGTGGGCGCGAGCTGCGCGCTCGCCAAAGAGCAGGTACCCGCCAACATCACCGCGGCGGCCAGCAATGCCGCCAGACGAACGCGAATCCGAGACATGGGCAAAATCCTCCTGAGACGGAATGTAGGCCCGCGGCACTGCGGGCAAAGTGTTTTCGGAACCTTGGGGTCTGCCGCCGGCTAACCCCGCGGTAAGTCAGTCGGCAACACCTTGTGCACACTGCGTGCGGCTCTGGCTTAATTCTGCGGTGGCGCGGAGGCTGCTTCCTGTTTGGCCTCAGCTTCCGCGGCATCGGCATCCTTCTGCTGTTGCGCCAATTGCGAGGCGGCCGTCGGATCCGGCGCGGGCGGCTGGCTGCCAATAGTCGCGGTGGTCGGGGCGGCGGGCAGACCGTTCTTGCCGGAATTCTTGGCCAGCGTCTCGAGACCCGAGTCTACCTGCTCGCGGAAGTGGTTGTGCATCTCTTGCAAATCGTTCAAATCCACTTGCGGCAGGGAATCCACTTTGCAATCGGACTTCTTGCCGGCCCGCACCTTCACGTGGACGCCGTTGTCGGCGCCCGCGTCCGCATCGATGCGCTCCACCACGTCGCCGGTGCTGAGCGAGCAGTCCGCGCCATCGTCGGTGCTGACGTCCAGGTCCGTTGAGACCACGAACAGCTTGAGCGAAGGATCGAGCGCCGTGGGACGCTCGTCGCCGCCGCCTGCGGTTGCCGTCGAGGTTCCGCTGCCGCCCGTGCTGGCCGCCGAGGCCACCTTCTCCGCGTTGATCTCCGCCTTGACCTGCTCGGCGATCTGCGACTTCAACTCCGGAGAGAGTTTGGCGGCCACTTCCGCGTCGCCGAAGAAGTCCGCGCCACCGCCGTAGATGGCTTGCGCCAAGGTCTCTTCGATGTCCGCGGAACCGCCGGCCGCGCCCGCCGCCACGCCTGCGTCATACGCGGCTTGTAGGTTCGCGGCAATCAGATAGTCCGCCAGCCACAGCGAAGCATACGGATACACCGGATACGGCTGGAAGTACGCGCCATAGTAGCCGTACCAGGGAGCGCCGCCCCAGCCCCAGCCATACGCCACCGGCGCGGGCCACGGGTTATACGCCCATCCGTAGTACGCCGGCTGGTAGTAATAGGTGGGGTAGTAGCGGTAATAGTAGCCACCGCGATAGGGATAACCGCCATATACTCTGGCGTAGCTGCGGCCGCCATAAACGTACGTGCGCGAGTAATACTCGCGCCCGCCCACCGTGCGGTAGCGGCTCTGGGCGTATCCGCCATGTCCATTACTTACGAAGGTGTGCCCGTTGCGCTCGGTGACCACGCGGCGATTCCCGCTGGCGCCACGATT
>PMOV01000094.1 GCA_003161195.1 Acidobacteriota bacterium | reverse complement strand
GGGCGCAGCGTGGAGCCTTCTAACGAGAGGCCGGCGAAAAGTCCGCGCGAGCGAGACCAGGAGAGGATTTCGGCGTGGAGTAAAACGTCGGTGTTGGCGCTGCTGTCGCGGCCAACGGGGCCGGCGGCGGCTTCGGCTTCTCCGCCGAGGGTGAATTTATCCTCGAGCAATTTTCGCATGCCGCCTTCGTTCATGACGAGCATGAAAACGTCGGTGGAAGAGCCGCCGATTTGCAGGCCGTAGCTGCCGCCTTCGATGCGGATGGAGGCGGGAGCGCCGAAGCGTCCGCCGGGTCCGCGGCGGCAGGAGACGAAGCCGCGGCCGTACTTGCCGCCGAAGATGAAGGCGGCTTTTTTGACGCCGGGAATGATGACCACACAGCGCGATTTATCGAAGAGGTCGCGCGGGATGCCTTTGTCTGGAATGGTCATGACTTCGTGGAAGGAAGCGCGGGCGTTTTGCAAGCGATGGTCGGGAGATTGTTCCTGTTCCTGGGCGCGCAGAGGGGAGGAGAGCAATGCGGCAGAAAAAGCGCAAGACGCCAGCAGGAGGAGGCTGCGAAACGCGATGCGGCTTGACAGTGATTGCGGATTTCGAGGTTTCATACGTCGCTCCGGTCGAGTGGGTTGGAAAGAGATTTCCATGGGGATATTGAGGGATTCCGGGGAGCGGGGGAATCGGTAAATTCATGTAGAAAAGCGCGAGCCGGAGGGGAGGCTGCGGGAGGAGTGACATAGGTTACGTCCGGGCAAGCTGGGCCGCCGCCGCCCTTCGCACGAAGCGCTCTGGGTATCGCTGGACCCTACAAAGGCAAGGCGCGACGGGTTCCGATAGAATGGAGGTGAAGTTTGCGGAGACTATTTGCGCCAGACATCTTGTGTTTTGTATCTCGCGGTGGATTCGCTGATTCCGGTGCGCGGGAAACCGCTGGCGGGGTTCGACGAATTTAACGCCAGCCTGGACCATTCCTCGATTCCGGCGGTGTGGGTGACGAGCCGCACGCGGCTGCAGATGGACGAGCCGCGGCGGAAAAATGGGCACAGCCATCCGTTTATTGGGGAAGGCGGTTGTGCCGTGTATTTGCCGGAGGATTATTTTCATTTGCGGCCGGAGAAGACGCTGCGGCTGGGGCGTTTCACTAGTATTCCGGTGGCGCAGCCGCAACCCGCGGCCCAGGAGGCGCTGGCCAGCCTGACGGCGGACACGGGCGTGGAGACGGTGACGCTGCGCAGCCTGACGCCGCGCGAGCTGGCGCAGAATTCCGGGTTGCCGGCGCGCGATGCGGAAATGGCGCGGCAACGGGATTTCGATGAACTTTTTTTCTTTGCGGGCGCGTCGGATGCGGACATCGCGCGGTTTGTGGCGGAAGCGAAGGTGCGCAGGGTGGAGCTACGGCAACATGGCGTGCTGTGGTCGCTGGCGGTGGGGGCTAGTTTGCAGCGATGCGTTAGGGAGCTGAGCAAACTGTATGATCGGGCGTTGCGGTATCACGCGGTGATTTTGGGCGTGGCTGGGGTGGCGGAGGCGCGCGAACTGTTTGCGGCTTGCGAGCGGAACATTTTATTGGCGAGCGAGAAAGAGCTGGGCGTCGCGGAGGGTGAAGAGGACCGGGGCGAAGATAGCGAGCCAGCGGACGGCGAGGAACACGAGGCAGCGGAGAGCGAAGGCGAAAAAGCAGAGCTGGGCGGCGATGTGGAGACGGATGAAGACGACGAGGGAACGTCGGAAAACGTGGAGGAAGAAGAGGAATTCGCGTCCCCCGTC
Organism: Acidobacteriota bacterium; assembly: GCA_003161195.1. Lineage (GTDB taxonomy): Bacteria > Acidobacteriota > Terriglobia > Acidiferrales > UBA7541 > Acidiferrum. Next base: position 2,752 of record PMOV01000094.1, on the reverse strand, counting down.
AAATCGCGGCAAAGCGAGTCTTCGCAAAACAATTCGCCGAAGCGGGGGCATCCGGAGCTCGGGAAGTACAGTCTGACGATTCCGTGGCGGGTGCCGGAAATGTGGGAGCAACTGCTGGAGGTGTTGGGTTCGCGCAGCTACAAATGAGCGCCAGGCAAATGGTGCTGGCGACTCCATCGCAGCGCGGCTGGGGACACCTAGCCAAAGGAACAGGTTGGAGACGGGGCGATTTTCGAACGGGACATTCGTGGCGGGTTATGTTTCAATATGGTGCGGGGCGGGATATTTTCCGTAGGAGAATGGGGTATGAGAAAGATCGCGAACATTTTGTTGACCGTGGGGATGTTGGCGGCGCTGGTGGGGATTTTGCCGGCGGTGAGCGCGGCGCGCGCTAGCGGGATGAGCGCGGCGGGAGCAGCGGCGGATAGTTCGGCTTCGGCGCACGACCGACGGAGTCATCGCGGAAGTCATGCGCGGCATCGGCGGCATCGGCACCACCACTAAGAAGCGTTCGTTACATCCGTAGAACGCGAGATGCCCGCGGCGCAGGTCTGAACGCGGCGCACAGCAGTGACGGTCCCGCCACGCGGGATCCGCCTACCTGGACAACCCGAAATTATTTGATGAAGAGGGATTCGCGGAGCTGGTCGCGGCTGATGAAGGATTTGCTGGTGCGGTAACGTGCGAAGAGGTCCTGGATTTCGCGATTCTGGTAAACCTTTTGCGCGGGGCAGATGGGTTGCGCCGCGACGACTTGCAGGGTGCAGGAATCGGCGACGCGGTAGCGCTGAAAGCCTTCGGGTTTTTTGCTGTGAAACATGGCGAAAACGACGCCGCCCGGGCGGAGCATGTCGGTGATGTAGGAGACGGTCTGAGTCGCGACGGCGGGTTCGAGATAGTCGAGCAGGTCCCAGAGGAGCACGGCGTCGAAGGACGATTTGGGATATTGCAGGTTGGCGGCGAGGAAACGATCAGCGCGGCCGACCGGCGTCATGTCCAACGTATCGCGGACGGCGACATTGCCGCGGAGCAGCACTTCTTCTTCGGTTAAAAATTGCTTCCAACTGCGAAGAATATCTTCGGAAGAAACGCGGAACCCGCGTTCGATGAAGAAACTTAGTGTGGTCTGCCAGGCGGGGCCGAGATCGAGCATGGTGCCGCGGCCGAGGCCATCGAGATTCCATAGGAACTCTTTCAGGCCGTTGGAGACGCGACTCGATTCCTGGGACTGCGGGGTGCGTGTGGCGCCGCCGGCGTGCGCCGTGCCGTTGCCGTTCGGGTGGTGAGATTTGCCGTTCGCATGGGCGGGGGTTTGCGAGGCGCGGGCGGTGCCCACGCCCATCGTGATGCCCAATTTATGAAGTAAGCCCATCTGCGTAATGTCCTTAGGCGACGTTCTTTTAGCTGGCCATCGCTGGCCTCAGCTGGCGGAGCCGGCAGCGGCCTTGCTGGCGACGGCGGCAGCAGCGGCGGCGCGCACTTCAGCGATGGAACTTGGGACTTTGCCGGCTTCGACCTTGCCACGCAAGGAGGCGCCTTCGGCAATGGCCAACCGCTCGGTGCGGATTTCTCCGGAGACCTGACCGGTGCTCGAGAGCTGAATTCTGTCGCGGCCGGTGATGTTGCCGTTGACGCGGCCGTTGACCAGCACTTCTCGCGCATCTACATCAGCATTTAGGACGCCATTGGGGCCGACGGTGAGGGTGCCGTTAGACAGATTTAACTTGCCGTCGACCTGGCCGTCGACGTAGAGATCTTCGCTGCCGGTGACTTCGCCCTTGATTCTAATTCCCTGACTGATGGAAGCGTTGCTACGCGAAGGAGTTACGGACGGAGCAGCGGCGACGACGGGCCTGGGCGGCGGCGTGGAACTATCAGGAGCCGCAGGGACAACCGCGGGAGCGTGAGACGAAATGGGAGAAACTGGAGAGTTCTGGGGCTTGGAATCGTCCTTTTTCCACATGGATGAGACACCTCGACGCAAGTTTTTGCAGCAAAAGCCGCAAACTCGAACTGGAAAGGGCTGCGACTCGAGACATGAAGATAGTACAGGACTTAGGCGGTGTAAAGGGGAATGGGGTATGGCAGATGTGGGGTGTTTCGTGAAGGTCTATACCACGAATAGTGGTTTTGCTGCGGGTAAGAGTACTAGGGGTTGTGATAGGGGTTTGTCTCATTTTGGTCCACAGCCACGGACGGTAGGACCGTTTCGGTACGTGCTCAGAACCGTTGACCGAGAAAGGTAGGGCGGGCGGCTGACGTTGGAGATTTTGTCGTGGCACGACAATTTTGCGATAACAACGAGGCGACGAAAGAGCACTGCGGGACGCGATTACCGGGCAAGTCTCGACGGGCTGTGCAAAAAATCGTGGCCCTTGCGAGAGCGGAATCTGGCGCAGCGCATAGCGCATAAAAGGAAAATCGAAGACGCAAGAAAAATAGACATAAACGCGAGATTTCGAGCGCGAAACAGAGAATAAGAAAGACGGCGGAAATATGCGCGTTTTTCCGCGAGGGTTGCTTCATCGATGATGAGCAAGCGAGACGCGCAGGCGGGGCCGCCCTTTTTTGGCTACGGAATCATGCCCTGACATGCCCCACTCATTTATCGGGTGGAGCGGAGTTCCCAGACGGCGACGAGGAGGCCGACGAATTCGGTGGTGAAGGATTTGAAGGATTGGCGGTGTTGCCACCATTGTTCGGGGTTGAAGTCGCCGTCGCGGGCGCTGACTACGGCGAGCTCGACGTCTGG
>PMOV01000324.1 GCA_003161195.1 Acidobacteriota bacterium | reverse complement strand
GGTTAGGAGAGCGGCGGTGGCGAACTCGCGGCGGGTGATGGCGGGCTTTTTTGGCTCGGACATTTTATGGTTGCTGCTCCTGCGATGCGATGGGTGAGCGTAGGTTCGCGTCGTAGTTTACGGGTTGCTGCGGGTTATCGCCAAGTTGATTTGTCGAGAGCAGGGTAACATTTTGAGGATCCGGCGAAAACTGTCCGGAGGTGCAGGCCGTTTGAGGCGCGTGGTGGCGATTCTCTTGAGTGACCAGGGCAAAGAAAAGAGTTTTTTAGACAGAAAGAAGTGGCGAGTGATGAGTGGCGAGTCGGGAACCGGTATTAGGCGGCTGATGTTTGGGTGGATTTTACAGAGCACGGACTGAAGTCTGTGCCACTTAAGGCTGCGCTGGTCAAGACAGGGAGTGTACTGGTGAGGGCTGAGCTGCGCTAGACAGAAGCTCACAGGCTGAAAGCCTGTGCTACTAAAAGCTTAGTCGTCGTGGGTTAGGTTGCGGATTTGGGATTCTAGGGCTTGGTTGTATTGGCGTTCGTTTTGGAGTTCGGACTGGAGTTTTTTGATTAGGGTGTCCAGGAAGGCGATTTCGGCGCGAAGTTTTTTGACATCTGCTGAAGCTGGGGCCGAAGTCGGGGCCGGTGGCGCGGCTTGCTGTGGCACGGGCGAGTGGGCGTGTGGTTGGGCGTGTTGCGACGGGATGGCGCTTGCAGAGGCGGGGCGCGGGACGAAGGCGTCGGCTAGGGCGCGGGGCCACGCGGCCTCGGCAGGAGATGCTGCGGGATTTGGCTGAAGAGCTGGGCGCGGTGCCGGCGGTGCCGCGGGTGGGGCGAAGAGTTGATTGAGAGAGAGGCCGGGGTCGGCGGCATTTTTTTCTTCTGGTGGGGCTTCGGAACCTTTGGGTTGGAGGAGGCCTTTTACGCGCAGGATTAATTCTTGCGGCTGAAAAGGTTTCCTGATCAGTTCGTCGGCGTGAACGGCTACGGCTTTATCGGCTACGGTTTTGTTGACCACGCCGGACATGAGGACTACTGGGATGCTGGAATAGTCGGGGTGTTGCTTGATTTCGCTGCAGACGCTGAAGCCGTCTTGATCGGGCATGATAACGTCGGTGATGACGACGTCGGGGCGATTTTGGGGGAATTGTGCGATGGCGGAGCGGGCGTCGCCACAGGTGATGACGTTGATGTTTTCGCGGCGGAAGGCGATCTTGATGACTTCGCGCATGGTGGCGCTATCGTCGATGAAATACACCGTGGGCGGGCGCTTGGTGGGCTGCTCGCTAGTGGTGGGTGGAATCAGCATGGTTTCGCTCATTGTGCTTCCTTGTTAGCGCGATCCTGATTGGTTGAGGCATGTTCGGCTAGCTGGTGATTGGCTGCGTGCTGTTCGCTGACCAAATGATCGGACAAGTCTTGCGTGGACTGTTGCAGCAACGACGACCAATCCTGGGAATCCGCGTTTTCCGGGAACTGCTCGGCGAGGCGCTCCGTGGTATCGCCAAGGCTCGAGTCGCTTTCTTGGTGTACGGCCGGTTGCGCGGGATCACCTGCTTCCACGAAATCCTGTGTTTCTGCGGAATCCTGAGCCAGCTCTAAATTCTGCGCCGACTCCAAATCCTGCGTTGTTGCCGAATCCTGTCGCTCCTCTAGTTCCTTTGTTGGCGTTGCACCGGGCGTTGAACTTTCGTCGGAAATATCGTCAAAGCCGGCGTTGCTTTCGTCGAACTCGCGCATGGCGTCGAGCATGAGATCGGTGGCGGTGCGGAGAACGGTGCGCTGGCCCGAGGTGGACCCATATAGAAACTTATATACCCCGGAGCCGCCCTGGACGCAGTTTTTTAGGATGTGGATGACCGCTTCGTCACCAAAGAAGGCGCCGCATTCGGCGTGGGTGATTTGGCCGGCGTCGAAGAAGAGGACGGCGTCGGCGTCTTTAGCGTTGATGTGCAGCGCGCCAGTCTGATGGGCGTGGCCGAGCATTTGCATCACGCCGGGGAGATCGTGGTGAGTGAGGCTGCCGCTGAGGCTGGTGTCCGCTTGCGCGAGCATTTGCGTGGGTTGGAAGCCGTCGGCTTTGCTGATGATGATCTGTTTTACGTGACTGGCGACGGTGCCGGGAGCGAGTTTGCGGTCGATGTAGTCGTCGCAGCCAGCTTGGTAGGCTTCCATCAAAGCGCGTTGAGAGCCGTCGCCGAGGGCGATGATGGGCATGGCGGAGTTTTTTGCGTCGGCGCGGATGATGCGGGCGATGTCGAGAGCGTCCATCTCGCGCATGTTGGTGGCGCAGAGGATGGCGCTGGGGGCGTCGTACTCGAGNNGCGGGGCGGCCGGGGAAGATCATGAGCGGGCCTCGTCGTTGGATGGCTGCGGCGTGGTGAGTGCGACGACGTTGAGGACTTCGATTACGTTGCCGTCGTGGGAGATCCAGCCGGAGACATGCGGGGCGTCGTCTTCCCCGGGTGCGGTGATTTCGGCGTTGATGAGTTCGCATTCGCCGGTGACGGGCAAGGCGATCCACTCGGATTGTGATGCGTAGCGGCGCAGGGCGATTAAGTAGAAGCGGCGATCGAGAATTCTTTTGCCTAGGAGACGCTCGGCGACTTCGCAGACTGGCACGATGCGGCCACGACGGAGGATGACGCCCTCGACGTTGGAGGAGCGATGCGGGAAGCGGAAGATGCGGCTGGGGGCGACGAGTTCGGAGATTTGGTTGGCGGCGATGGCGAAGCGACGGTCGCCGAGACGCAGCAGGACGACGGATTGCAACTCTTGCTGCAATTCGCTGGGGAGTTCGAGTTGGGAGGCGGAGGTCATTTTGCCGGCTCGCCTTGCGGTGTGAGGGCGTTCGCGGCGGCGTTTTGCAGGGCGGATTTTTCCGCGACGGCGGCGTCCAGGAGGAAAAGCTCGTCGGCGGTGAGGAAGCCGTCGGGGCTGACGACGGGGACGACGGTTTGGTCGAGTGCGGTGAGGCCGCGATACCAGAGGCGTTCGGGGCCGCTGAAGGCCGAGGGAAGGGCTTGCAGGTGGGTCATGCTGGTCATTTTCTCGATGCGATCGATGAGCAGGGCGGTGCGCGTTTCGTAAAGGATGAAGACGAGCGTGCCGGGGGTGAGAGGCAGAGAGAAATGCATGGTGCCGTTGACGACGAAAAGAGTTTGGTCGTCGCGTTCGAGGGCGTGGCGGACTTTCTTTATGCCGGAATTTTTAATTTCGGCGGCGGCGCCGGCGAGGCTGTCGACGCTTTTGACTTCTTGCACGGAGGCGCTGGAAATGGCGAAGAGCGCACCACCGACGCGGAAGAGGATGATTTGCTCGGATTTGAGCGCCGCAGGCTTGGGACGAGGAGCGAGGCGCATGTCAGCGTGCTCCTACCGGGGAGTTGCGGGTGATGGCGACGACGCGCCGTTCGATGGCGGGATACAGGTCGTCGATGGAGAGAACCTCGTCGACGGAGCCGGTCTTGATGGCTTCGGAGGGCATGCCGAAGATGACGCTGGTGGCTTCGTCTTGCGCGAGCATGAAACCGCCGGCGCGCTTGATGGCGAGGCTGCCTGCGGCGCCGTCATTGCCCATGCCGGTGAGAATGGCGCCGATGGACATGGCGCCGGCGTAAGAGGCGACGCTTTCCATGGTGGCGTCGATGTTGGGGAGGTAGCCGTTGATGCGGCCGGAAGTGGCGTCGAGTTGCATGCGGCCGGTAGGCGTGACGCGGAGATGCTGGCCGCCGGGGCAGACGTAGAGCGTGCCGGGGCGCAGGGATTCGTTGGGCGCGGCTTCTTTGACGCGGATGGTGGTGAACTCGGCGAGTTGCACGGTGTATTGGCTCGTGAAGGCTGCCGGCATGTGCTGCACGAGAATGACGGCGGCGGGAAAGTCCGCGGTGAAGCCGGGGGCCAGGCGCATGACGGTGGCGGGGCCGCCGGTGGAGGCGGCGACGACCACGACGGGGAACCGCTGGTCGAGGCCGGAGGTGGGCATGGGCGGTGGATTGGAAATTTGTGGGCGCGCCCGCGTGCTCGCGCTGCCGACCGGCTTTGCCGGGACGCGCGAGGCAGTGCGTACGACGCGAACTTTAGCGGCCATGCGAACTTTGCGCAGGAGTTCTTCGCGCACGCTTTGCATGTCGAGATCGATGCCGCTGGAGGGTTTGGCGACAAATTCGATGGCGCCGAGTTCGAGGGCGCGGAGGGTGCTGGCGGCGCCGTCGCGCGATTCGGAGCTGACCACCACGATGGGGCGCGGGTTCGTGGTCATGATTTCGGAGGTGGCTTGCAAGCCGTCGACGTGGGGCATGTTGATGTCCATGGTGATGACGTCGGGCTTGAGGGACTCGGCGAGAGCGACGGCTTCGCGGCCGTCTTTGGCGTGGCCGACGACTTGCAGCTGCGTGTCGGCGTTGAAAATGGTTTCGAGGACTTTGCGCATGAAGGCGGAGTCGTCGACGACGAGGACGCGGAATTTTTTGACCGGGATGACGGACATGGCGATTTAACCGACAGGGACGAGTGGTCGGTTGGCCTCCGTTCCCATGAGTTGTTCGACGGCGGTGATGAGTTGATCTTCCTGCACCGGTTTGGTGAGGAAGGCCGCAGCGCCTTCTTTTACGGCGCGGTTGCGATGTTTTTCGCCGGCGCGCGAGGTGACGACGAGGACGGGAATGCGGCGCGTGCCGGGGCTTTGGCGGAGTTGCGCCATGAGTTCGTAGCCGGTCATGCGCGGCATTTCGAGGTCGGTGATGACGAGGTGGCAGCCGTGCTGGAGGATGAGCTCGGCGGCTTCGAGGCCGTCGGCGGCGAGTTTTACGCGGTAGCCATTCTTCTCGAGCATGCGGCCCACGAACTTGCGGACGCTGATGGAATCGTCGGCGACGACGATGAGGCGTTCCTGCGCGACGCGGTCGATGGCTTCGCTGGGGATGGTGCCGCGGGCGACGGCGGCGGACCCGGGCGCGAAGATGCGGGCGGCGCTGGCGTTGGCTTGCAGGGCGCGGCGCTCGGTGGGTTCGGCAGCGACGAGGCGATTGAGATCGATGAGCAGGATTAAGCTGCCGTCTGGCGCGATGGTGGTGCCGGGGAAAATTTTCACGCGTTTGAGATATTCGCCAAGGCTCTTGATGACGATTTCGTCCTTGCCGAGGACTTCTTCAACGACCACGCCGATTTTGCGATCGCCGATATTGGCGACGACCATATGGAAGTAGCCGTTGACGGGCTCGAGCGGCGGCAGACCGAGATACGTGTCGAGGCGGACGACTTCGGTGACCACGTCGCGGATCTTGGTGAGGAGTTTGCCGCCGATGTCTTCGATTTCGTCGGAGCGGAGGCGGCGGATTTCTTCGACGACGCCGAGGGGTAAGGCGAAGCTGGTGACGCCGCAGCGTACGAATAACGCGGGCGAGATGATGAGGGTGAGGGGGACTTTCAGGGTGAATTTTGTGCCAGAGCCGGCGACGCTGTGAATTTCGATTTCGCCGTTGAGGGTAGTGAGGTTGGCGCGGACGACGTCGAGGCCGACGCCACGGCCGGCGAGTTCGGTCTTTGCCGGGGCGGTGGAGAAGCCGGGGTGGAAGAGCATTTCGCGCAGTTCGCGCTCGGTGAGGCGGTCGGCGGTTTCCGGAGAGACCAGGCCGCGTTCGATGGCGCTTTGGCGGACGCGATCGTAGTCGATGCCGCGGCCGTCGTCTTCGACTTCGATGTAAATGTGATTGCCGCGGTGATAGGCGCGCAGGGAGACTTTGCCGACGCGAGGCTTGCCGGCGAGGACGCGGTCTTCAACGCGCTCGATGCCGTGGGCCACGGAGTTGCGCACGAGATGGACGAGCGGGTCGGAAATTTGCTGGATGATGTTGTTGTCGAGTTCGGTCTCGCTGCCGGAGGGATCGAGTTCCACCTGTTTGCCGGCGGATTTGGCGGCGTCGCGCACGGCGCGGGACAGGCGCGAATAGAGCGTGCCGATGGGGACCATGCGGGCGGCGGTGAATTCGTCCTGCAGGTGATGGGCTAATTTGGTGAATTCGTCGATGTCGCCTTCGACGCGAGCGATGAAGCTCTGGAGTTGGGCGAGGACCTCGTTGACGTCGGCGGAAATTTCCGCCATGGAGCGGGAGAGGATGCTGAAATCGTCGTAGCGGTCGAGTTCAAGGTCGCTGAATTCGGACCAGAAAGAAGTGTCGCCAGCGGCCACACTGGTGAGGATTTCCGGGGTGTTGCCGGGCTTCCACGGGCCGGTGTTGCGCGAGGAATTGATGCGCGTGTATTCGTACTTGTCCTGAAATTCCGCGACTTTGCCCTGCAGGCGTTCCTTGGAGAAGCTGAGAGTGTCGACGAGCTTTTCGAGTTCGTCGACGCGACCGACCATGCGGGTGCGGTTGATGACCAGTTCGCCGACGGTGTTCATCATGCGGTCGAGGCGTTCGAGGGCGATGCGGACGGATTTGGCTTGCGGGCCATTTGCGGCGGCATTGGATTTAGAAGACTTCTTCGCCGAGACCGGTGAGGCTGGTTGCGGGGATTGTGCCGCATCAGGCTGCGCGTATTCCGCGAGTGGGGCGTCGGTCTCGGGCAAAGGCTCGGCTTCGTCGGCGTCGGCAGGCGCGTATTCCGCGATGCGGCCGAGCAGGGAGTCGACGGAGTTACGCATTTCCGCTTCGTCGGCCCACTGGCGATGCAGCGTTTTTTTGAGGACGTCGACGGATTCGAGACAGATATCGACGACAGAGGGTGACGCCTCGAGTTCGCCTTCGCGCAGGCGGCCGATGAGATCCTCGACGCGATGGGCGATGGCGCCGAGGCGTTTCAGGCCGACTTGCGCGGCCGAACCTTTCACGGTGTGGATGGCGCGGAAGAGCTTGTTGATCTCCTCTGGATTGTTGCCGCCTTCGAGAGAGAGCAGGCAGTCGCTGACGATTTGCAGGTGCTCTTCGGCTTCCGGCTGGAAGAATTCGAGAATTTCGTCCGGGACGTCGTCGTCCAGGGGCAGGGAATCGAAATACGAGCCCGTGGCGGCGCTTTCCGGTAATTCAGCCTGTGGATTGTCGGCTGCTGCACTGCCTGCCGCGTCTGCCATTTCTTGTTGCAGGCTGAGCTTCGGCGCTTCCACCTGGAAGGCGAAGCGATAGCGGTCTTTGAAGGCGGCAATGTCTTCGATGACCTCGTTGCCGGTATCGCTGATCTCGAGCAAATTGGTTTCGAGCAGGGAGATGCCGTCGGAAAGAAATTCGGTGAGCGGTCCGTGGAGATCGTCGCCCAGAGAAACGCTTAGAGCGTATTGGAAGACGTGGGCCAGTTTAGCGGCGATTTCGGAAAAACGCGGGTAACCGTAGCTGGCGGAGGTGCCACTTAGGGTATGGGCGGAAATGTATAGGCGCTCGACGTCTTCGCGTCGCGGCTGGTGATCCTGCAAAACGCCGATGTACTCGCGCAGCATCTGCAGATGCTCGGCGGCTTCCTGCAGGAACATTTCGACGGCTTCGCGGTCGACCTCGCTCATGCGCGGCCCTCCTGCACGAGCACACTTTCTTGCGCCTCTTCCGCGGTGGGCTTGCGGTACAGAATGCAATCGTTGAGCACGATGGCCTGGAACTTCACCGGCATTTTGGAAATGGATTCGGAGTGACCGAGGAAGAGGTAACCGCCCGGCTCAAGCGTCTCGTAAAAGCGGCTAACCAGAGCGCGGCGGCGTTCTTCGGAGAAATAAATGAGCACGTTCATGCAAAAAATCAAGTCCATGCGGCCGACGTAGACCGCGGAGGCGAGATTCATTTGCGTGAAGGTGATCATATTGCGCAAGCGCTGCTTAACCTGTTGGCCGCCCGGCACCGCGGAAAAGTGCGTAGCCAGTTGTTTCTCGCTAACGTTGTTCAGGCTGCGCCCCGTATACACGCCCTGGTGCGCGTGTTTCAGGGAGAGCCGGCCAACGTCCGTCGCCAAAATCTCCGCATTCCAGGAATCCGCGAAGGAGCCGGAATCGCTGACGGTCATGGCGATGGAATATGGCTCTTCGCCCGTGGAACAGCCCGCACTCCAGATGCGCAGGGTGCGGGGGTTAGTCCAAAACTTTTTTACGTGCAGCTCCGGGAGCACACGCTTTTCAAACGCTTCGTAAACGCCGGGGTAGCGAAAAAAACTCGTCTCTTGCGTCAGCAGGCGCTCGAGCAGCGCTTCATACTCGAGGTTGCTCTTACGCATGGCGCGCAGCAGGTCCGTGCCGCGCTCGAAATGCTTCTCGCGCAGATGCTGTTCGACGCGCAGATTGAAAAAGCGCGCGCGGGAGGCGTCGAAACAGATACCGGTGCGCTCTTCGATCAGCATGCGGAGCTCGCTCAACTCATGTTCCGTCGCGCCGTGGGCGATCTGCTGGCCTGGACTCATCTTCCTCACGCTGGCGGCACTTTCTGCTGCCGCTGCTGAAACCGGTTACACAGAGACCACAGAACCGCGGAGAACCCAGAGAAAAAGTTGTCTAAAGCAAGCGCTCCGCGACGAAGTTCGTTCACCGCGCGCCGGCGGGGACCAGGCGATCGGATTCCTCTTCGACCTGCGCCGCGGCTTTGGCAGCGCGGAATTGCGCCAGGGCTTCGTTGAGCTGGTCAGAGAGCTTGACCAGTTGACTGACCGTGGCCACGGTGCCGCGCGTGCCTTGCGACGTCTGGCGCGTGATACTGGAAATGATTTGCATAGCGTGGGCGACACCTTCCGTGCCGCGCACCTGCTGTTTGGAAGCGAGGGAGATCTCCTGCACGAGCTCGGCGGATTGGCGCACCACGTTGGAGATGGCGTCGAGCGCCCGTCCCGCTTGATCCGCCAGCGTAGCGCCGCTTTCCACTTCCTTGGTACCTTCTTCCATGACCACCACGGCTTCGTTTGTTTCGGCCTGGATGGCTTTGATCAGCGCGGCAATGTCTTTCGTGGCGCTGCGACTGTGCTCGGCGAGTTTGCGAACTTCGTCGGCAACGACCGCGAAACCGCGGCCCGCTTCACCCGCGCGCGCGGCTTCGATGGCGGCATTGAGGGCGAGAAGGTTGGTCTGTTCCGTGATGTCGTTAATCACGTTGATGATTTCCGAAATTTCGAGAGAACGATCGCCCAGAGATTTAATTTTCTTGGCGGTGGCCTGTACGGAAGCGCGGATGCGCTGCATGCCTTCGAGAGTGTCACGCACGGCGCGGTTGCCCTGTTCTGCGGCGTCGAGGGCGCGGCGCGCAGCTTCGGCGCTGGCTTCGGCGTTGTTCGATACCTGTTTCATGGAAACCGTGAGCTCTTCGACGGCGCTGGAGGTGTTGGTGATTTCCTGATCCTGCTGTGTGGCGCCAGCCTGCATTTCATCAGCAGCGACGAGAATGTTGTTGGAGCAGGCGGTAACTTCCATGGCCGCCTTGCGGACGCGCTCGAGCACCTTCATGAAATTGTCGAGCATGTAGTTGATGGAGTCGGTGACGTTGCCGAGGGCGTCGTTGGTGACCTTGCCGCGGGTGGATAGGTCGCCCCGCGCCACCTGGTTGATGACGTTCAGCAATTCGGTGATGCTGCGCTGGAGGGAGTCGCTGGCTTCCTGATTGTTGCTGGCCTTGGAGACGCGGGCGACGGCGCGATTAAGATTTTCGGCGATGTAGCCAAGCTCATCATTGGAGTTGACCTGCACGCGCGCGCGTGGATCGCCGGCGGCCAGNNGCGCGGCGAAAATCACCAGTGAGGTACCCGGGTTGCTCTCAAACATGGCCGCGCCGCCGGACTGGCGTCCGGCGCTATAGGCGAGCCACAGCACGGTGAGCAGCGCCGTGCCGGTGGCCAGCACCAGCATCCAAATTGTGGAACTCAATCGCGATTTCATGCCTTCCTCCAAAACTCGTTAGCGAAGCCCGCGCCTTTCAGCGGCGGCGTTCGCGGAATGCCAAACTCAAATGCCCGGACCCGGAAACGCTTCGAGCAGTCGCCGCAGGTCGATGAGCAGCGCCAGACGATCGGCGTGGCGCAGCATGCCCACGCAATAGGGAACGTTTTCTGGCGACTGGTCGAGCAAATCCTCGGCGGTGACGGAGTAGGTGCCGATCACTTCATCCACGGCAATGCCGATGCGAATGTCTTCGTGAGTGCTTTCGATGTGCAGTGCGGCGACCACCACGTTTTTCGGCAGCAGGCCCGGGCGGCGACCTTCCGTCATGGCGATGTCGATCAGCGGCACAATCGCTCCCCGCAAATTGAAAATGCCCATCAAATAGGCCGGAGCAAGCGGTAGTTCGGTGACCAGCGGCCACTCGAGGACTTCTTCTACGTCCAATACTGGTAGACAAAAACGCTCGCGGCCGCTGCGAAAGACGCAGAATTGCGATTCGGGCGACGGCTCCGGCAATACGCCCAGGGCTTCCAGGATTTGGTGATCCTGAACGTCGGCGGAGAGCGGCGTGAGGTGGAATTCGTGGCTCATACGAAGCGCCTTATGGCGCGCAGCAGGTCTTCGCGCGTAAAAGGTTTGGTGACATAGCCGTCCGCGCCCTGCTGTTCGCCCCAGTAGCGGTCGCTGGGCGTGTCTTTGCTGGTGACGAGGATCACGGGAATGGCGCTGTACTCCGCGCTGTTCTTGAGTTCGCGGCAGACTTGAAAGCCGTTGCGTTCGGGCATCACCACGTCGAGCAGGATCAGCGCTGGATGTTCCGCGGCGATGGTGTCTTCGACCTGCAGCGGATTGTTGAGGTCGATGGGCGAATAACCTTCGCGCTCCAGCAAGCTGTGGATGAGTTTCACCTGAGCGGGGGAATCATCGACGATCAGAACCTTTTTCAGCACAGCGAAGCTCCCACGGATTAATCCGGGGACTGGAGGTGCACGCAGGCGGCCAGTGTGGCAGGGAGTTGCGGGTGATTTGTTCTCTGAGGCAAGTTATTGATTGCGTGAAAGTTAGCGAAAGCTGAGGTGGTTTTAGCGTCGCGTACCGGCGGGCGCGGGGACCACTTCATTCTCAGCATGAGATGGCGTCTCAACGTCGCGCATCTCGCTTGAAAGGGATGAGAATCGCTGCATGATCTCGTTGATGCGCAAGGCCATGTTGTGGATGGTCTTGATTTGGGCCAGGGACTGCGTGGAAAGCTGGCCGGGCTCAAGGAGCAGCAGTTCGGCGTTACCGAGCATGGAGGTGAGGGCGTTGTTGACGCTGTGCTTCATGTCCATCATGTAGCGGCCGAGCATGGCCTGGTGTTCGTTGCGCTGGGCGGCGCGTTCGGCGGCGCGGGCCATGCGTACGGCTTCCGTACGGCGCAAAGACTCGCCGGCGACAAGTAGCAGCGTCTGCGTCCAGTCTTCGCGTAGCGGGATGTGTACCAGGCGCGGGTGTTTGCCGCGCAACTGCGTCAGCTCCTTGGTGTCGACCGGGGCGCAGAGAATTACTGCGCTGGTCGGTTCGAACGAGTGCAAGATTTTTGCCAGATGGCCATCGCGCATGGGCCCGGCCACGACGAGATCGTGCGCGCTGGTTTCCTGGCCGTGCCAGTTATCGCTGTCGAGGATGGTCATGCGGGGTGGCTGCCGTTCCGTCCGCCAGCAGGTGGTGAGCAGGCGCCCGAATTCCGCTTCGTCGGTCAGTATGAGTACGTTGGCGTTTCGCAAGGAAGAAGCGCTCCCGAGAACTTGTAAATCCAGCTTTGTCACGACAATTTCGTTGAGCCGCTACAGCTTTTCTGCTTCATCCAGCGCGGACAGCAGGCGCTTGGTGCTGATGCCGAGATTTACGGCCGCTTCGGTATCTTTGGCTTGCTTGGCCACATCGACCCGTTCCTGCAGGCGCGTGACCTCAACGCGGGCCACGGCCAGCGCGCGATCGAGCGCCGTACCATTGCCCGTCTCTTTAGCGGCTTCCAGCGCGGTGTTGACCAAGGTGCGCGCCACCACCGCGCGCCGCAGGTCTTCCGCCGAGGGGCCGTCTTCCGTGACGAAGGCCGCGACTTCCCAACTGGACATCAGAATGCGTGCGCCGCCCACTTTCACGGTGGTCATGGAGCGGCCGCGTGACGGTGGCGTGGCGATCAGCTGCTCCCAGATTTTCTCGAGGCAACTCTCGAAATCCAGTTCCGCGTTTTCCGTCACACGTTCAGTGGCGGCTGGCGTAGCCGCTTCGCGCGGTTCGGCACCAGGTTTTGGGGACGGAGATTTTAGCGAGTTGGCGAAAGCATCAGGCCGGGTCGCTTTTTCCGCAGGCGTAGTGCTCTTCAGCCCCGCTTTTTCGAGCGCCAGCTCTACGTCCTGCCGCAAACCCATGAGCTTCTCGAAGGCCTGCGTGACCGTCGATTCCGTGTATTCCTTTTGAAAGGGCTGCTTCCATTCGTCGGCGGCTTGTTTGATCTTGGACAAAGGTTCGAGCGCCATGGAGCCAAAGTTGCGGCAGCTCAGCGACGCTACACCAGCGGCGTCGAGTTGCGTGAGGCCGGTACGCACGGCAATCAAATCCGCGTGCATCAACTCGATGAGCGTGCGGCGCAACAAAAAATTGAAGCGCGTGAAAGCCAGCAGAGCGGACGTCTGGTAGAAACTCGCGCCCGCGGACTCTTTTACTTTGCGGCCCTGGGCGATGAAATCGGATTTGGTCATGGAGCGCAGGCTGCGAAACTCGCGCAGCGCCTCGATCATGCGCTCGAGGGGTTCGCACCAGGGAAGCGGTTCGAGAGAAGCTTCTCCAAGCACTGGTTTCATTACCGCGGCCACATCGGCCGGTTCAATCTGCTTGTGATAAATCTTGGGGGGCGCGCAAAGCGCGAAATATTGCACCAGTAGGAAGTCGATCTTGTCGCGATCGACGTTGTTCTTCATGGGTTTGCGCAGGTGGCGCTGGATCAGCGCCTGGAGGCCGGATTCGCTGGCATTCAGCGTGGTCATTTGCAGCAGATGACGCAATTCGTGCACGAGCACACGCTGGTCCATGGAGTCGAGCCAGCTCTGAATCTGGCTGAACAGCTCGAGCTCCGCCTTTTCCGGCAGATTGCGTTTGGCCGGCGGCACCGGGATGTCGATGGCCAGTTGCTTGGCTAGCGCGACGTAGATGGGAAAAACGATACGCGCTTCGTCCCACTGCGCCTGGCGCGAGCTATCGACCCGCGGTGGGGCCGGCAGATTCAGCGTTGTCATTTTGCTCACGGTTCTGTCACCCAATGGCACTGCCCGCGCAGGAAGCGTACGGCGATGGCCTTGCGTCCGTCGTGATACTGGACGGCGACCACGGTACCTTCCTCCATACGAGCTTTGTTGCTGCCGCCGCGGACCTTGACGCGATCCGCAAACTCCAGCGGCAGCGTCGAAACGAAAATGGCGTGCTCGGCGCTGGCGTATTCCAGTACCGTGCTCTCCCGCAGCCGCGTTTCGCCTGCACCGCCGGGCATCACCTGTACCGGAACGCGCACGGCCTCTGTGCGCGGGAAGAAGTGCGCCAGTTGCTCGGCGCAATTTTCCGTGGATACGGTGGCCAGGTTGGCTTCCGACCTAGGCATGCTAGCGCTCACTTCCGCGAGGCATTTGCGACCGCAGGAGAACGCCAGCGCACCCGACAGGCAAGCTTGTGAGACACACAGAGTTCGGACCGGTCATAAAGTGCCGGGGCAAAGGTTGCACGCTGTGCGCCAAATCCGAATGCGGGAAGCTGGCTGCGAAAGTGAAGAAAGTGCGAGGCTTAGGTTTTTCTCATGCGTGGCGAGGCTGGCGAACGTCTCAGGCTGAAACGATTCGTCTCAGGGCGCGATAGTACCAGACGCGACAGGGCACGCTTTTTGACATTTTGTGCTTGTGAACCTTGGTACAGGTTAGTGCGATGCCCGGTCTGAAAAGATCGTCAACGCATGCACCACTGTGACGATGCACCTGTGTCGATGCGCCAAGGGCAACGCGGTCGCATGGCTCTTTACGAACC
>PMOV01000152.1 GCA_003161195.1 Acidobacteriota bacterium | reverse complement strand
AGCGACGATCTGCTGTCGCGCTCCGCGGACGTGATGCTCAAGGAAGGGCGCAAGCTGGTGTTGTGCGTGCGCGATACGCCATTCAACCGCATCCACCTGGAAAATATGCTGCGCGCGCAGTCGGCGGGCGCGGTGATCATGCCCGCGGTCCCGGCGTTTTATCATCAGCCAAAGACCATCGACGACCTGGTGACGCAGTACGTCTGCCGCGTGCTGGCGCAGATTGGGCTGCCGCAAGAAGAAATGTATCGCTGGGCAGGGAGCCTGGCGGCGAAAAAAGCCGATGCCTGACGCCGCAATGCACGCCATGCCGAGCAAGATGCCGCAAACGCCAATTGCGCCGCAACAATCTCAGCCACGAACGGCCGGGCGTATCCGCACGGTGCTCGAAATGATCAAATTCGAGCACTCGATCTTCGCGCTGCCCTTTGCCTTGACCGGCGCGTTGCTCGCGGCGCGCGCCACGCATCAACAGCCGCATGGGTGGCCCTCACCGGCGCAAATCTTCTGGATTGTCGTGGCCATGGTGGCGGCGCGTTCGGCGGCCATGACCGTGAATCGCATTGTGGATTTGCGTTATGACCGCGAAAATCCGCGCACGAGGCAACGGGCGCTGCCCGCGGGTTCGCTTACGGTACAGTTCGCGTGGCTCTTCACGCTCGCGGCGGTGGCGATTTTCTTTGTCGCGGCATGGCGGCTGAACCCACTGGCATTGCTGCTGGCCCCGGTGGCTATGGCGATCCTGCTTTTCTATTCCTTTACCAAGCGCTTTACGAACTGGTCGCATCTTTTTCTCGGGTTTGCGCTGGGCATCGCTCCGGCCGCGGCGTGGATTGCCATTACCGGCCATCTCGACTGGCGGATGCTCATTTTGTGCGCTGCGGTCACTTTATGGGTCGGCGGATTCGACGTGCTGTATGCGTGCCAGGACGTTGACTACGATCAACGCGCAGGGCTTTTCTCCGTGCCGAAACGGTTTGGCATTGCCAACGCTTTGCTGATTGCGCGAGCGTTGCACGTCGGAACCGTGGCATTGCTTTGCTGGCTGGCGGCCAGCTTCGCGCTGCCCTGGCCGGCGTGGCTCGGGGTTGCGCTGGTGGCCGTTCTGCTCACGTACGAACATTCGCTCGTAAAGGCCAACGATTTGAGCAAGCTGGATGCCGCGTTTTTCGCCATGAACGGCTACATTAGCATCACGTTTTTGCTCTGCTGGGGCGCCGCCGCGGCGGTTTGGAAGGTTTGAACAGTTTGAACGTATCGCCCCATCAGCAATTCATCGAAGCGGCTCGCGGAAACCGCTTCCTGATACAATAACTTCGTGGCCGAACTAACCCTCACCGACCAGCGCCTCGCCCCCATCGCCGAGAAAGTCCTGGCGGGCGAACGCTTGAGCATGGACGATGGCATCCTGCTCTATCGCACGCCAGACCTGCTGGCCGTGGGCTGGCTGGCCAATCACGTCCGCGAAAAGCGCCACGGCAACATCACCTATTACAACGTCAACCGGCACATCAATCCAACGAATGTCTGCGTGGCGCATTGCAAGCTGTGCGCCTTTGGACGCGATCCGAACGCGCCGGGGGCCTACACGTTTGCCCTGGAAGAGATTTACGCGCGGGCCGAGCAAGGCGTCCGCGAAGGCGCCACGGAGTTTCACATCGTCGGCGGCTTGCACCCGNNCTATCCATCGAAGAAACGCTCCGCCAGATGAAAGAAGCGGGCGTGGATTCGCTGCCCGGCGGCGGCGCGGAGATTTTTCACCCGCGCGTGCGCAAAATTATCTGCGACCACAAGGTCAGCGGCCAGATGTGGCTGAGCATCGCGCGTAAAGCCCACCAGGCCGGGCTGCGCACCAACGCCACCATGCTCTACGGGCACGTGGAGACGGAAGAAGAGCGCGTCGACCACCTGCTGAAGCTGCGCGAGTTGCAGGACGAAACGCACGGCTTCGTAACGTTTATTCCTCTGGCGTTTCACCCGGACAATACCGCGCTTTCGCACATCCCGCATCCCAGCGGCTACACGGATTTGCGCAATATCGCCGTGGCGCGCCTGATGCTGGATAATTTCGATCACATCAAGGCGTATTGGATCATGCTGTCGCCGGCGATCGCGCAGATCGCGCAGCGTTTTGGCGCCAGCGATCTGGACGGCACCGTGGCGGAAGAGAAGATTTATCACGACGCGGGCGCACGCACGTCGGAATTTACGCCGCGTACCGAGTTGGAACGCCTGATTCGCGCCGCCGGCCGCGTGCCCGTGGAACGCGACACCGCCTACAATCGCGTGGACCGCTCGAAGATGCCGCCCATCCAGCCGCACCAGCGCACCGACCTGGTGTCGTTGTCCCTTAACGTCTGACATCCGCTACGCTTTTCTTGCTCCGTGCCGGAACGCCCGAAACTAAGACCGCCCCGCGTTCATNNGAGAGCCCGTACATGCGAACCATTGTGCTGCTGACGATTTCCAATATTTTCATGACCATTGCCTGGTACGGCCATCTGAAATATCGCAGTGAAGCGTTGTGGAAGGTGATTCTGGTCAGCTGGGGTATCGCCTTTTTCGAGTATTGCTTTCAGGTACCCGCCAACCGCATCGGTTCCTACGAATTTAATGCCGCGCAATTGAAGACTATTCAGGAAGTGATCACGCTGACGGTCTTCTCGGTTTTCTCGGTGCTGTATCTCGGCGAGAAATTCAAATGGAACTACGCCGCAGGGTTCGCCTGCATTACCTTCGGAGCTTTCTTCATTTTTCACAAATGGTAGTTGGTTGGAACCTGGCTTGTGCGAGACCGCGTCGTGGGCGCTGGGCCATTAGCGGTGGGCGTTGATGAAGGCGACGACCG
Organism: Acidobacteriota bacterium; assembly: GCA_003161195.1. Taxonomy (GTDB): domain Bacteria; phylum Acidobacteriota; class Terriglobia; order Acidiferrales; family UBA7541; genus Acidiferrum. The sequence continues at coordinate 3,097 of PMOV01000152.1, read as the reverse complement.
CGGCGGTTTCGTTGGCGGTGCGACGAGTGACGGTCGCTTGTAACACGGGTTTGCCAGCGGCGTCGCCCCAGCCGAAGTTGCGAACGTCCCACTGACCGTTGGGCAGCGCGGCGCTATCTATACCTTGGACGGCGGCGACTTTCAGCAGGTCCATAGTGCGGCGCGTTTCCGTGTGGCAGCTGATGCAATCGGTATTGAAAAAAAAGCTTTTGGTGGGATCGGCGACAGTGTCGAGTATTTGCTTCGTCTGATCGGCGGAAGGCGCCGGGGAGGCAAATGCGGTTGCAGTAGCCACCCCGTTGCGCTGCGCAATGGGCAGGCTGGTAACGGAGACAGCAGCATTTTTGCAAGTGATGGCGTTGAGGTTGTTGGTATGGGGTGCCGGTAGCACGCGGGGCCCCGGGCTTCCTGCTGGCGTCAGCATTTGCGCGAATTGTTGAGCTCCATCGAGGGTCGGGCCATGCGCGGGGCCGAACCCGCCTTTGCGGTCCCCGAGGATCGACAAGAAAATCCATGGCGCGGGAGCGTTGGCGGGAAGGCCTGCGATGGCCATGGAACCCAGACGTTGTGCAGAGACGTGTTTTTCGAGGAATGACAGTAGCTCGTTGCGCAGGCTGTTAGCCGTGGCGGGATCTGCCAAGCCGGGGTGAACACCCAGTGGCACGCCGGCAGTCGAGACGGGGTGGCCCGCGATTTGCCCGTTGTTGAGACGCGTACGCAAATCAACTACATCCGCGACCACGGATTTGAAAGCGGCGGCGTCCGGCTGAAAGCGCGGAAAGCAGTCCGTTGCCGGAGGAGGATCCGGAGGGAGGTTGATGAAGTCGAAGATGAGATGCCCGGCGATGTCCAGAGCTTTGGGGCTGCCGTCAGCGTTTTTGAGGACGGGCTGAATAATCAGACGAATCTCGGGAAGCTGGCCGTACTGCGCCTGAATGTCGCTGGAAAACCCGGGAGCACCGGCATCAATGCGAATGCCGGCCACAAACCAGGCGTCAATCGTGCGCGCTTCGGAAGGTAAATTAATTTGCGCGCTAGTGCCCACGGCGGCGGCCGGGCCATTGACGATGGTCATGAACTGCTGGAACGCGGAGTCGGACCAAACCGGATCTCGCTTGCTGGTGTCCTGAGGGTTCGGGGTGGTGATGTCGCGGACGGCAATGAGGTTGGCGAAGTCGGCAGCGCTCTTGGGTGCAGGGAACAGGATGGAGACGTCATCGGAGGAAAGTGGAGCGTCCGCCTGAATCGTTGCTACCCCGGTGCTTGGTGCGCTCGAGGTTGCTTCTTTCTTTTTACACGCCGCTAACGCAACAACGGTTGCTAACACCAAGAACGTGAGAACGAGATAGTTTCTGGCGAAGGCTTTGCGTCCCAAGACTACGTGCGCGAGATTCATGTCTGGCTCCTTGCGACGATGGATGGATTTGCTTTTGGCCCGATCGGCTAGGGAGAGTTACTGAGTCTTAAGAAATTCGATGATCGCGCGGCGCTCGTCCGGCGAGAGAAGCGGACCGATAATGCCCGGACCGGAACCGTTGTTGAATTCGTGGCCGGCGTTGCTGTTGCCGCGAATTTTCGTGTCGAAGAGGAAGCCACCGGCAAGTTCCTCAGTGCCATAGCCAACGTTGACGGGATCGTACTCGCGATTGCCAAGATAGAAAGTGACAGGGCGTTCGCTCACGGGCGAAAGCAGTGCGTACAGATTCGGCACCGAGGCGTTGTGCAGGTACGGCGGAGTGGCCCACACGCCGTTGAGCGGGCGCGCTTTGTAGATCAGCAGAGCGCGAACACCGTCGCCGCGGGAACCATTCATCCGCAGACGCTCGGCAGTGGGCGTGGGCGGATTCTGATGGTCAAACCAATAGCCGGTGGTGTTGGTGACGACCTTGCCGAGCGCCTTGCCGAAGCCGTCGCTAGTAACCACCTTTCCAGAATCGTCGGTGATGCCGAGAGTCGCGGGAAATTGGACGTTCCGATTCCTCATGTCCGTGGCTTGCGCGGCGTCGGTCCCGATGACCTCCTGCGGAAGCTCGTGCAACCTGAGCAGACGCTGCCCATCGGCATCCGGTTCGGACCATTCAGGTGCGGTCCAGAACTCGGGAGTGGAGACCGGTGGCAGGTGACACCGCTGGCAGCGGTCCCGGTACAGCAGCGCCCCTTTGGCGGCCAACTCGGCGTTGACGGGCGGGAGAATTTTGTCCGGCCACTTGGGAGAATTGAGGCCCTTAAAGCAGTTCGGTGTTTTGTCGCAGGGCCGCCCTTGCGCATCGAAGGGATTTTCCCCGGCGAGCGATTTCTCGAGCTCGTCGATGGTGCCAATCTGTGCGGATGAGGCGTACAGCTTGTCCGGCGGTCCGGTGAGATTGATGATGGCGCGGACGCCCAGAGCTTCGCCAGCGTTGCGCGTCATCACCCCCTGAATCGAGGCGTTGTACTGCACCCACTCGAACCACGAAGCATTCCAGATACGCGGATAGTGCACCGGTGCGGAGTATCCAAGGAAATTTTCGGGATACAGGATTTTGCCGGTGGCAGGATCGGCCGTGCCAAGAGCGAAGACCGTGTTGCCGATGCGCGTTAGCGCGTCGAGACGAGTGAAACCCTCGTCCACGGTGTGATCTTTGACGGCAGATTCCAATTTGTGAATATTGGTGACTCCGCCGTATACGGCATCGAACTGTTTTCGCAGGGCGGCCTGGGCGTCGGCGCTGGCGTTGGGGCCGAGGACGCGCGCCGCGAAACGGGTAAAGCGGCCCGGGACCCAATGCGTGTAGATGATCGAAAGGCCGACAGCTTTCTGGAAATTTTTGATGTTAGTGAGCGCAGGCCCGCCATCGACAACAATCGTCTTGCCCTGGTAGCAGAGGCGACCAGTGTGACAAGCGGCACAGGTCAGACCGAACGAGGTCATTGGCTTGTTGGTCTGAGGATTGAGAAACGGCGCGCCGGAGGGCTCCTCCGCGGTACCTCCATGCGCGAAGCCAATCGGTAGCTCGGCATTGCTGGATTTTGCAGGCAAAGGAATAAACCCGAAGCGATCAAGGTACGCCGGATCGCTGAATAGCCCCGGATTGCCGAGGGAAAGACTGGGTTGTTC
>PMOV01000275.1:4393-9758 GCA_003161195.1 Acidobacteriota bacterium | reverse complement strand
GGTGAACGATATTGGCGCGCACACGCACAACTAAAAAACTCGCCCAGCGCATCGACCTGAACTACTTCAAGCGGCCGACGCCGCTGAAGCGCGCCAAGCTCTTTCTGAGCATCGTTGCGCCGGCGATCGCCCTCGCCTGGATCGCCTGGCTGGTCTTCACCAAAGACACGCGCGTCTACAGCAGCGGCCGCATGTCCGAAGCCCACGCCGTGCTGTCCAACAATTGCGCCGCCTGCCATCTGCAAAAAGCCGGCCTCTTCGAGCAAAAAACCGCCGACAGCGCCTGCCTCGCCTGCCACGACGGCCCCATTCATCACCACGTCGCCATCAAGCAGGTCGCCTGCTCCGAATGCCACGATGAGCACCGCGGTCGCGTGAATCTCCTCGCCGCCAGCAACGCAAATTGCACGCAGTGTCACTCCGACCTCAAAGCCGCCGGTGGCACCTCAAATTACGCAAACGCCGTAGCAAGTTTCACCGGGGGCCATCCCGAATTCGCGGCGCTGCGCGCTTCTTCCGGCGCGCCCCCGATCGATCACGGCACCATCAAGCTGAATCACGCGCTGCACATGAAATCGATTCGCCGAGGCCCGCGCGGCCCCATGGTGCAGCTCGCGTGCGGCAATTGTCACCGCCCTGCCGCCGCTCCCGCCGACATGACCTACGGCGACGCGCACTATCGCGACGCTTCCACCAGTTATCACCCGTCCGATGAACTCCTGCTTGTGCGCGCCGAAACATTGCCCCGCCGCAACGCCGCCTCCGGCCGCGAGCTAATGGCCCCGGTGAAATTCGCCACCGCCTGCGCCTCGTGCCACCTGCTCACCTTCGATAAACGCTTTGACGAAGGCGTGCCGCACGACAAGCCGCAAGTGGTCCACCAGTTCCTCGTCAGCAAGTTCACGCAATACATCGCTGCGCATCCCGCCGAAGTTCGCGTGGTGCCAGACCCGAATCGCGACCTGGCCGAAAAAATTCCGCCGCCGGCCGTTCGCGTTCTCTCTCCCGCGCAGTGGGTCGCTGAACGCACCGCCGACGCTGAGCAACTGTTGTGGCGCAAAACGTGTCTGCAATGCCACGCGCTATCCGTTGCAGGAAATGCCGTAGCTCCCGCGGTCGCCACTTCGGCCGCCACGCTGCCAGTCGTCGCGCCGGCCAACACCACCGCGCAGTGGATGCCCCACGCCAAATTCGATCACCAACGCCACGAAGGTTTTACCTGCACCAGTTGCCACGAGAAAGCGCTGACCAGCACGCTCACAACAGACCTGCTCATGCCCGGCATCGCCACGTGCCAGACCTGCCACGCGCCCGGACCCGACCACGCCGAATCTCGCTGTTTCGAGTGCCACAGTTATCACGACTGGTCCAAGCGCAAGGAAATTTCGCCGACATTCACTTTGCCGTCGTTACTCCACGGCACGCGCTGGTAGCGGCCGCCTCTGGGGCGCTTTCGACTTTGCTTTGAGTTTGGTTCCCTTGAGTCGCTTTTAAAGCATTGCACTCGCCGCTTCGTTTATCCTGAGTGTCCATGCCTGATGCCGAGCCACTCGTTCCTCCTCTGCAAGCCGCCACGCAAGCGTCGCCTGTCCCACCTGGCCTCGCCCATCAATCCTTCTGGCGCGTGCTCGCGCGCTTCGACCACAGCAAAATGTCCGCGAATCGCGCGCTGCGCAACGCCGCCGGCGTCGCGCTCCCGCTCATCGCCGGTTACGCCCTGGGCATGCCGCGCGGAGGGCTCGTCGTCTCCAGCGGCGCGCTCAACGTCGCCTATTCCGATGGCAGCGATCCCTACCCCCGCCGCGCCCGCCGCATGGTCGCGTCTGCGGTACTCTGTGCCCTCGCGGTTTTGCTCGGCGCACTTTCCGGACCGCACAGCGCGCTGGCCATCGGCATCGCCACGGTGTGGGCTTTTGCTGCGGGCATGATGGTCGCCCTCGGCGTCACTGCCAGCGATATCGGCGTGATCAGCCTCGTCTCTCTCTTGATCTACGCGGCCCAGCCGCTCACCACGCGCCAAGCGTTGATCTCCGGCGCGCTCGCGCTCGGCGGCGGATTATTCCAGGCCGCACTCAGCGTCGCGCTGTGGTCCGTGCAGCGTTACGAACCCGAACGCCGCACACTGGCCATGCTCTTTAGGCAGTTGGCCAGCATCGCGGAGTCGCCCCTCCTTCCCACCAACGCGCCCGCCGCCAGCGCCGAAACCGACGCTGCGCAGGCCATCATCTCCGGCCTGGAGACCGACCAGAGCGTCGAGGCCTTGCGTTTCCGCGCGCTATTAAATCAGGCCGAACGCATCCGCCTGAGCATTCTGATATTGACGCGCTTGCGTTTGCGCATGGAGCGCGAAAGCGCCGGCCAACGTGCCGTGGCGATTGCGCAGGAAGCGCTCACGCTGGCCGCGGGCGCACTGCGAGCCATCGCTGCTGCGCTCACTGCGGACACCTTCGCCAATGCGCGCAGCCATTTTGGTGAACTACGGCGCCTCGCACAGCAGTTGCGCCATGAACTGTCACAGGCGCCCTCCAACTTTTTCGCCGCCGTCGCACGCGACACCGCTTTCCAGATGGATGCCCTCGGCGGTCAATTACGCGCCGCCATGGATCTCGCCGCCAACAACACCCCCGCGGGACAAGCCGATTTCGACAGACAGGAATCGCGCCAGCCGCTCTCGCTGCGTTTTCGCGGATGGTACGCCACGCTGCGCGCCAATCTCACGCTCGAATCTTCCGCTTTTCGTCACGCCGTGCGCCTCGCGGCGATGACCGCTATCGGCGAAGCGTTGGGCCGCGGCTTTTACTGGCAGCGCTCCTACTGGCTGCCGATGACCATCGTCCTGGTGCTGAAGCCGGAATTCGCCGTCACCTTCAGTCGCGGCTTGCTGCGCATTGCCGGCACCATCGTGGGCCTGTTCCTCGCCACCGCGCTCTTTCACTTTTTGCCCATCAACGTGACCTCGCAGATTTTGTTGATTTTCCTTTTCACTTTTCTGCTGCGCTGGGTAGGCCCGGCGAACTATGGCATTTTCGGCATCGCCGTCAGCGCGTTGGTGGTTCTGTTGATCGCCATTGCCGGCATCGCGCCAAAAGATGTGATCTGGGCGCGCGGCATCAACACCTCCGCCGGCGGCGCGCTGGCCCTGCTTGCCTATTGGGTCTGGCCCACCTGGGAACGCACGCGCTTCGCCGAACAAATGGCGCGCATGCTCGAATCCTATCGCGACTATTTTCTCGTGCTCGCCGGCAGCTATCTTCGCGGCGCGGATTGGGACGCGCGCGCCATCGANNCTCGCGAGCTCGCACCGCTTCATACACGCGGTGATGGCGCTCGACGCCGGCTGGCAGCTGACCGCGGCGGTGCCGGCGCGTCCCCCGTTCAAGCAATTTGCAGATGATCTTGATGCGACGCTCTCGCTGCTCGTGGGCGCGTTGCGCGGCACGCGCCCCCCGGACAATGCCTTTCCCAATCTGCGCGAGGATCACAATCGCCTGGTCGCCATAGGCGACCCGCACACCGAACGCTACGCACTAGTCAACGTGGAAGCCGATCGCATGACCAACAGCTTGAATACGCTGCGCGAACAAATTCTCGGTTGGTCCCGCGGCATCAGCGACAAATCATAGAAATGTTTCGCTGTGCAACGGCGTCGTAGAACCGGCATCCTGCCAGCGGGTCTTTCATTTGGAAATGATCGCAAAAATNNCGGCTGATGTGGTAGTCCTCGTTGTAGCCGGAGAAAACCTTCTCCACCTCGGCACCCGTCAATCCAAAAGCCGAAAGCGCCACCGGCGCGCCAAACCGCCCAGCCAGTTCCAGATAACGCGCGACCAGTTGAGCAAGCGTCATGCTTTTTGTAGCACACATCAGTCTGTGCGCTTTTGTGCCCCACCACAGTAAACCAGCCGCCTGCCCACACTTCAACCTGCTTCCTGCCTCCGGGTGGAGATGCTCCGTCCGCGATGCTATTCTTGCTGCGACTCACATCGACCGGAGGAACCTTACATGAGCATCGCCGTAGGCAGTGCAGCGCCGGATTTCACACTGAAAAACCAGGAGCAAAAAGAAATCAAACTTTCGGATTTTGCCGGCAAAAAGAACGTCGTCCTGGTGTTTTACCCACTGGACTGGAGTCCCGTTTGCACCAACGAACACGCCTGCATGGTGAACGAGATGAAAGCGTTCGAGACGCTGGACGCGGAAGTGCTCGGCGTCAGCGTGGACAGCGTGTGGTCGCACAAAGCCTACGCGGAAAAAATGGGCATCCGTTATTCCCTGTTGGCGGACTTTCACCCGCGCGGCGCCATGTCGGAAAAGTACGGCGTATATCTGCCGGAAAAAGGCATCACCGGACGGTCCATCATCATCGTGAACAAAGACGGCAAAGTGGCCTGGGTCAAGAACTACGACATTCCCGTGGTCCCGGACCTGAACGAAGTCGCCGCCGCGCTGCAGCAAGTAAAAACCGCAACAGCGTAAAACTCGCTGCGCACAAAAAGAGGGCCGATTTCTTTCGGCCCTCTTTTCGTTACTCTTCGGCCTAAGATTTTGCCGGCACCGGTACTCTTGCCTGTGCCACCGAAATCAGTTGCGTCCCAGATCGTTGCGCACCACCACGCCGCCCTTCATTACGAATTGCACCGACTGCAGTACGGTCACATCCGCCAACGGGCTCTTCCCTTCCACGGCGATTACGTCGGCGTAGTGGCCCGGCTCGAGCGCGCCGACTTTGGCGGACCAGCCCATGGCGTCCGCCGAACTCAGCGTGGCCGCGCGAATCGCGTCAATGGGTTGCATGCCCCACTCCACCATCTTCGCGAACTGCTTGGCGTTGTCGCCGTGCGGNNAGCATGCCCGCCGCCGCGCCTTCCTGCAAAATAAAGTCGTCGTTGTAAATGTCGAACACCAGATACGTGCCGTGTTGCTTCGCGAGCGCAATGCCTTCGTCGTCGATCAGGCTCGAATGCTCGATGGTATCGATGCCTGCGTGGATAGCGTCCTTGATGGATTGCGTCCCGTGCGCGTGCGCCGCGACTTTGCGTCCGAGTTTATGCGCTTCTTCAGCGATGGCCGTCAGTTCTTCGAGCGTGTATTGTGGCGTTCCGGGTTGGTCCCCTTTGCTGAGCACGCCGCCTGAAGCGCACACCTTGATCAAGTCCGCGCCGTACTTCACGGTTTCGCGCACCTTGGTGCGCACCGCCCACGGGCCGTCCGCCACGCCTTCCGCCACGTGGTGATACTCGTACGGCAGCAGATTATCGTCGCAGTGGCCGCCGGTGATGCCGAGCGGCGGCCCGGAGACCAGCATGCGCGGGCCTTCCACATCGCCGTCATTAATGGCGTCACGCAGCGCCACGTCCGTATAGCC
>PMOV01000275.1:0-4339 GCA_003161195.1 Acidobacteriota bacterium | reverse complement strand
GCGGCTTTGGCCGGGCCAACGCTGGTGATGGTGCCGTCGGCGGCGAACACGATGGTCTGGTCATCGTGGATTTCGCCGGAGCGTACATCCAGCAGGTGCGCGCAATGCACCGCGCCAGGCGCGCTCGTAGCTGGCGGGGCAGGTGCCGGCGCGGCGACGAGCGGCGTGGCCAGCAACGCGATGATCACGGCGAAAACGACTGCGAATCCGAACTGACGCATGCGATTCCTCGCAAAGGCTAGGATTTGGTGCGAGGAGTATAGCTAAAAAGCGGACCAAGCAAGCGCCGAAGATTTGCTCTAACGACGTGCTCTTGTAGGGGCGCGGCATGCTGCGTCCCATCTCGGCACCGCGTGTCCGCCAGGAGCGCATCTGTTATTCATGCGGCAAAACCGCGTCACATAACGCATGGAACATCACGGATTCGGCGGCGACTTCCTTGCGGGCGGCGTGGTCGCGGGAGGCGGCGCAGTGGCCGGTGCGGGAGCAGGCGGGGCGGCGAACGAACGCACCAGGAAAACCAGTTGCCAGCGCTGCTCCTCCGTGAGCCGGCGCTTGAACGCGGGCATGGGTTTTTTGCCTTCGCTGATCTGGTAGAAGATTTCGCCGTCGGTGAGGCTGTCGTTGAATTTGCGGTTGCTCAGATCCGCGGGCAGCGGATCGTACATGTTGGCTTCCGGGCCGTCCCCCTTGCCGTGTTCGCCGTGGCATTGCGCGCAGTTGTCGAGATACAGGTCGCTCGCCGCTTGCAGCGCGGCGGCAGAAGGGCGCAGCGGATTCTTCATCTGCTTGGCTTCGTCGGGAATATTCCACTTGGGCTTTTCGCGCGCGGCCAACACCAACGCAATAGCCGCCAGCGCGAGTACGGCAGCGAAGAGGATCTTGCGTATCCTGCGACTGCCTGGAGCGGTAGCGGTCATAGCGGGTGCTTTAATTTTGGCACAGTTTTTCGCGCGGCGTTATCGCGTCTGCCGCGCCGCGGCTCGCGATCTGCGCGTGCTGCGTGGTCGCGAAGACTGCTGCCGTCGCAGACCAGCGACAACCGCACTCGCGCTGGCAAAGCTTACGCGGCGCGGAACGTCAAGTAGAGTAACTCGAAGTTGAAGAAGAGGATGGCGGCGGCGACGAGCCACGCGACGGCCACGGTGGCGCGGGAATTGCAAAACTCGCCCATCTTGTTGCGGTCGCTCGTGAATTGCACGAGCGGAATTACGGCGAAAGGCAACTGGAAGCTGAGAATTACCTGGCTGAGGATGATGAGCCAGGTGACCTTCTCTTCGCCGGCAATAGCGATGACCAGCACCGCAGGGATGATGGCCAGAGCGCGGGTGATGAGGCGGCGCAGCCAAGGCTTCAGGCGAATGTCCAGAAAGCCTTCCATAACGATTTGTCCGGCCAGCGTGCCGGTCAGCGTGGAGTTCTGGCCGGAGGCAAGCAGCGCGCAGGCGAAGACGGTGCTGGCCAGGCTGGCGCCCAGCACGGGGCTGAGCAGTTTGTACGCGCCTGAGATTTCGGCGACATCGTGCAGGCCGCGCGTGTGAAAGGCGGCGGCAGCGAGGACCAGAATGGCGGCGTTGATGAACAGCGCGATGCCGAGCGCGAGATTGGAATCGATCCAGGCAAAGTGCAAGGCTTCGCGCTTGTCGCGGAGGCCGGAGCCGAAGGCGCGGGTCTGCACGATGCTGGAATGCAGATACAGATTGTGGGGCATGACCGTGGCGCCGAGGATGCTGATGGCGATGTACAGCATTTCGCGGTTGCGCAGGACTTCGAGATGCGGAACGAACCCGCGCGCGGCGTCTGCCCAGATGGGGCGCGCGATGAGCAGTTCGTATGCGAAACAGGCAGCGATGCTGGCGATCAGCGTGATGACGAAGGCTTCGATGAGGCGGAAGCCGCGGCCTTGCAGCGCCAGGACGATGAGCACGTCGAGCGCGGTGATGAGCACGCCGGCGAGCAGCGGCAAGCCGAAGAGGAGTTGCAGCGCCACTGCAGAGCCCAGGACTTCGGCGAGGTCGCAGGCGGCGATGGCTATTTCGCAGGCGATCCACAACAGGAAACTGGTGCGGCGCGAGTAGTGTTCGCGGCAGGCTTGCGCGAGGTCGCGTCCGGTGACGATGCCGAGCTTGGCGGACAGCGCCTGCAGAAACATCGCCATGAGGTTGCTGATGAGCACGACGCTGAGCAGGCGATAGCCGAACTTGGAGCCGCCAGCAAGGTCGGTGGCCCAATTGCCGGGATCCATGTAGCCGACAGCGACGAGATAACCAGGACCAGCGAAGGCGAAGAGTTTCCTGAGCCAGGAAGCGGTGGAAACGATGGGGATGCTGCGGTGCGCTTCTGGCAACGAGGGGTTGCGGATGGCGGAGGTTATTGGAGGGAGCGGCACGCGCATCGCGGCACGTGCAGAAGCGGCTGTCTCGAGTTCGGGTGGAAGTGCGCTCGACATAGTTAACTACGCTAAACTCTCCTAATAAACTACACTTAACATGGGACGGAGTCAATGACTGCTTGCTGATTTATTGCGTTATGTTTCGCATGATTTCGCGCAGTATTTCTCATGCAACTGCCTCATGCAACCCACTTCGCGAGGCTCATGCAACTGCGCTGCGCGGCACGAGATTCCACCTGCAGTGCAGGATACATAGAAGCGGGCGTGGCGAACGAGCGCGGGTCGGCGGCTTGTGATAACTTCGAGGCGCGATTTAGCAGCGTGAGATGGAACTTAGGAGCGCAACGTTATGGACGAGCAGCGGCCAGCGCAACAGCCGGGACAAGTACAGATCAAGGCGGATGAGAAGGAGCTGCAAGGGCAGTACAGCAACCTGGTGATGATTCACCACAACCTCGAAGAGTTTACGCTGAACTTCATTTATATTTTCCCGAATGGCGCGCAGGGGAAGCTGATGAGCAGCACCATTGTGAGTCCCGGTCACGCCAAGCGGATCTGGCGAGCGCTGGGAGAGAATTTGGCGCGGTATGAGGCGCAGTTTGGGGCGATTAAGGAAGCGCCAGAAGGCGGCCCGACGCCGAATGTGGGGTTTGTGCAGTAGCGCTGGTAGCGTGCGTTTCGCGGGCCCGCCCCCTTAGGTTTTTTCGTAAGTGTTCATTCTATTGGTGGTTAAAGTCCCCTGTTTTGATGCAGATTTGGAAGTGTTCATTCTGCTGGGGTTATGGGAGTGCTTTGTTTGTAATTTGGTTACCTTCTCTGGTTGCCGTCCTTCAGGATTTTCTTCTCAACAGATGCGGGAGTACGGACGTGGAAGGCGGCCAATACGGTGATCGGCATTCTCAGGGCTAAACTGTCCGCGTTGCGTTGCTTTGCGGAGCTTCAGTGTCGGGTTACGCCGCGCACAGGCAGGAGTGCATGTGCTACTTAGAGGCCAAAACCCGATGGCTGGGCCTGGACGCACTTCTTTACGCAAGCAGCGTCGCAGAATTTACTTAGATTGTCAAGTAAAATCGTGATTTATTCTATAGCGATTGGTAAGTTATTGAAAAGACTGAGCGGGTGTTTGGCTCGGTTCGGGCGGAAGGGTGCAAACTTCATTAGAGAACCTCGGAAATGGCGTGCGCGGCGCGTGGTGTAATTTGCGATTTTGGGTGATTTTGTTACCGCGATTTCGATGTGGCGGGGGCTATTTGGGGGTCGGAAATGACTGGCGAATGTCTGGCCAATACAGCCAGTGGGGATTCAAGGGTTGGGTTCCGAGGCGGGCGTAGAGGCGGCGGGCTAGGGCGGTTCCGGGGTCGACGCAAACGCGGATGGCGTTTTGGGCGATGAACCAAGTGGCCATGGCGGCGACTAACCGGCCGGCGAGGCCTTGGCCGCGGTGGGATTCGGCGACGTTGAGCCATTCGAGTTCGGCGTCGCAGGCGAAGCGCTTGGTGAGGTGTCCGGCGACGAATCCAACGACGCGCGCATCGGGGGCGGCGGCAACGAAGGCGGCACGTGCGGGTAGAGCCTGTTGCGGAGAGAGTTGTCCGCTCAAATAGGCGGTGATGCGGGTCTGCCAATAGGCCGCGGTTTCCCACTCGCGGGCGCGCAGGTCCACCATGGCGGGGATGTCGCAGTCGGTGGCGGAGCGGATGATTATGGCGGGCATGGTGGCGTCGCCCGGGCAGCAGCGGGTGTGTCAGCTAAATCGCGCCCATATCGGAGGAAGTATGCCAATTTTCGAGGCGCAACGTGGAGCGGCGGGCCGAGGCCGTAGCCGCCGGACGAACTCTTGGCTATTGCGGGCGTTGCGATTCCGTGTGAGGCATCGTAAACTGAAAAGACTGCGGGCAAGCGCCGCGCAGTTTTCCCGTGGGCCTGTAGCTCAGGTGGCTAGAGCGC
>PMOV01000188.1:305-6319 GCA_003161195.1 Acidobacteriota bacterium | reverse complement strand
ATGCGCGTGGCTTGCGCGCGCTGCCAGAGGTGAATGTGTGGCCGACAACACGGAAAAACATGCGGAGAATGGGCAAGCCAACCAACCGAAGTTTGACTGGGTAAGCCAGCGTTTCGCCTGTTCGCTTCCGGCGATTTTCAAGACGTTGCGGTTGCAGGTGGAAGAGGACGTAAAAAAGCGCAACAACTTGCGTCCGAAATTCGCGGTTTACGAATTTTCCGTCGCCGACCATGACGATGGCTTCGCGGTGACGCTGGAAGCTAACAATGTAAAAAAGGTTGTGAGTTTTCGGCTCGCCGAGCACGCTATTTTGGTTCGCAACGATCTCGGTGAGCCGATGTTTGACGTGACCCTGAGCTTCAACCATCAAGGCGAGTGCCAGATGAATGTGAATAAGGAACGGCTGGATTTCTGGCAGGTCCGGCGGCTGGCGCTCGAGGATCTGTTGTTTCACAGCAACTAGACTGGAGCCCCGTCTTGAAAACCTTTTATCGCGTGACGCTGTTGGCCTTTGTCGTCGGTCTGACGATCCTCTGCAGTCTGGCCCCTTGGACGACTACGCCATCCGGAAGTTCCGCTGCCCACAACGCTCTCGGCTACGCGCCAATCTGGTCGCAGCGTTTCGTCTCTTTTCCCGGCGCGCGGGTGGACTACGGAGCGTTCGCGATGCTGGCCGGAGTCGCAGCCTTTTTCGCCATTGTGCTTGGCGGTTGCGCCTATTTTTTCCGCGACGACCGCGGCTCCGAGCGCGCCGACGTCTAGTCCAAATGGGAAGTTAAGGCCGGAAGCGAAACAAGGGAAGCCATCGTTTTTGCACCGTCGGCGAAGGTCTTCCGCAACCCATTCATTGCAAACGCGATAAACGGCTGTCCCACCCCCGCCGTACACCTAAGTCCTTAATCTTGATAACGATGCAAGCATCGCTAAAACCATCAATTCTAACCCCTGTATTTTGATAACGATATGAATTGCTCCGCCCGCAACTCCTTGCCTTTGATAACCATACGAAATACCCATACGTATACCCAATCCCACTCCCCAATAACTTTGGCGCAAGCGGAGGGCTCAGTCTGACAGTGAGGTAAGTGCTTCAGGTTATTGGGTTTGGCGGGCGAAGAGTATTGCGACGGTGGCGATGGTGTCGATCTCGGAGACGGGTTTGTCTGCGCGCAGGCGGACGATGCGCGGGAAGCGGAGGGCGTAGCCGCTCTCGTGGCGGCTGGATTTCTGGATATTGTTGAAGGCCACTTCCAGGACAATATTTGGTTCGACGATGCGACGGTAGCCCTGGTCCTCGATGGTGTGCTGCAGAAAATATTCCGTGTACTCGAGAATTTCCGCGTCGGTGAGTCCCGAATAGGCTTTGCCAATGTTAAGTAAGTTGTCGCCGTTGCGGACCGCGAAGGTGTAATCGGAGAGGACTTTGTGGCGCCGGCCGTGGCCGTACTCGACGGCGGTGATCACCACGTCGAGCGTGGCGAAGGGTTCCTTCAGTTTGAACCAGAAGCCGCCGCGGCGGCCTGGGGCGTAGGGCGAACCGGCGACTTTGGCCACGATGCCTTCGTGGCCAGCGGCGAGCGATTTGCGGAAGGCTTGCGCCACTTCCTGCGCGGAGCGGCACTCGGTGGGAATCGTTGTGCGCAGTGCATCCGCCGCGCCGACGAATATTTTATCCAGGCGGATCTTTCGTTGCGTAAGCGGTTCGTCGAGCAGAAGCGCGCCGTCCTGGAAGAGAAGATCAAAGGCCACGAATTTTACCGGCAGGTCGTGCTGCATCCACATGTCGACGCGTTTGCGGCCGAGGCGTTTCTGCAGTTCGGTGAAGGGCAGCGGGCGCGCGCCGCGCCACGCGAGAATTTCGCCGTCGAGAATCAGTTCGCCCGGCAGTGCCGCGAGCGGTTGGTCCAGCTCGGGAAATTCCACGACTTCATCGAGGGTGCGGGAGAAAACTTTTACTTTGCCGTCGCGGCTTTTGTGGACTTGCGCGCGGATGCCGTCGTACTTTTCCTCGACCAGCAACGCGGGGGTTTCCGCTTCCTTGAGGGCAGCGTCGAAAAGCTCATCCGCGGTATCCACGGGAGCGGCGAGCATAAATCCGAGAGGGTGAAACAGACGTACGGCCGCAGATGCCAACTTATTTTCTGCCGCCAGCGTGAGCACCTCGCCGATATCGCCGGTGAGCATATTGGCGCGGCGCACTTCGGCCAACGGCCTCTCATATGTTGCAGCGATGGCCTCTTCGACGAGGCTTTCTTTCGCGCCGATGCGCAAATCGCCGGTGATCAGTTTCACGATGTATTTTATGTCGCCCGCGCTGGCGCGAGCGAAGGCTCGCACGAGCCGCTCCGACTTCTGGACTTGTGCGCGTGCAGCGGCGAGGTCCGCGAAAAGCCGCGCCACTTCGTTGAGCGGCAAATCTCCTTGCTTGCGCGATTCGCGGAGCAGCTCTTCGGCCATGTCGCCGAGGTCGCCGTGCTTGCGATAGTCGCTCCAGAGATTTTCGCCGGATTTGCCGGCCAGTTCGGCAATGAGGCGGGTGAGTTGGGCTCCGCCAACGCCGAGCGTGCGTTCGTCATGACGCGGAAAGGCCTGGGCGGAGAGGAAGCGGGCGGCGAGGGCGGCATCGGGAACGGGTAGCGAGCGGAAGAGTTCGACGATGAGACGAGATTTTTCCGTTTTTTTGGCGGTGGCGGCGACGGCGTCGGCGGTTTGCACAAAGCTGCGCATGGTGGAGTTCCGGTATCAGTCCCGGCCGGAAACGGATTTACGCAGCGCTTGTGCCGGGTTCATGAGCTGACATTGCGGGCACCAGAAAGTGGTGCGCGCTTCGAGGCCCTGCTTGTAGGACTGAATCGCCGAGCCGCAGTTGCGACAGGCTTCCCCTCTGCGGCCATAGACCCACAGGCTGGCGGAGAAGTCGGAACGTCCAGTGGTGCGGCGCATGCCGGCGTAAGTGACCATTTGGTCGCCTGAGGCTTCGGTGACATTTGCTAGCAGGAATCTTCGCGCGGTGGACATGAGGCAGGCGATTTCTTCGTCGCGCAAGCTCGACACTTTGCGGAAGGGATGCACGCCGCAGGCGAAACAAACCTCGGACTTGAAAACGTTTCCGATGCCTGCGAGCGTCGATTGTTGGAGCAGCGCCGGAGCAACTTCGAGATCGGCGAGAGCGCGGAGATTGGCTGCTGCCGCGTTGGCGTCGAACTCAGCGGCCAGTACGTCCGGGCCAAGTGTTCTGAAACCTTCACGGCGACGCAACGTATCGGCGGTGTGAAATTCGGCGACCGGAACATGGAAGGCCACGGCCCAAATTTTTTCCGTCTTCAGCACGATGCGCATGTGGATGGGACGTATTTGCCAGGTTTCGCCCGGTCTGTAGATGTGCCAACTGCCGCTCATGCGCATGTGCGTGAGAAGGATGAGGTCGCCGGAAAAATGCATGACGTTCCATTTGCCATGGGAGGCGACTTTTTCGACGGTGCGGGCCGTTAGAGGCTTATCGAAATCGACACGCGTCAGCTTAGGGAGCACGCTATCGAAGCCGGTGACGATTTGTCCGCTGAGGGCGCGATGCAAGGTGCGGGCCGCGCGGAAGATGGTGTCGCCTTCGGGCATCAGGCGGTCCCTGAGATTTCTGGATCGTTTTCGTCGAGGTCGTTGGCGTCGTCGCTGGCGTCGTCGCCAGCGTCCTCCTTGGCGGTAGGTTCCGGCATGGGGATAGGCGAGAGTCTACGCATCTGAAAACCCAGCGCGGTATTGACGAAGCCGGCCTCTTCGAGAAACCGAGCGAGAAAATGTTCGCGCGCCGGGCGGTGGTTGATGGCGCCGATGAGCAGGCCGGTTTTGCGGCCCTGGCGACGAATGGCGACTTCGGCGAATTTTTTGGCGAGTTCGCGTGCGCACGAGGTGCGCTCCGGCTCGGATTCGGGCAGGAAGATGCGCAGCGCGGGATTTTGGCGGCGGAAAAATGCCGCCAGCTCGCCGTTGATCAAGATGACGCCGGCGCCGCGCGTGCGGGACATGGACGGCAGCGAGTCCGATTCGTTCTGAGGCTCTTTTTGAGGCCAAGGGAGCAGCGCGCCGTAGGGATTGGCGGGATCGGTGGCGGTGAGATACAACGCTTCCGGCGCAGGCGGATCCGGGCGCAAGCTGCGCAGCATATCGACGGCGCTGGGCATGGCGAATTGCGCCGCGCCAAGGCCGGCAACAAACATGCCGCGGCGCACCCATCCGCTGTCTTCCATGGTTTTCAGGGCGGGATAGATCGCCGGATAGCCGCGCGGGATATTTTCGGCGCTGGCGGTTTCGCGCAGCACAATGCCGTGGCGCACGAGGAGTTGCTGCGCGAGGTTGGCGCTCCATTGGGTAACGGTGATAGGGGCGGTGATGTGCTGCTGGACGAGCGACCAACGACCCTGCGCTGTTCCGCCGCCTGCGGTGCGCGAACGCAACCGGCAAAGAAATTCCGGGGAACCAGGAGCGCCATCGCCGGACAGGGCACCGGAAGCTGCGCCGCGCTCGTGACGCGTTTCGCGAGGACGCAGCAGATCGCGCAACGGATGAAAGGTGTCGTTCGTAACTGCGCCAGACCAGACCAATTCCCATAAGGCGTCGCGCGTTTCGCCGGGAAAACCGGCGCCTAGCGCGCCGTGGACAGCGGCAAAAAATGAGGCGCCGTTGCGCATAAGAAAATCGCGAATGATGCCGGCCTTTTCCGAGAGCGGCAGCGTTTCAGGGCGAACTTCCGCAGGCGGAAGGAGCAAGGGCAACGAATCGGCGAGATATAAAGCCACGCGACCATCGCGAGCGCCGACTTGTTCGAGGCCGACCCAGACGATTTGTCCGGCGGCGAGGATGGTATCAAGATCGCCGGGGCGAAAGTCGGCGAGGCGCGCGGGAAGAATTTCGCGTTCGAGTTCGGAGGCCAGCAGGGCGGCGCCTTGCAGGTTTTCCACGGTGTCTAGGAGGGCATCGAGGCCGCGGCGACGGGTGGTGACACCTTGCCAGCGTGCGGCGAGGCGAGCGAAGGTGCGCTGTTCGGCGGGTTCGATTTCCCTGCGGAGGCGGGCCAGACTTTTGCGGCGAATCAGTTGCAATACATCAGGATCGCACCACTCGCGATGCATGCCGCCGGGGCGGAATTGTCCTTCGAGCAGTTTGCCGAGGGCGTGCAGCGCGTGGAGGGCGGTCTCGACAGTGGCGGGTGGCAAGCCGTAGCGTGTGGCAACCTCAGAAGTGGTGAAAGGTCCGTGGGTGCGGGCGTAACGCCGCAGAATTTCGCGCAGGGGATCTTCCGTGCGGCCGAGGAAGGCCTCGGCGAGGCCGGGCGGCAGCGGCGTTCCGAGGGCGTCACGATAGCGCGAAGCATATTCGGCGGGGATGTAACGCTCGGCTCCGGCGATGCGGACGCGGACGGCGCGGCGGGAGTTCGTCAAGTCGGAGACGGTGGCGGAAATTTCCGCGGACTCGCTGCGGGCGGCGGTTTCGTCCGCGGAAAGGTCGCCAAGTTTTAGCAACAGATCATGCACGCCGTCAGCGTGGCGCGCGCGATATTCCGGTTCCAGGGCTTGCAGGCGGGCTTCCACTTCGTCGAGCGCGGTGGCGTCGAGCAGTTCGCGCAAATCGCTGTCCCCGAGCAATTCTTCAAGCTGCGACTGATCAATGGAAAGCGCTTGCGCGCGGCGCTCGGCGAGCGGGGCGTCGCCTTCGTAGATGTAGTTGGCGACGTAGGAAAACAGCAGCGAGGCGGCAAAGGGCGAAGGCTGCCGCGACTCGAGGTGGGTGACGCGGATGGCGCCGCGCTGCACGGCGGCGAGAATCCCAGCGGCTGCGGGCAAATCGAAAACATCGCGAATGCATTCGCGATAGGCCTCGAGCAGCATGGGGAAGGAGGGAAATTGGGCGGCGACGGCGAGCAGGTCGGCGGCGCGTTTGCGCTGCTGCCAGAGTGGGGCGCGCATTCCCGGCCGGCGCTTGGGCAGGAGCAGAGCGCGGCCGGCGGCTTCGCGGAATTT
>PMOV01000188.1:0-269 GCA_003161195.1 Acidobacteriota bacterium | reverse complement strand
GGAGCGTGGATGGGGCTGCCGAAGGGCGTTAGCACGCAGACGCGGCGGTCGCCCATTTCATCGCGGCAGACTTCGATGACGATGTCCTGGTCGCTGGGAATGCGCGTGGTGGCGGCGGCTTGTTCGGTTAGATAATTCAGCAGATTTTCCGCAGCGGAGGCGTCGAGGCGGTGTTCTTCGATGAGCTTGGTGAAAGCGATGGGACGCGGCAGGCGTAACAGCTCGCGCGTCATTTCGCCGATTTTTCTGCCGAATTCGGCGGGACGGCC